>JAKOWJ010000219.1 GCA_029781595.1 Pseudomonadota bacterium | reverse complement strand
CAGAGCCAGTTGGGCGGGCCGTCCGGCGCGGGCGCGGCCGGCGCGGGCGACGGTTCCGGTGGGGCGGCCGCCGGCTTCGCCGGTGGCGGTTTCGCCGCGACCGGGGCCGGCGGATTCGCCGCGGGCGTGGCCGAAGCGGGCCGGGACTCGGTTGCGGCGGTCACCGGCGCCGGTCCGGGCGCAGCGAGGGGCGAAACGGCTGCGCCGGGCTTCGCGGGCTGGGGTGCGGTTCCGGCAGGCTCGCCCGGAATCGGCAGGGTCGGGAGGCGGGAGAGCTTGAGCTGCAGTTCCGCGACCCGGCCTTCGAGCTGCTTCAGGCTGTGGCGCATGGACAGCAGCGCCGCCACCTGGTCGTCCGCGTCGAGCACCAGCAGCCGCTCGCGCAGCGCCGCGCGTTGCCGGTCGTCGATGCCGCGGCTGCGGCTCAGGTCCACCGGCGACGAGGAGAGGCGCAGCACGAATCCTCCGGCGGGAGCGGCAGGCTTGGCGGGCGCGCCTTTCGCGGGCGGCGCCGGCCTGGACGGGAGAGGGGCGACCGGCGCCGGCGCGCTCTTGGGCGCCGGAGCCTGGGTGCCTGCCGGCGCCTCCGAAGCGGCCGGGGGCGCCGCGCGCTCCCGCGGCGGATTGCGCGGCGCGGCCGGTGCCCTGCTGGGCGAGGGCGCGCCGGGCGCGGCGAGACGGTTCGCGAATTCGCGCAGGTCCGGCAGCGCCACGGCCGTGCCGGGCGGAATCGGCTCGTCCGCGGCCAGGCGCGCGAGCGGGGGATTGGCCGCGCGGATCGCCGTCACGTAGGCGGCCCGGGCGCGGCGCTCACGCGGGTAGATCGACCGGGCGAGCGAGGCGAGCGTGTCGCCGGGCGCCGAGCGGAAGGCCGGCGTCGGCGACTGCGGCCGCGGATCGAGCAGGATGTCGTAATGGCGCGAGGCGGAAGTCCGGCCGTCGCACGAGGCCACGAGGCGCAGCCGCACTGCCGGCTCGCCCACCGGCATCGCGGTGCGGATGCGAAGTCTCGGTGCGCCCTCGCCGGGCTCCAGCGCGAAGGTCGCGGGCGGCAGGGCGGGCAGGTCGTCGGCGCGGGGACGACCGACGCCGAAGCAGTCCGGGCGCGGCGCGCTCTCCCGGCCCGGCACGAGCACGATCGTGGCGTCGAACGGCTCGCCGAGGCGCGAATGCAGGGTGATCTCTCCCAGCCCCATCGCGGCCGCGGGCAGCGCGAGCGCGGGCGCGAGGACGGCCAGGAGCCGCCTTGCCACGATCGACCGGTGCGCCACCATGGGTTTGCCTTCGCCTCTTCCGGGCGCTGCCGCCTTCAGGTCAGGAGGACTTGCACGACTCGTCGACGGCCTTCTGCGCCTTCACGCGCTCCTGCTCGATCTGCTCGTCGGTGAGCAGCGTGCGCTCGCCCTTCTCGTCGTAGGTGGCGATGCGGCCGCCCGCCGTCACCGTCTGCAGGTAGGCCCGCGCGCGCTTGCAGTTCTCCTCGTCGACCTGGGCCTTGCGCGCCTTGTCCTCGGCGGCCTGCTCCTTCTTGCGCGCCTCGAGGCGGTTCTTCTCGAGGTCCTTGTCCTTGTCGATCGCGCTCTTGGCGGCCGCGGGAGAGCCCAGCGGGCCGAAATCGAGCTGCTTGGACTGCGCCGCCGGCGGCGGACGGTCGGAGTAGGTCACGCGGCCGTCCTTGTCGACCCACTTGTAGAGCTGCGCCGCGGCCGGCAGGCAGGCCGCGAGCAGGCAGGCGGAGACGATGGTTCGTTTCATGGCGTGCTCCTTGTCGCGGACTTCACGGCCGGATAGGCCAGTTGCTCCAGCCCCAGCTGCGCGAGTTCGCTCGCGCGGCGGGACTGGCGGATCGACTCGGCGGCGTCGCCGCCGGAGAGCGCGGCGCGGGCGCCGACGAGAGCCTGCCAGGCGCCGGACCAGAGGGCCCGCCGGGACCGGGCGCGCTGGATGTCGGTCTCGGCCTGCGCGAGCAGCGCCCGCGCCTCCTCCGCCAGGGCGGCCGGGTCGACGGCCGGACGCGTGGCAACGGGCGGCGCCGGGGCGGGAGCCGGCGGGGGCGCCGGCGGCGGCTCGACCAGCGCACAGCCGGCGAGCGCCAGGCCGGCCATCGCCAGGCCTCGCGCGGCGAGGGCCCAAATCCGTGATCTTTCAAGCATTTACGGAACCTTACCGAGAAAGCACCGCAGCGTCAATCGAACTCGTCACGGCCGGCGCGATTGTTGGCCGTCGAGGCAGGCCGGTATAATCGACTTTTGTGTCGAGGCAAAAAGCATGCGCGTCATCCAGAAAGCGCTCACGTTCGACGACGTCCTCCTCGTTCCCGCCCACTCCACCGTCCTGCCCCGCGAAGTCAGCCTCGCCACCGCGCTGACGCGGTCCATCCAGCTGAACCTGCCGCTGCTGTCCGCCGCCATGGACACGGTGACCGAATCGCGCCTGGCGATCGCCCTCGCCCAGGAAGGGGGCATCGGCATCGTCCACAAGAACATGACCCCGGCCGCGCAGGCCGACGAGGTCGCGAAGGTCAAGCGCTTCGAGAGCGGCGTGGTGAAGGAACCCATCTCCATCACGCCGACGATGAGCGTGCGGGAGGTCCTGGGCATCACGCGCAAGCACCACATCTCCGGGCTGCCCGTCCTCGAGGGCGGCCGTGTCGTGGGCATCGTCACGAACCGCGACCTGCGGTTCGAGACCCACCTCGACCAGCCCGTGAAGAACATCATGACCCCGCGCGAGAAGCTCGTCACCGTGAAGGAGGGCGCGAGCCTCGAGGAGGCCAAGGCCCTCATGCACCGCCACCGCCTGGAGCGCGTGCTGGTGATCAACGGCGACTGGGAGCTGCGCGGCCTCATGACGGTGAAGGACATCCTCAAGGCCTCGGAACACCCCAACGCGTGCAAGGACCAGCAGGGGCGCCTGCGCGTGGGCGCGGCCGTCGGGGTCGGCGAGGGCACGGAGGAGCGCGTGGCGCGCCTGGTCGAGGCCGGCGCCGACGTGATCGTCGTGGACACGGCCCACGGGCACTCGCAGGGGGTGCTCGACCGCGTGCGGTGGGTGAAGAAGACCTACCCGGGCATGCAGGTCATCGGCGGCAACATCGCCACGCGCGACGGCGCGAAGGCCCTGGTCGACCACGGCGCCGACGGCGTCAAGGTGGGCATCGGCCCCGGTTCCATCTGCACGACGCGCGTGGTGGCCGGCGTGGGCGTGCCGCAGATCACCGCCATCCAGCACGTCTCCGAGGCTCTCGAGGGCACGGGCGTGCCGTGCATCGCCGACGGCGGCATCCGCTTCTCGGGCGACGTCGCCAAGGCCATCGCCGCGGGGGCCTCCAGCGTGATGCTGGGCAGCCTCTTCGCGGGCACCGAGGAGTCGCCCGGCGAGATCGAGCTCTACCAGGGGCGTTCCTACAAGGCCTACCGCGGCATGGGCTCGCTCGCCGCCATGCAGAAGGGCTCGAGCGACCGCTACTTCCAGGAAGGCGACATGAACGCCGACAAGCTGGTGCCCGAGGGCGTCGAGGGGCGCCTGCCCTACAAGGGTCCCGTCACGGCGATCATCCACCAGCTGATGGGCGGGCTGCGGGCGAGCATGGGCTACACGGGTTGCCGCTCCATCGAGGAGATGCGGCGGCGCGCGGATTTCGTGGAGATCACGTCCGCGGGCATGCGCGAGTCGCACGTGCACGACGTGCAGATCACCAAGGAAGCCCCCAACTACCACATCGACTAGGCGCGGGATGCCGGCCACGCGCGAACCCCGGGCGGCGCCACTGGCGCCGCTCGGCATTTAGGAAAGACGCATGGACAAGATCCTCATCCTCGACTTCGGCTCCCAGGTCGCCCAGCTCATCGCGCGGCGCGTGCGCGAGGCCGGCGTGTACTGCGAGCTGCACGAGCACGACGTGGGCGAGGCCTTCATCCGGGCCTTCGCGCCCAAGGGCATCATCCTGTCCGGCAGCCACGCCTCGGTCACCGGGGACACCCCGCCGGCGGCCGATCCGTTCGTCTTCGAGGCGGGCGTCCCGGTGCTCGGCATCTGCTACGGCATGCAGACGATGGCGGCGCAGCTCGGCGGCGAGGTGGAGAACGGGAAAGTGCGCGAGTTCGGCTACGCCGAGATCCGCGCCCGCGGGCACTCGCGGCTGCTCGACGGCATCCAGGACCGCGTGAACGCCGAAGGGCACGGCCTGCTCGACGTGTGGATGAGCCACGGCGACAAGGTGACGAAGCTGCCGCCGGGATTCGCGGTGATGGCCTCGAACGACGCGTGCCCCATCGCCGGCATGTTCGACGACTCGCGGCGCTTCTACGCGGTGCAGTTCCATCCCGAGGTCACGCACACGAAGCAGGGCCAGGCCCTCTACGAGCGCTTCGTGCACGACATCTGCGGGTGCGACCGGCACTGGAACATGCCAGAGTTCGTGCCGCAGGCCGTGGCGCGCATCCGCGAGCAGGTGGGCCGGGAGGAGGTGATCCTGGGCCTTTCCGGCGGCGTGGACTCCGCGGTCGCGGCCGCGCTCCTGCACAAGGCCATCGGCGACCAGCTCACCTGCATCTTCGTCGACACGGGGCTGCTGCGCCTGGACGAGGGCGACCAGGTCATGGACACCTTCGCCCGGCACATGGGCGTGAAGGTGGACCGCGTGAACGCCTCGGAGACCTTCTACCGGGAGCTCGCGGGAGTGGCGGACCCCGAGCGGAAGCGCAAGATCATCGGCCGCCTCTTCGTCGAGGTCTTCCAGGCCGAGGCGAAGAAGCTGCCGGCCGCCAAGTGGCTCGCGCAGGGCACGATCTACCCGGACGTGATCGAGTCCGCGGGCGCCAAGACCAAGAAGGCCGTGACCATCAAGAGCCACCACAACGTGGGGGGGCTCCCGGAGACGCTGCACCTGAAGCTGCTCGAGCCGCTGCGCGAGCTCTTCAAGGACGAGGTGCGCGCCCTCGGCCTCGAGCTGGGCCTGCCGCGCGAGATGGTCTTCCGCCACCCGTTCCCCGGCCCGGGGCTGGGCGTGCGCATCCTGGGCGAGGTGAAGGCCGAGCACGCGGCGCTCCTGCAGCGGGCGGACGCCATCTTCATCGAGGAGCTGCGGCGCGCCACGGACGCCGGCGGCACGTCCTGGTACGACAAGGTCGCGCAGGCCTTCGCGGTGTTCCTGCCCGTGCGCTCGGTCGGCGTGATGGGCGACGGGCGCACCTACGACCACGTGGTGGCCCTGCGCGCGGTCCAGACGACGGACTTCATGACGGCCCACTGGGCGCAGCTGCCCTACGACCTGCTGGGGCGCGTGTCCAACCGCATCATCAACGAGGTGCGGGGAATCAACCGCGTGGTCTACGACGTCTCGTCCAAGCCGCCGGCGACGATCGAGTGGGAGTGAATTGGGTATCCTTGCGCCTTTGACAACAGGCTGAGCATCGTTCGGGGGAGAGACGCACATGTCGCTGCAGATCGGGGTGCCGCGCGAGACGTTCGCGGGCGAGAAGCGGGTGGCCACGGTGCCGGACGTGGTCGAGAAGCTGAGGAAGCTCGGATTCGGCGTCCTCGTCGAGTCCGGGGCGGGAGAGGCCGCCAACTTCGGCGACGACACCTACCGCGCGGCCGGCGCGGACATCGTGCCCGACGCCGCCGCGCTCTGGTCGAGGGCGGACATCGTCTTCAAGGTGCGCGGGCCGAACGCCGAGGAGGTTGCGCGCGTCCGCGAGGGGCAGACGCTCGTGAGCTTCATCTGGCCGGCGCAGAACCCCGAGCTGATGCAGCAGCTCGCCGCGAGGAAGGCCACCGTGCTCGCCATCGACTGCCTGCCGCGCCAGCTCTCGCGCGCGCAGAAGATGGACGCGCTCACCTCCATGGCCGGCATCAGCGGCTACCGCGCGGTCATCGAGGCCGCCAATGCCTTCGGGCGGTTCTTCAGCGGGCAGATCACCGCCGCGGGCAAGGTCCCGCCGGCCAAGGTGTTCATCGCGGGGGCCGGCGTCGCGGGCCTCGCCGCCATCGGCACGGCCGCGAACCTGGGCGCCATCGTGCGCGCCAACGACACGCGCGCCGAGGTCGCCGACCAGGTGAAGAGCCTGGGCGGCGAGTTCGTGAAGGTCGACTACGAGGAGGAAGGCTCGGGCGGCGGCGGCTACGCCAAGGTGATGAGCGAGGGCTTCCAGAAGGCCCAGCGCGAGATGTACGCCAAGCAGGCGAGCGAGGTCGACATCATCATCACCACCGCGCTCATCCCGGGCAAGCCGGCGCCCAAGCTCATCACGGCCGACATGGTGCAGACCATGAAGCCGGGCAGCGTGATCGTCGACATGGCGGGCGAGCAGGGCGGCAACTGCGAGCTCACGGTGCCCGGCGAGGCGGTGGTCCGGCACGGCGTCACCATCATCGGCTACACGGATCTCGCGAGCCGGCTCGCCAAGCAGTCGTCGACACTCTATTCGACGAACCTGCTGCGCCTGACCGAGGAGCTGTGCAAGACCAAGGACGGCGTGATCAACGTGAACATGGAGGACGACGCCATCCGCGGCCTCACGGTCATCAAGGACGGTGCCGTGACCTGGCCCGCCCCGCCGCCGAAGCTGCCGGCGGCGCCGCCGCCCGCCGCCAAGCCGGCGGCTGCGCCGCCCGCGGCCAAGGGGCACGGCCACGGCGCCGGCGAGCCCATGTCGGCCGGGGCGCTCGCCACGGTCTTCGGAATCGGGGCGATCGCCTTCGCGTTCGTCGGCGCCTACGCGCCCGCGGCCTTCCTGGGGCACCTCACGGTGTTCGTGCTCGCCTGCTTCGTGGGCTACATGGTGATCTGGAACGTCACGCCCTCGCTGCACACGCCGCTCATGAGCGTGACCAACGCGATCTCGAGCATCATCGTCATCGGCGCGCTCGTGCAGATCGCGCCGCCGGAGTCGGGGGGCGGCCGCCCGGACGAGCTGATCCGCTGGATCGCCGTCGCGGGCATCGCGCTCACCTCGATCAACATGTTCGGCGGCTTCGCGGTGACGCGTCGCATGCTGGCTATGTTCCGCAAGTAGGCCGGGGAGAGCGACCATGAATCCCAGCCTCGTCACCGTCGCCTACATCGGCGCCACCATCCTCTTCATCCTCAGCCTCGGCGGCCTGTCGAACCCCGAGACCTCGCGCCGCGGCAACCTGTACGGCGTGATCGGCATGACGATCGCGGTGCTCGCGACCGTCCTCGGTCCGCGCGTGACCGGCGCCGGCATCCCCTGGCTCGTCGGCGCGATGGTCGTCGGCGGCACGATCGGCCTGTATGCCGCCCGCGCCGTGCAGATGACGCAGATGCCCGAGCTGGTGGCCATCATGCACAGCCTGGTGGGCCTGGCGGCCTGCCTCGTGGGCTTCGCGAGCTACATCGACACGTCCGTCGCCTTCACGGGCGTGGAGAAGACGATCCACGAGGTGGAGATCTACGTGGGGATCCTCATCGGCGCCGTGACCTTCTCGGGCTCGGTGATCGCCTTCGGAAAGCTCTCGGCCCGCATCGGCGGCAAGCCCGTGCTGCTGCCGGGGCGCCACTGGCTCAACCTCGCTGGCCTGCTCGTCGTGATCTGGTTCGGCCGCGAGTTCATCCACGCCCACGACATCGCCTCGGGCATGACGCCGCTCGTGGTGATGACGGTGATCGCGCTGCTCTTCGGCGTGCACATGGTGATGGCCATCGGCGGCGCGGACATGCCGGTGGTGGTGTCCATGCTCAACAGCTACTCGGGCTGGGCGGCCGCGGCCACGGGCTTCATGCTGTCCAACGACCTGCTCATCGTGACGGGGGCGCTGGTGGGCTCGTCGGGCGCCATCCTCTCGTACATCATGTGCCGGGCGATGAACCGCAACTTCATCAGCGTGATCGCGGGCGGCTTCGGCACCGGCGGCGGCGCGCCGGCGGCCAAGGGCGCGGGCGAGCCCGCCGGGGAGGTGACGCCGATCAGCGCCGCCGAGACAGCGGAGATGCTGCGCGAGGCCAAGAACGTCATCATCGTGCCGGGCTACGGCATGGCGGTGGCGCAGGCGCAGCACACCGTCTACGAGATCACGAAGCTCCTGCGCGAGAAGGGCGTGAACGTGCGCTTCGGCATCCACCCGGTGGCCGGCCGCATGCCCGGGCACATGAACGTGCTGCTCGCCGAGGCCAAGGTGCCCTACGACATCGTGATGGAGATGGACGAGATCAACGAGGACTTCCCCGACACGGACGTCTCGATGGTCATCGGCGCCAACGACATCGTGAACCCGGCGGCGCAGGACGATCCCGCGAGCCCCATCGCGGGCATGCCGGTGCTCGAGGTGTGGAAGGCCCGGACATCGATCGTGATGAAGCGCTCGATGGCCTCGGGATACGCGGGCGTGGACAACCCGCTCTTCTACAAGGAGAACAACCGCATGCTCTTCGGCGACGCCAAGAAGATGCTCGACGAGGTGCTGGTGGCGCTGTCGCGGTAGCCGCGGGGCGGCCGGCGACGGCCGCCACCGCTAGGCATCCGTCTCGACGAAGCCCGTGACGACGGGATGCCAGGGGCCCCCCATGCCGATCTCCGACCACTCGTAGAGGACGCGCACGGGCCTTTCACAGCGGGCGCAGCGGAAGTCGTAGGAGAGGGAGCGCACCGGATGGAAGGCATCCAGCCGGTCCGCGAGCACCTTCGGCAGGGTCGACGGGGGCGTGCGCCCTTCCGCGTCGGGCGCGAGGCGCAAGGGAACCACCCGCGTGCGGTTGCGGCAGTGCGGGCACAGGTAGTACTTCGCCGCCTTCAGGCGGATCGAAGCGCCCTTCGCCGAGCGCGGGTTCGGGGCCATCCGGTCCGCCGTGCCCACCAGCCGCAGCGGGGCCTGGCCGAAGGGCCCGCCTTCCTCGGGGAAATCGAAGCCCCGGGACGGGTGCCACAGCTCCGAGCGCCCCGACCACCCGATGCGCCCGGCCTCGACGTCGACGGCGACGGGCGTCGTGATCAGTCCGTCCTCGAGCACGACCAGGCCGCCGATCTCGAGTATCCAGCGGTCGGCTTCCTCGGATCCCTCGGGCAGCAGCACGAATTGGGGCAGGAGGATGTCCTTCTCCCGGGCGGAGCCTGCCGGCACGAAGTACCAGTCCTGCAACAGCAGCGACAGGCGGCCTCCGGCCTGCAGGCGGGCCGGTGCGTGGCGGCTGGCACGGTCGCGGCGGGCGAGCGCCGGGTCGCGGGGCGTGGACACCAGGCGGGCCACGAGGAAGGGGCCGACGGGCGCGCGTGGCCCGCCTTCCAGCGTGTCGAGGTGCAGGACGGCCTGGCGGGCCGAGCCCGCCGTGACGCGCACCGACCAGCGAAGGCCGCCCGCGGCGGGACCGAGGCCGAGCCAGGCGCTCGCGGCGATTCGCGCGGCCTCCGCCGCGATGCGCGCCTCGAGCGCGGCCGGCATGTCCTCGCCGACGAACCGCTCCTCGCCCCAGATCACCGGTCCGCTCCTCCTGGCCGCATCCTCGCGCGGATCTTGCCGCCGATCAAATGCCGGAGGGGACGCCCCAGTACGCTGGCGGGCATGAACACGACCACGCTGCGTACCACCCGGACACTCGCCTTCGCCGCGACGTCCGCCCTGGCCGCGGGCCTCGCGCTCGCCTCGCCGCCTGCCGAGCTCGTGGGGCGCAAGATCGACGACCCCAAGGGCGCCGGCGCCGTCTCGAGCGGCGTGGAGCTGCCGCCGGTCCCGGCGGTGACGGGCAGTCGCGCCGCGCCGGTGGCCTCGTGGGGCAAGCCCCTGCCGTGGCCCATCGTGATCGCCGACCGCCGCAACAACCGCCTGATCGAGATCACGCCCGACAAGCGCGTGGTGTGGGAATTCCCTTCGCCGAACCTCACGGTCTACAGCGGCAACGAGGACGTGAACTTCTCGGAGGACGGCCGGCGCCTCGCGGTGAGCGAGGAGGACAACTACGACGTGCACATCGTGGACTACGACAAGCGCGAGCTCGTCTGGACCTACGGCGTGCCCGAGCAGAAGGGCTCGAAGGCCGGCTTCCTCAACTACCCCGACGACGCGCACCTGCTCTCCGACGGCAAGTTCCTCACCGCCGACATCCGCAACTGCCGCGTGCTCATCATCGACCCGGCCACCAACGCCATCGCCACGCAGTGGGGCAAGCCCGGCGACTGCCGGCACGATCCGCCGCACCGGCTCGCCTCGCCCAACGGCGCCACGCCCCTGCCGGGCGGAGACATCCTGGTCTCGGAGATCCGCGAGGCGTGGATCTCGCGCATCACCCGGGAGGGCCGGGTGGTGTGGAGCGTGAAGGCGCCCAACATCCGCTATCCGTCGGACGCGTTCCCCACGGCCGACGGCCGGCACGTCATCGTGGCCGACTTCGTGAAGCCGGGCCGCGTGGTGATCTTCGACCCGGGCACGCGCAAGGTCCTGTGGCAGTACGACGCGAAATCCGGCGACGCCATGCTCGACCACCCCTCGCTCGCTCGCGAGCTGCCGGGCACCGGGGACATCCTGGTGGCCGACGACCTGCGCCACCGCGTGGTCGTGATCGACCGGGCGACCAAGAAGATCACCTGGCAGTACGGGGTCACGGACCAGCCCGGCCATGCGCCCGGCTACCTGTTCTATCCCGACGGGTTCGACCTCGACCTGTACCGCGACTGGCGCGCGGCTCCCGTCAAGCCCTGAAAGGCGGGCGCGGCGGGCGTGGCGCGCGGTAGCATGCGCGTTCACGAGGCTTCCATGACCACCGGCGCGCCCCCCACCGACGAGGACCACATGCGCGAGGCGCTCGCGCTCGCGCAGGCGGGCGCGGCGGCGGGAGAGGTGCCGGTGGGCGCCGTGGTGGTGAAGGACGGCGAGGTGATCGGCCGCGGCTGGAACCGGCCCATCGGCGCCGCCGATCCCACGGCCCACGCCGAGATCGTCGCACTGCGCGAGGCGGCCACGCGGCTCGGCAACTACCGCCTGCCGGGCTGCGAGCTCTTCGTCACCCTGGAGCCCTGCGCGATGTGCGTGGGCGCGATGCTGCATGCGCGGCTCGCGCGCGTGGTATTCGGCGCGCCCGACCCCAAGACCGGCGCCTGCGGCGGGGCCGTGGCGCTCTCGGCCGAGGCGCGGCTCAACCACCAGACCGCCTTCCAGGGCGGCGTGCTCGGCCGGGAGTGCGGGGCGGTCCTCAGGCGCTTCTTCGCCGACCGCCGCTGAGCCGGCCCGGCCGGGCCCGCGGTGTAGAATTTCGGGGCGATTCTCCTCGCGCCCCGCCCGATGCCCGCTCCCCGATTCGTCCACCTGCGCCTGCACACGGAGTACTCGATCGTGGACGGCATGGCGCGCGTGGACGACGCGGTGGCCGCCGCGGCCGCGGACGGCATGCCGGCCCTGGCGATCACGGACGCGGGAAACCTCTTCGGGGCCGTGAAGTTCTACCTCGCGGCGCGGGCCAAGGGAGTGCAGCCCATCGTGGGCTGCGACCTCGCCCTCACCAACGAGCGCAGCCGCGACCAGCCCCACCGCGTCGTCGTGCTCTGCCGGGACGGTGCCGGCTACCTGGCCCTGTGCGAGACCCTCACCCGCGCCTACGCCGAGAACCAGTGGCGCGGCCGCGCGGAGGTGCGCCGCGAGTGGCTCAAGGGCCTGCCGGGGCTGCTGGTGCTCTCGGGCGCGGAAGGCGGCGACGTCGGGGCCGCCCTCGCGGCGGGCGATGCCGCGCGGGCGGAGTCCCTGGCGCGAGAGTGGGCCGGGGACTTCCCCGGCGCCTACTACCTCGAGGTGCAGCGCGCCGGCCCGGACCGGGATTCGGGCGCCGTGCGGGCCACGGCCGCGCTCGCCGGGCGCCTGGGGCTGCCCCTCGTGGCGACGCACCCGGTGCAGTTCCTGCGGGCCGAGGACTTCACCGCCCACGAGGCGCGCGTGTGCATCGCGCAGGGCTGGGTATTGGGCGATGCCCGCCGCCCGCGCGACTTCCGGCCCTCGCAGTACTTCCGCACGCAGGCCGAGATGGCCGAGCTGTTCGCCGACCTGCCCGAGGCCCTCGAGAACACCGTCGAGATCGCGCGGCGGTGCGCCTTCGAGTTCACGCTGGGCAAGACGCGCCTGCCGGACTTCCCGACGCCCGGGGGCCAGCCCGTGGGCCAGTACCTGCGCACGCTCGCCCTCGAGGGGCTGGAGGCGCACCTCGCCGCGGCCTTCCCCGAGGCCGCGCAGCGCGACCGCGAGCGCCCGCGCTACCTCGAGCGCCTGGACTACGAGGTCGCCACCATCGAGCAGATGGGCTTCCCCGGGTACTTCCTCATCGTCGCGGACTTCATCAACTGGGCCAAGTCGAACGGCGTGCCCGTGGGGCCGGGGCGCGGCTCCGGCGCGGGCTCGCTCGTGGCGTGGTCGCTGGGGATCACGGGGCTGGATCCCCTGCGCTACGAGCTGCTCTTCGAGCGCTTCCTCAACCCCGAGCGCGTGTCGATGCCCGACTTCGACATCGACTTCTGCCAGGACGGGCGCGACCGCGTCATCGAGTACGTGCGCGGCAAGTACGGCGCGCAGAGCGTCTCGCAGATCGCCACCTTCGGCACGATGGCGGCCAAGGCCGTGGTGCGCGACGTCGGCCGCGTGCTGGGCATGGGCTTCGGCGAGGTCGACCGCATCGCCAAGCTCATCCCCTTCGAGCTGGGGATCACGCTGGAAAAGGCCATCGAGGCCGAGCCCCAGCTCAAGGCCCTGATCGAGGAGCAGGAGGAGGTCGCGGGGCTCATGCGCCTGGCCCGCTCGCTCGAGGGCCTCACGCGCAACGTCGGCATGCACGCGGGTGGCGTGCTGATCGCCCCGGGCAAGCTCACCGACTTCACGCCGCTCTACTGCGCCGAGGGCTCCGCGGCCACGGTGAGCCAGTTCGACAAGGACGACGTCGAGAAGGCGGGCCTGGTGAAGTTCGACTTCCTGGGCCTCACCACGCTCACCATCATCGCCGAGTGCGAGCGCCACGTGCGGGCCATGGGCCATCCGGACTTCGACATCCAGGCGATCCCCCTGGACGACCCGGCCGCGTACAGGGTGTTCTCGTCCGGCAACACTGTGGCGATCTTCCAGTTCGAATCGCGGGGCATGCGCGACCTCATCATGAAGGCGAGGCCCGACCGGCTGGAGGACCTCATCGCGTTGAACGCGCTCTACCGCCCGGGCCCCATGGACCTCATCCCGGAGTTCATCGAGCGCAAGCACGGGCGCAGCCGCTGGGAGTACCTGGACCCGCGCCTGAAGGAGATCCTCGACCCCACCTACGGCGTCATGACCTACCAGGAGCACGTCATGACCATCGCCCAGGTGATCGGCGGATACACGCTGGGGGGCGCCGACCTGCTGCGCCGCGCCATGGGCAAGAAGAAGCCCGAGGAGATGGCCAAGCAGCGCGAGATCTTCCTCAAGGGCGCCACCGGGGGCGGTCTGGAGGCGTCGAAGGCCACGGTGCTCTTCGACCAGATGGAGAAGTTCGCCGGCTACGGCTTCAACAAGTCGCACTCCGCGGCCTACGCGCTGGTGGCCTACCAGACGGCCTTCCTCAAGGCACACCACGCGGCCGCCTTCTGCGCGGCCAACCTCTCGGCGGTGATGAACGACACCGACAAGGTTCAGGTCGTCTTCGACGACGCGCGCGCCAACGGCCTGGAGGTGCTGCCCCCGGACGTGAACCAGGGCGGCTACCGCTTCGCCCCGCTGGACGCGAAGCGCGTGCGCTACGGCCTGGGGGCGGTCAAGGGCACGGGCGAGCAGGCCATCGACAACATCGTGGCGGCCCGCGAGGCCGGCGGCCCGTTCCGCGACCTGGGCGACTTCTGCCGGCGGGTGGACCGGCGCATCGTCAACCGCCGCGCCATGGAGGCGCTCGTGAAGGCGGGGGCCTTCGACGCGCTCGAGCCCAATCGCGCGAGCCTGCTCGCCTCGCTCGGGGCGGCGCTGGAGCTGGCCGAGAAGGCGGAGCGCTTCGCCTCGCAGACGAGCCTGTTCGGCGGCGCGGAGGAGGCGACGGCGGAGGCCTTCGAGCTCATGCGGGTTCCGGACTGGCCCGAGCGCGAGCGGCTGCTGGCCGAGAAGCAGAGCCTGGGCTTCTACCTGAGCGGCCACCCCTTCAGCCAGTGGCGCGAGGAGATCCGCCGCGTGGCGCGAACGCCGCTCGCGGACCTGCGCCCGGCCAATGAGCCGCAGATGGCCGCCGGCGTGATCTACGGGGTGGCGATGCGCAACTCGCGCCGCGGGCGCATGGCGGTGCTCACGCTCGATGACGGCAGCGCGCGCGTGGAGGTCGTGGTCTTCGGCGAGCTCTTCCACGAGAAGCGGGCCGTGATCCAGGAGGACCAGGTGGTCGTGGTCCAGGGGCGGGTGTCCCAGGACGACTTCTCGGGCGGCATCCGCTTCACCGCCGACAAGCTGATGGACCTCGCGGAGATCCGCGCGCAGTACGCCCGCGCCATCCGCCTGTCCATCAACGGCCAGGCCGACTCGGCGCGGCTGCGCGCCGTCCTCGCGCCGTACACGGGCGGGCGCTGCGCCGTCGCGATCCGCTACCGCAACGCCCAGGGCGAGTGCGACATCCGCCTGCCGGAGGCCTACAAGGTGAAGGTGTCCTCCGCGCTGCTCGCCTCGCTCTCGGAGTGGCTCTCCGAGTCGGCCGTCGAGGTGCTGTACTAGCTACCCGGTGGGGCGCTGGTCGAAGCCCGCGTGGCCCCCGGCGTCGGGCCCGGCCTCCACCGAATCCACGCGCGCCGACGGCGGGCCGCGGCTCGCCCATGCGGCCAGGGCCTCGACCGCCGCCGCGGGCCCTTCCACCGCCGCCTCGACGCTGCCGTCGCGCCGGTTGCGCACCCAGCCGGCCAGCCCCAGGCGCCCGGCCTCGCGGGCGAGGGCGTAGCGGAAGCCCACACCCTGCACGAGCCCGCGGATGCGCAGGCGGCGCGCGAGGCGCTCACTCATCGCTTGCCACCCGCCCGCGGCCGCGCTTGGTCTGGCCGCGCTGCTTCTTGGTGACGATGCGGCGCTCGCGCGAGGCGCGCGTGGGGCGCGTCGCGACGCGCTTCTTCGGCACGTGGTTCAGGCGCGCGAGGCGCTCGGCCAGGCGCTCGAAGGCGATCTCGCGGTTGCGGTGCTGAGACGAGGAGTCCTGGGCGATCACCACCACCCCGGAGGGCGGGTGCACGAGGCGCAGCGCCGACTCGGTGCGGTTCACGTGCTGCCCGCCCGGGCCGCTCGCCCGGAACACTTCCACGACGACCTCGCGCTCGAGCGTCTCGCGGTCGGTCGCGTACGGTGGAGGGTGGAGCGGAATTCGGCGAGCCGCCATCGCTTGGAGTAGGTCCGACGTCCTTGCGTGCCCGGCCGATGATCGGCGCCCGCGGGCGGTGCGATCTCAGGCCCTGGCCATGCGTCCGATCCATCGGACGCTCATTTGATTCGCATGCCCGGCGTGGCGCCCGCATCGGGGGCGAGGAGGTAGATCGAGCTGCCGTCGCCCGCGGCGAGCACCATGCCCTGCGACTCGCCGAAGCGCATCTTGCGCGGCGCGAGGTTGGCCACCATCACGGTCAGGCGCCCCACGAGGTCCTTGGGGGTGTAGGCCGAGCGGATGCCCGCGAAGACCGTGCGCGTGTCGATGCCGATGTCGAGCGTGAGCTTGAGGAGCTTGTCGGCGTCGGGCACCAGCTCCGCGTCGACGATGCGCGCCACGCGCAGGTCGATCTTGCCGAAGTCGTCGATGGAGATCGTCTCGCCCACCGGCAGGATGGGGGCGGGCTTGGGCGCCTCCACGGGCTCGAGCCGGAATTCGGGCGCCTCGCCGGCCGGGGCCTTGGGCGATTCCGCCTTCTGCTCCGAGGGCGGCTCCAGGAGCTGCTCGATCTGCTTCGGCTCGATGCGCGAGAGCAGGTGCCGGTAGGGCTGCACGACGTGGCCGGGCTTGAGCGGGCTCGCCACGTCGTCCCAGGCGAGCGGCCTCGCCAGCCCGAGGAAGGCCTCCACGTCCTCGGCGACCTTCGGCAGCACGGGCTTCAGGTAGACGGTGAGGATGCGGAAGAGCTCCAGGTAGAGCGTGCAGAACCACTGCAGCGCGGCCTCCTGGCCCGCCTCCTTGGCGATCTCCCAGGGCTTCTGCTCGTCCACGTACTGGTTCACGCGGTCGGCCAGGAACATCACCTGCCGGATGGCCTTGCCGAACTCGCGCGCGTCGTAGTCCGCCGCGATCTGGTCGGCGAAGCTGCGCACCTCGAAGAGGATGGCGGGCACCTGCTCCTCGTTGTCCGGCGCCGGGGCGGCCACGTTGCCGCGCAGCTTGTGCTTGAGCTCGCGCCCGGCCGACAGCGGCTCGTCCGAGAGCCTGCCCCCGAAGCGCTTGGTGATGAATCCCGCGGCCCGGCTCGCGATGTTCACGTATTTGCCGACGAGGTCCGAGTTGACCCGCGCCAGGAAATCGTCGGGGTTGAAGTCCAGGTCCTCGACGCGGGCGTTGAGCTTGGCGGCGAGGTAGTAGCGCAGCCACTCGGGGTTCAGGCCCAGCTCGGCGTACTTCTGCGGGCTCACCGTGACCCCGCGCGACTTCGAGAGCTTCTCCCCGGTGAGGGTGAGGAAGCCGTGCACGAAGACGTTGTCCGGGACCTTGCGGCCGGCGAACTTGAGCATCGCCGGCCAGAAGAGGGTGTGGAAGTAGATGATGTCCTTGCCGATGAAGTGCACCTGCTCGAGCTTCGGGTCCGCCAGCACCTTGGCGAAGTCCAGGCCCTTCTTCTCGAGGTAGCTCTTCAGCGAGGCGAGGTAGCCGATGGGCGCGTCCAGCCACACGTAGAAGTACTTGCCCTTGGCGCCGGGGATCTCGATGCCGAAGTAGGGGGCGTCGCGCGTGATGTCCCAGTCGTTGAGGCCCCCGTCCAGCCACTCGCGCACCTTGTTGGCGACCTCCGGCTGCAGGCGCCCGTCCTGCGTCCAGCTCTTGAGGAACTCCACGCAGCGCGGGTCCGAGAGGCGGAAGAAGAAGTGGTCCGACTTCTTCATCACGGGCGTGGCGCCCGTGAGCGCGGAGAAGGGGTTCTTCAGGTCCGTGGGCGCGTAGACCGCGCCGCAGTTCTCGCAGGAGTCGCCGTACTGGTCCGCCGTGCCGCACTTCGGGCACTCGCCCTTGATGTAGCGGTCGGGCAGGAACATGCCCTTCACGGGGTCGAAGAACTGCTCGATGGTGCGCGTGGCGATGAAGCCGGCCTCCCCGAGCGCGGCGAAGATCTCGCCGGCCAGGGCCCGGTTCTCGTCCGAGTGCGTGGAGTGGAAGTGGTCGAAGCTCACGCCGAAGCGCGCCAGGTCCTTGCGGTGGGACTCGGCCACGCGGGCGATGAGCGCCTCGGGGGTGAGGCCCTCGGCCTCCGCCTTGAGCATGATGGGCGCGCCATGCGTGTCGTCGGCGCAGACGAAGTGCACCCTGTGCCCCTGCAGCCGCTGGAACCGCACCCAGATGTCGGCCTGCGTGTACTCCATGATGTGCCCGATGTGGAACGGGCCATTGGCGTAGGGCAGCGCCGTGGTGACGAAAAGCTTGCGGGGCATGAAGCCGGTGGGCGAGCCTGTGTGAGGTTGGCGGACGGCTCGGGCGCACGCGCGAAGCGGCGGCGAGTGCGGAAAATTCGACGATTCAGGGTCAGGTCGATTGTAGCAAATTGCTTTAAAATTGCGCGCTTCCCCCCGACTTCAGGACGCGTCCGCGCGCCGGACGCCGAACCCCGCCATGGCCACCACCGACAAGGAAGTCCTCGCCGCCCTCTCCGAGCTCATCGACCCCGTCACCGGCCGCAACTACGTCGAGGCCCGGTGCGCGAAGAACGTGAAGGTCGAGGGCGACCGCGTCTCGCTCGACGTCGTGCTCGGCTACCCCGCGCGCGGCGTCCTGGAGAAGGTCCGCGCCCAGGTGACGGAGCGGCTCAAGGCGCTGCCCGGCGTGACCGCGGTGAGCGCGAACGTCCAGTCGAAGATCGTCTCCCACGCCGTCCAGCGCGGCGTGAAGCTCGTGCCCGGCATCAAGAACATCATCGCCGTGGCCTCCGGCAAGGGCGGGGTCGGCAAGAGCACCACGGCGGTGAACCTCGCCCTGGCCCTGGCGGCGGAAGGGGCCACGGTCGGCATGCTGGACGCGGACATCTACGGGCCGTCCCAGCCGACGATGCTCGGCATCACGGGGCGGCCGACCTCGGCGGACGGCAAGTCCATGGAGCCGATGGAGGGCCACGGGATCCAGGCGATGAGCGTGGGCTTCCTCATCGAGGCCGATACCCCCATGGTCTGGCGCGGCCCCATGGTCACGCAGGCGCTCGAGCAGCTGCTCACCGAGACGCGCTGGCGCGACCTGGACTACCTGGTGGTGGACCTGCCGCCCGGCACGGGCGACATCCAGCTCACGCTGGCGCAGAAGGTGCCCGTCACCGGCGCGGTCATCGTCACCACGCCCCAGGACATCGCCCTGATCGACGCGCGCAAGGGACTGAAGATGTTCGAGAAGGTCGGCGTCCCCATCCTGGGCATCGTGGAGAACATGGCCATCCACGTCTGCTCCAAGTGCGGCCACGCCGAGCACATCTTCGGCCAGGGCGGCGGCGAGCGCATGTGCCAGGACTTCGGCGTGGAGTTCCTGGGCGGTCTGCCGCTGGACATCCGCATCCGCGAGCAGGCCGACAGCGGCAAGCCCACGGTGGTCGCGGACCCCGACGGCCCCGTGGCGGGCATCTACCGCGACATCGCCCGCAAGGTGGCCGCGCGCATTGCCCGCCAGGCGGAGGACCGCACGTCCGTCTTCCCGAAGATCGTCGTGCAGAACACCTGACCACCGGCCAACCAAGGGACACCGGGGCGAGCGTCCGTGCGGACGGTCCCGCCGCCCGACTCCGCGAGCGAACGACGATGAGCATCAAGAGCGACAAGTGGATCCGCCGGATGGCGGCGAGCCACGGCATGATCGAGCCCTTCGAGCCGGGCCAGGTGCGGCAGGTGGACGGGCGCCGCATCGTCTCCTACGGGACCTCCAGCTACGGCTACGACATCCGCTGCTCGCGCGAATTCAAGATCTTCACCAACATCAACGCGACCATCGTCGACCCCAAGGCCTTCGACGAGAAGTCCTTCGTGGACTTCCAGGGCGACGTGTGCATCATCCCGCCCAACTCGTTCGCGCTGGCGCGCACCGTCGAGTACTTCCGCATCCCGCGCAACGTGCTCACGGTGTGCCTGGGCAAGAGCACCTACGCGCGCTGCGGCATCATCGTGAACGTGACCCCGTTCGAGCCGGAGTGGGAGGGGTACGTGACGCTCGAGTTCTCCAACACCACGCCCCTGCCGGCCAAGATCTACGCGGGGGAGGGCTGCGCGCAGGTGATCTTCTTCGAGTCCGACGAGGTCTGCGAGACTTCCTACCGCGACCGCGGCGGCAAGTACCAGGGCCAGCAGGGCGTCACGCTGCCCAAGATGTAGTCCCGCCCGGGCCGACCCGCCGGCCTTCCGGCGCCCCCTTGACGAAACTTGCGGCGCCGGCGCCGATTTGCCCTATACTGCGCGCATTTTTCACGGCCCCCGCCACCCGGCGGACGGGACCGGGCACCGGCACGAAGGCGAAGGAGGTCATCATGACAGGAGCGAGGAACTACCGGAATGCGGCTGCCGCGCGCGAAATCGCGGCGCAGCGTTCCCGTATCGCCTCGACCTCCCGTCACGAAAGACATCGATGCCCCGAGCCGTAGTCAAGAAGCTCCGGCCCTACCCGGAGTTTCCCCTCGACGCCCACCCCGAGGTCAGCCTGGACTTCGGCGCCGTGAAGCAGTACCTCGCCAGGCACCCCTACAAGAAGCCCGTCCTCCTGGTCGACCTGGACATCGTGCGCGCCAAGGCGCGCCGGTTCCGGGCGGCGCTGCCCAGGGTGCGGCCGCACTTCGCCGTCAAGGCGAATCCCGACCCGCGCGTGCTGCGCGCCCTGATGCGGGAGGGGGCCGGCTTCGAGATCGCCTCCATCGCGGAGCTGGACCTGCTGCTGGGGCTGGGCGTGCCGGTGGCCGAGATCTTTTACTCCAACCCGATGAAGTCGCGCGCCTACCTCGAGTACGCCGCCGCCAAGGGCGTCGAGTGGTACGTCGTGGACTCGGTCGAGGAGATCCGCAAGGTGCAGTCGGTGAAGGCCGACGCCAAGCTCTACCTGCGCATCGACGCGCCCAACATCGGCAGCGACTGGCCGCTGGCGGGCAAGTTCGGCGCGCACATGAACGACGTCTCCGAGCTCATCGAGGCGGCGGTGGACTGCCGGGCCGACCTGGCGGGCGTCACCTTCCACGTGGGCTCGCAGTGCCTGAACCCCGAGAACTGGCGCGTGGGCATGGACCGGGCGCGCAAGGTGTTCGCGGCGATGCGCCAGGCGGGCCTGCGGCCGCGCCTGCTGAACCTGGGCGGCGGCTTCCCGGTGCGGCACGTGAAGCCCATCCCGTCGATCGAGACGATCGCCGAGCTGATCAACCGGGAGCTGCGCCACTTCGGGCCGGAGATCCAGGTGATCGCGGAGCCGGGCCGCTTCATGGTCTCGGACGCGGGCTACTTCATCTGCCGGGTCGTGGGCACCGCCACGCGCAACGGCCAGCGCTGGATGTACTGGGACGCCGGCGTCTTCGGCGGCGTGATCGAGACCACGGAGGGCCTGCGCTACAACCTGTACACGGACCGCGACGGCGAGCCCGTGGCCTGGAACGTGGCGGGCCCGACCTGCGACTCCGTGGACGTGGTGATGAGGGACGAGCTGCTGCCCGCCGACCTGCAGGAGGGCGACTTCATCTTCATCAAGAACGCCGGCGCCTACACGACGGCCTACGCCTCGAACTTCAACGGCTTCCCCCTGCCCGAGGTCGCCGTCCTCGGCGCGCCCTGAGGCGTCGCCCGTGGACGAGGCGCCGGTCGCGGCGTTCGAGCCCGCCGACGACGGATTCGAGCGCCGGACCCGGGAGAGCTTCGCGCGCCAGGGCGCCATGGCGCACCTGGGCGCCACGCTCGAGCGCATCGCGCCCGGCCGGGTCGACATCGGGCTCCGGTTCCGGCCCGAGCTCTCGCAGCAGCACGGCTTCTTCCACGCCGGCATCGTCGCGACGGTGGCCGACTCCGCCGCGGGCTACGCGGCCTTCACGCTCTACCCCGCGGACGCGGGAGTGCTCACCGTCGAGTTCAAGGTGAACCTCATGGCGCCGGCCGACGGCGAGCGGCTGCTGGCGGCCGGGCGGGTGGTGCGCGCCGGCCGCTCGATCACCGTCGCGCGCTTCGACGTCCACGTCTTCCGGGACGGGCAGGCCACCCACTGCGCGACGGGCCTGCAGACGATCATGCGGATGGTGGGCCGGGCGGGCGTCCAGGGCTAGCATGCCGCAGGACTTCTGGGTTTCGAGCGGGTACCGCCTTCTGGAACGCGACGCCGACGGGCGCCTCGTGCCGGGCGACGAGTACCTGCGCCTGCAGCTCGCCCGCCCGGAGCTCCTGCCGCCGCCCGAGGCCGGGCCCGGCGAGCGCCACCTGCACGCGCGCCTGCTGGAGCGGCCGCGCCTCGCCGTGACAGACGCGGACCTGCTGGGCGTCGAGGATGCCGACGCGCGCGACAACTGGCGGGCGTGGCTGCACTTCCGCGACCGCCTGCTCGCCGCCGGCAGCCTGGAGGCGTGCTACTGCGCCCAGTTCCGGCAGCCCGCGGTCGACGTGGCGCCGCCGTTCGTCGACCTCCTCGCGCAGGCCATCGTGCGCGGGCTGCTCGAGGGGACGGACGATCCCTGGCTCGCCCGCGCGGGCGAGCTCTTCTTCCGCCGGCAGCGGGTGAGCGTGGAGGGCGGCCAGGTGCTGGCGGCCGACGCCACCACCATCGAGGCGTACGCCGAGACGGGCGGCTTCGGCGCCGTCGGCCGGCTGCTGCGCCAGCAGGACACGCCGCTCGCCCCGGCGTCGCTCGACGTGATGGGCGCGGCCAACGCGACGGCCTACTTCCTGCGCGACGAGCGCCACGCGTTCCTCCTGGATCTCTCGCCGGCCCGGGAGGGCGCGCGGGCGCTGGCCCGCGTGCTGGAGCGCTGGGTGGCGCACCTGGTGGGCGTGCGAGTGGCCATCGAGCCGGTGGCGCGAATCGACGACGAGCGGTGGCGCTGGCACGTCGGGCTGGACGCGGAGTCCACGGCGCTGCTCAACGCGCTGTACCGCGGCGAGCCCGTGTCGCCGGAGGCGCGCGCGCGCCTCGTGGCCCTCTTCCGGATGCGCTTCGAGGATCCGGCCGACGCCGCGCCCGCCGTCGCGGGCCTGCCCGTGTACCTCGGCCTCGCCTGCGGCGAGGACCGCACGCTGCGCCTGAAGCCGCAGAACCTCCTCGCGAACCTGCCGCTCGCGCGGGCGGCGTGAGGCCCGCGCGCGGTAGAATGGCGGCCTGGAAATCCGGGCGGGTGCACCGATGACGAACGCGAGCGAGACCACCGGCAGCTTCATGCTGGGCAAGGAACTGGACATCCTCATGACCGAGCGGGCCCACCTCCTGCGCGTGGCGGGGGCGGCCGCCCAGTTCGTGGCGCTCATGGAGAGCCGTGCGCTGCCCGCCACCGTGGCCACCGAGGCCGACGTCCTCGCCCAGAGCGTCAACGCGCTGCCCGAGGACACGCTGCGCGACGCGCTCGCCGCGATCACCCGTTCCCGCTAGGAGAGGCGCATGAATCCCGATACCCTGAACATGAGCATCCGCAAGTTCCTGAAGAGCGTGGGGGTGCAGTCGCAGCGCGAGATCGAGGGGGCCATCGAGAAGGCCCTGGCCGACGGGCGCCTCAAGGGCGCCGAGACGCTGCCCGCACGCGTGACCCTCACGGTCGAGGGCCTCGCGCTGGCCGTGACCATCGACGGGCGCATCACCCTCGAGTAGCGCGATGGACGATCTCGCTTCCGGCCTCGTGGGCTGGGCCGACGTCGACGCCGCCGCCGAGCGCATCGCGGGCGTGGCGCACCGCACGCCGGTGGCCACCTCCGGCACCTTCGACTCTCTCACCGGCACCCGCGCGTTCTTCAAGTGCGAGAACTTCCAGCGCATGGGCGCGTTCAAGTTCCGCGGCGCCTACAACGCCCTCTCGCGGCTCTCCCCGGATCAGGCGCGGCGCGGCGTGGTGGCGTTCTCGTCCGGCAACCACGCGCAGGCCGTCGCGCTGGCCGGGCGCCTGCTGGGCATCCCGGCGGCCATCGTGATGCCGGCCGACGCGCCCGAGGTCAAGATGGACGCGACGCGGGGATACGGCGCCGAGGTCGTGCTCTACGACCGCGCCGCGGGCGAGGACCGGGAGGCCTTCGCGGCCCGGCTGGCCACCGAGCGCGGCGCCACGCTCATCCCGCCGTTCGACCACCCGCACGTGATCGCGGGGCAGGGCACGGCGGCCAAGGAGCTCATCGAGGAGACGGGCCCGCTGGACTGGCTCTTCGTCTGCTGCGGCGGCGGCGGGCTGCTGTCGGGCTGCGCCGTGGCCGCGCGCCACCTCTCTCCCGGCGTGAAGGTCGTCGGCGTCGAGCCGGCGGCGGGCGACGACGCCACGCGGTCCTTCCGCACGCGCTCGCTGCAGCGCGTGGACAACCCGGTGACGATCGCCGACGGCGCCCGCACCCAGTCGCTGGGCCGCATCACCTTCCCGATGGTGCTGGAGCACGTGCACGACATGCTCACGGTGACCGACGAGGAGATCGTCGAGGCCATGCGCTTCCTGTGGGAGCGCATGAAGCTCGTGGTGGAGCCCACCGGGGCGCTGGCCACCGCCGGCGTCCTCTCCGGCCGCCTCGACACGCGCGGCGCCCGCGTCGGCGTCATCCTGTCCGGCGGCAACGTCGACCTGCGCGCGGCAGCCCGGCTCTTCGCGTGACGGACCTCGCGGCCATCGTGCCGCCGTCCCTGCCGCGGCGCGGCTCGGCCGCCTGGCGGTGGATCGGGCGGACGGTCATGCGCCTGGCGGGCTGGCGATTCGAGGGGCGGTTCCCGGACGAGCCCAAGCTCGTGGTCGCCGTCGCGCCGCACACGTCGAACTGGGACTTCGTCCACGGCGCCGCGGCGATGTTCGCGCTGGACCTGCGCCTGTCCTTCCTCGGCAAGCACTCCCTGTTCGTCTGGCCGTTCTCGTCGTTCCTGCGGTGGATGGGCGGGATCCCCGTGGACCGCTCGTCGGCCCACGGCGTGGTGGGCGAGGCGATCGCCGCCTTCCGCGGGGACGGTGCGCGCATGCTCGTGATCGCGCCGGAAGGCACCCGCCGCAAGGTCGAGCGCTTCAAGACCGGGTTCCTGCACATCGCGCGGGGCGCGGGCGTACCGCTGCAGCTCGTGGCCCTCGACTACGCCACGCGCACGGTGCGCATCGGGCCGCGCCTGGCCGTGGGCGAGGACATCGAGGCCGAGAGGCAACGCGTGGAGGCCTACTACGCCGAAGTGCGGGGCCGGCGCGCCCGCTAGCGGCGGGCGGTGACCCACGCTGGTGCTGCGGTGCACCAGCAGCGCGCCAATCCGGCGAGGGGGCTCGCCAGGGGCTGCGTGCAAGTCACTGACGGCAGGGGATTTTTCGCAGCAGGGCCGGGTGGCACGGTCCCTGCTGTAGGAGAAGTGTCGGCAAGCCCTTGGCGAGCCGGCAGTTTCTCCTCCGAGAGCGGTTGACCCCGCCGGCCCAGCCGGCGGGGCTTTTTTCGCCCGTGCGCCGGGCGTCAGTCCGCGTAGACGCCGGCCTTGCGGATGATCGGGCTCCAGCGAGCCACTTCCGACTTGAGCAGCGCGCCCAGCGCCTCGGGCGACGCCTCCTGGTCCGACGCCGGCTCGCTGCCCAGGTCGCCCAGCTTGGAGATCACCGCCGGGTCCTTGAGCGCGGCGCGCAGGGCCGCGGTGAGCTTGTCGACGGCCGCCTTGGGCGTGCCCTTGGGCACCCACAGCCCGTTCCAGACGCCGACCTCGTATCCGGCGATTCCCGACTCCTGCACGGTGGGCAGGTCGCCCAGGGCCTTCACCCGCCGGGCCGTCGTGACCGCGTAGGCCTTCACCTTGCCGCCCTTGATCTGGGGCGTCGCGTTGGTGGTCTGGTCGCACAGGAAGTCGACCTGCCCGCCGATGAGGTCGGTCATGGCGGGGCCCGTGCCCTTGTAGGGGACGGTGGTGAGATCGGTGCCGATGGCGGACATGAACAGCATGCCGCACAGGTGCGAGGCCGAACCGACGCCCGAGTTGGCGTAGGTGACCTTGTCCTTGTTCGCCTTCACGTAGGCGATGAGCTCCTTCATGCTGGCGGGCGGGAAGTCCTTGCGGCCGATGAACACCATGGGCACCGTCGTCACGATGCCGACGGGCTCGAGGTCCGTGACCGGGTTGTAGCCGAGGTTGCGGTAGAGCGAGACGCTCGTCGCGATGCCGATGTGCATGAGCAGGACCGTGTAGCCGTCCGGCTTGGCCGCCGCCGCGCGCTTCGATCCGATGGTGCCGCCGGCGCCGCCGATGTTCTCGATGATCACCGTCTGGCGCAGCGCCTTGCTCATGGACTGGCCCACGAGCCGGGCGACGGTGTCCGTCGGGCCGCCGGCCGGGAACGGCGCGATGAGCGTGACGGTGCGGTTGGGGAAATCCTGCGCCGCGGCCGCGGTCGACAGGGCGAGGGCCGCGACGAACGCGGCGATGGTCCTGGGCATGGGGTTCTCCTCCTTGGTCGTTTTGTGGTGCCGCGCGGCGGCTCCCTCTCCGGCCTGCCGGTCCGGCCCGCCGGTCGCGGGAGCGCCGCCGCCGAAACTATAATCGCCACAGATTCCGGAATCCGTCCATGATCCTCGTCGCCCTCGTCGCCGCCCTGCTGGCGCAGTACGCCTACCCGCCGGGCGAACGCCCGCCCCTGGAGGCGTTCTACGGGCGCCTGTGCCTGTCGACCGCCAAGCGCCTGGACGCGGGCGATCGCAACTCGGGCATCTTCGCCTACGCCGTCCTCGTCGCCGTCGTGCTGGTTCCGCTGGGACTGGCCGCCGCGCTCGCCGCGTCCGTGCACGGCATCGTGCTGGCCGCGCTGGACGCGGCCGTGCTGTACGCGAGCCTCAGGTTCCTTCACACGACCGGCCACGTGGGAGCGATCGACCGGCACCTGCGCGACGGCGACCCCGGCGCGGCCTCGCGCCGCCTGGCGCAGTGGCTCGGCGAGGCGCCCCCCGCCGACGACGCGGGCACCACCGTGCGCCTGGCGGCCGAGCAGGCGCTTCGCGAGGCGCACCAGGGCACCTTCGCACTGCTCTTCTGGTACCTGCTGCTGCCCGGCCCGCTGGGCGCCGTGCTGTATCCGCTCACGCGCCGCGCCGCCCGGCTGTGGGACGCGGGCCAGGAGACGGGCGAGCGCGAGTTCGGCTGGTTCGCGGGCCGCGCCTTCGAGGTGCTGGACTGGGTGCCGCAGCGCGTGACGGCCTTCGTGTTCGCGGTCGTCGGCGACTTCGAGGACGCGCTCTTCTGCTGGCGCTCGCAGGCGGCGCAGTGGCTGCGGCCGGAGGAGGGCATCGTCCTCGCGAGCGGGGCGGGCGCCCTGGGCGTGCGCCTGGGCGAGGCCATCGCGGCGCCGGGGTCCGTCATCGAGCGTCCCGCGCTCGGCACGGGAGAGCCGCCGGGCGAGGAGGCGCTCGCGAGCCTGGAAGGCATGCTGTGGCGCAGCCTCGCGCTGTGGCTCCTCGCCTACCTGCTCGCCGCGGCGCTCGCCGGCGGGTAGGCGCCGCGCGCCTCAGCGGGATTCGAGCGGCAGGCTGGCGCGCAGGCGCGCCGCGCCTTCCCGCAGGGCCCGGAGCGCGGCCCGGCGCGACTTCTCGTCGAAGCGCGTGATGAGCCCGGAGACCGCCAGCGCCCCGCGCAGCCTGTCCTCGCGGTCGAACACGGGCACGGCGATGGCCGCCACGTGCGGGTCCCTCTCCCCGAGAGAGCAGTAGTGGCCCTGCTGGACGATCGCGGCCTCGGCCTCGGTGGGGGCCGGCGCCGAGAAGGCGCTCAGCACTCGCCCGCTGGCGCCCTTGCCCAGGGGGAAGCGGATGCCCTCCTCGAGGTGGTGGCGCATCGCGCGGGGCGAGTTCTGCCGGAAGAGGCACACGCGAAGGTCCCCCTCGCGCACGTAGAACGACGCCGTCTCCTGGGTGGCCTCGACGAGGCGGCGCAATTCCGGCCGCACCGTCTCCTCGATGTCGAAGTGCTGCCGGTAGAGGGCGCCCAGCGTCCACAGGGTGGGGCCCAGCCGGAAGCAGCCGTCCGCCTGGCGGACGAGGTAGCCGAAGCGCTCGAGCGAGGCCGCGATGCGCAGCAGCGTGCTCTTGTAGAGGCCCGTGCGCTCGGCCAGCTGGGCCAGGGGCACGGGCCCGCCGGCGGCGCCCACGGCGTCGAGGATCTGCAGCGCGCGCTCGACGGACTCCACGCGTTGCTCCGCGGCAGGGGAGGTGGCATTCTTCACGACCGGTTTCGGCGTATTGACGGAGATGGACGGCGGAAGCTAAAGTCTCTCGAAAATAGAATACTGTTCTGTCTGTCAGAACGCAATTCATCTTGTACGAGGAGGAGTTCCCATGCTGAAGAAGCTCGTTTCGGGCCTCGCGGCCGCCGCGCTGGCCACCACGCTCGGCGCGTTCGCGCCCGTCGCCTCGGCGCAGGTCGAGATCAAATTCCCGCTGAAGGTGAACGCGACCACGCTGCGTGGCGAGCTCACCAAGGCCTTCGCCGACGAACTCGCGAAGGCGACCAACGGCCGCTACAAGACGACGATCTACCCCGGCGGCCAGCTCTACAGCGGCGACAAGGCCGTGAAGGCCGTGCAGCTCGGCAACGTGCAGATGACGAACGAGCCCAACAGCGCCTACACCGCCTACACGAAGAACGCCGACCTCATGGAGATGCCCTTCGGCTTCGCCGACGCCGACGCGTTCCAGGAGTTCCTGCACGGCAAGCGCTCCGACATGGTCCGCAAGGACCTCGAGAAGGCCGGCTTCCACGTGCTCACCTTCTTCGACGAGGGCCCGTTCGTCATCGCCACGAAGGAAAAGCTCATCACCGCCCCGGCCGACTTCAAGGGCCAGGTGATCCGCACCTCCGGCCACCCGGTGGTCGTCGACGGCCTGAAGGGCATGGGCGCCTCCACGGTGAAGATCCCGCTGAACGAGGTCTACTCGGCGCTGCAGCAGGGCACGATCTCGGGCGTGTACACGACCTTCGACGCCTACATCGACGAGAAGATGTACGAGGTCGCGCCCAACGTGATGATCATCCCGTCCTACGGCGCCTACTTCTGGTGCGCCAACAAGGCGTGGTTCGACGCGCTGCCCGAGGCCGACCGCAAGCTCATGGACTCGATCGCCGCCAAGCTCGCCAAGAAGTACGACAAGGACGTGTGGGCCGCCGCCGACGGGCACGTGGCCACGGTGAAGAAGATGGGCGGCAAGCTGAGCGACCCGGCCAAGGACGCCGGCGCCCGCAACGCCTTCCGCGCGGCCATGGCCAAGACGTACGACAAGCTGCGCGAGAAATTCGGCAAGGAGCCGGTCGACGCCATCCTCGCGTCCAAGTGACGTCCCGGACGCGCTAGCGCCGCACACCCGATGGATGCTTCCAGCCACGGCGGCGGGCACTCCCCGCCCGCCGTCCGGTGGGTGGCGCGCGCCGAGATCGCCGCGGTGGGCGCGATCCTGATCGCCTCGCTGCTCATCACCCTCTACTCGATCCTGGCGCGCAACCTCGGGCACTCCACCGGCGACTGGGTGCTGAAGCTGCCCGAGCTCATGCTCGTCTGGATGACCTTCCTGGGCATGGGCGCGCTCGTCACCGAACGCGGGCACGTGGCCGCCGACATGTTCCTGCAGCGCTTCCCGCCGAAGTGGCAGCGCGTGGCGATGACGCTCTCGGCCGTGGTGACGGCGGCCGTGATCGCCCTGATGCTGGTGGGCGCCGTGTCGATCGTGCGCTCGCAGATCGAGATCGGCGCCACCGACGAGGAGCTCTTCGACGTGCCGATGGCCTGGGTGCTGGGCGCGCTGCCCGTCGGCCTCGCGATCACCATCGCCCACCTCGCGGTGGAGGTCTACGCCATCTGGCGGCCGGCGGGGGGCCGCAGGCCGTGATCGCCGTCCCCTTCGTCATCCTGCTGCTGCTCATCGTGATCGGCATGCCGATCGGCTTCGCGCTGATCGTGGCCGCGGTCGTCACGCTCTACACGCTGGGCCTGGCCCCCATCACCTTCATCCCGGACGTGCTCCAGGACAGCGTGCAGCACTTCACGCTGCTCGCCATCCCGTTCTTCCTGCTGGCCGCCGAGCTGCTGTCGGCCGGCGGCCTCATCGACCGCATCTTCGACCTGGCGCGCGCCATGGTCGGGCGCCTGCGCGGCGGCATGGGCGCCGCGTGCGTCGTCGCCACGGGCCTGTTCGCCGGCGTGCAGGGCTCGAGCGCGGCCGACGCCGCGGCCATCGGCAAGATCGGCGTGACCGGCATGCGCAAGCAGGGCTACCGCGAGGGGTTCGCCGCGGCGCTCATCGCCGCCTCGGGCGCGACGGCCATCCTCATCCCGCCGTCCATCGCGATGCTCATCTACGCCTCGATGGTCAACGTCTCCGTCGGCCGGATGTTCTTCGCCGGCATCGTGCCGGGCGTGCTCAACGTGCTGGCCTTCCTCGTCTTCGTGGTGTGGCGGGCGGACCGGCTGGGCTGGAAGCGCGAGCAGGTGGACCCCTTCGCGTCCTTCGGCGCGAAGCTCGGCGCCGCGCGCCGCGCCTTCTGGGTGCTGATGCTTCCGGTCTTCGTGCTCTACGGCTTCTACTCCGGCGACCTCACGGCGACGGAGATCTCCACGGCCTGCGCGCTCTACTCGGCGATCGTGGCGCTGTGGGTGTACCGGACGCTGCGGGTGCGCGACCTCTGGCCCGTGGTGATGCAGACGGCGCGCACCACGGTCAACATCTTCACCATCATCGCCGGCGCGGTGCTGCTTTCCAAGGTGCTCACCTTCCTCAACGCGCCGCAGCTCATCTTCAAGTTCATCGAGAACTACCACCTCAACGGCTGGCAGTTCCTGGTGGCGGTGAGCGCGATCATGTTCGTGCTGGGCATGTTCATGGAGGCCGTCTCCCTGAACGTGATGACCACGCCCATCCTCGCGCCGATCGCCATGAAGCTCGGCATCGACCCGGTGCACTACGGCATCGTGCTCATCTTCAACATCGAGATCGCCCTCATCACGCCGCCGGTGGGCCTGAACCTGTTCGTGCTCTCCGGCGCCGCCAAGGTGCCCCTCGCCAGCATCTTCCGGGAGGTCGTGCCCTTCGTGGCCATCCTGCTGTTCCTGCTCGCCATGGTGATCGCGGTTCCGCAGATCGCCCTTTGGCTGCCGGACCGGATCCTGCCCTCGACCTGACGAGCGCCGCCGCGAGGCGGCCGCCGCCCCTGCGCCGCCCGCGACCGCCATGCAGCCCGCCTTCGACCGCTTCCACCGCTACGACGAACTGATGGCCGTGCTGCGCGCCTTCGAGGCGCGGCGGCCCGATCTCTTCCGCCTGGAGTGCCTGGGCCGCAGCCACGAGGGGCGCGACATCCCGGTCGTCGTCGCGACGCGGCGCGAGACGGGCGAGGACACCGCGAAGCCCGCGGTGTGGGTCGACGGCAACATCCACGCCGGAGAGCTCGCGGCCTCGACCGCCTGCCTGCACCTGCTGCACGTGCTGGAAACCGCGTACGGCGTGCGCGAGGACGTGACCCGCCTCCTGGACACGCGCGCGCTCTACGTCTGCCCGCGCGTGAACCCCGACGGCGCCGAATGGGCGCTCGCCGACCGCCCGAAGCACATCCGCTCCTCGACGCGGCCCTGGCCCTTCGACGAGGATGCCGTCGACGGCCTGGACGTCGAGGACGTCGACGGCGACGGGCGCATCCTCACGATGCGCATCCCCGACCCCAACGGGCCGTTCAAGGCGCACCCGGACGAGCCGCGGCTCATGACGCCACGCGATCCGGCCGAGTCGGGCGGGCAGTACTGGCGGGTGGTGCCGGAAGGGCGCCTTCGCGCCTACGACGGGGTGGAGATCCGGGTGAACCCCAACCGCGAGGGCCTGGACCTCAACCGCAACTTCCCCTCGGGGTGGCGGCAGGAGTACCAGCAGGCGGGCGCCGGCCCGTACCCGGTCTCGGAACCGGAGACGCGCGCCATCGTGGACTTCATCGTCCGCCACCCGAACCTGTGCATGGGCGTGAGCTTCCACACCCACAGCGGCGTGATCCTGCGGCCGTTCTCGGGCGAGCCGGACGACAACATGCCCGCCGAGGACCTGTGGCTCTACAAGCTCTTCGGCAAGCGTGCGTCCGCCTTCACGGGCTACCCGTGCCTGTCGATCTTCCACGACTTCAAGTACCACCCGAAGCAGGTGATCTCGGGAGGATTCGACTGGATCTACGAGCATCTGGGCCAGTTCTTCTGGACGGTGGAGATCTGGGCGCCGGCGCGCGAGGCCGGCATCACCGACTACCACTACATCGACTGGTACCGGGAGCACCCGCCGGAGGACGACCTCAAGCTCATCGCCTGGAGCGACCGGGAGCTGGACGGCCAGGGCTACGTGGACTGGTACCCCTTCGAGCACCCGCAGCTCGGCCCGGTGGAGCTGGGCGGCTGGAACAAGCTCGCGACCTTCCGCAACCCGCCGGCCAAGTACCTCGAGCGCGAGGTGCGCCGCTTCCCGGACTGGCTGGTCTGGCAGGCGCTCACCACGCCTCGCCTGGAACCGCTGCGCGCGCAGGCCGAGCCGCTGGGCGAGGGCGCCTGGCGCGTGCGGCTCGCGGTGCAGAACACGGGCTACCTGCCCACCTACGCCACCAAGCGCGCGCTCGAGCGCCGGATCACCCGCGGGGTAATCTACGAGATCGAGCTGCCCGAGGGCGCCGAGCTCGTCGCCGGCAAGCCCCGCCAGGAGGGCGAGCAGCTCGAGGGGCGCGCCAACAAGGTCACGCTGCAGGCCTTCCTGCCGGACCCGCGCCTGACGGCGGACCGCGGCCAGTGCGAGTGGACGGTGCGCGCGCCGTGCGGGACGCGGCTCATCCTGCGCGCAAGGCACGATCGCGCCGGCCGCGTCGAGGTGCCGATCGTCCTCGGGTAGCCGCCCCGGCGCCCTTGCCGAAGTGCTAGGCTGGCCCCATCTCCGTTCCATGCGGAGGTGCGACATGCCCACGATCCGTCCCGCCGCCGTGGCGGGCGCCTTCTACCCGGCCGAGCCGGCGGCTCTCGCCGCGGCGGTGGACGGGTACCTGCGCGCGACGGGCGCCACGGCGAAGGCGGGCCGGCCGCCAAAGGCCCTCATCGCCCCGCACGCGGGCTACGTGTATTCCGGTCCCGTTGCCGCGAGCGCGTACCGGCTCGTGGCGCCCCTTCGCGGCCGGGTGCGCCGCGTGGTGCTGGCAGGGCCGGTACACCGCGTCCCGGTGCGAGGCGCTTGCGTGCCGCGCGCGAGCGCATTCGCCACGCCGCTGGGAGAGGTGCGCCTGGATCGCGAGATGCTGGCGCGCCTGGAGGCGCTGCCGTTCGTCGTGGCAGACGACCGGCCACACGCGCTCGAGCACAGCCTCGAGGTGCACCTGCCGTTCCTGCAGCGCGCGCTGGGCGACGTCGCGCTCGTGCCCGTCCTCGTGGGCGGGGCCACGCCGGAGGAGGCGGCCCTCCTGCTCGAGACGGCCTGGGGCGGCGAGGAGACGCTCGTCGTGGTGAGCTCCGACCTGTCGCACTTCCTGCCGCAGTCGCTGGCCCGGGAGCGCGACGGGCACACCGCCGAGGCCATCGTCGCCCTGCGCGGCGGGCTCGAGGGCGACGAGGCCTGCGGCTGCGCGCCGGTGAACGGCCTGCTGGCGCTCGCCCGCCGGCGCGGCCTGCGGGCCGAGCTCGTCGACCTGCGCAATTCCGGCGACACGGCCGGCGGCCGGCAGCAGGTGGTCGGCTACGGCGCGTTCGCCTTCCGCGAGACGGAGTCGGGCCATGGCTGAGGCGGCCGGCCGCGGCGCGGTGCTGGTGGCGATGGCCCGCGAGGCGATCGCGGAGCGCCTGGGGCTCGGCGCGGCCCCGGAGCGCGGCGACGCGTGGCTCGCACAGCCGGCCGCCACCTTCGTCACGCTGCACCGGCACGGCGAGCTGCGCGGGTGCATCGGCTCGATCGACCCGCGCCGGCCGCTGGGCGAGGACGTGCGCGCCAACGCGAGGGCGGCGGCCTTCTCGGACCCGCGGTTCGAGGCCCTGCGCGTGGCGGAGTTCGCGCACGTGAGCGTGGAGGTCTCGGTGCTCTCGCCGCGCACGATCGTGGCGGCGGCGAGCGAAGCCGAGGCCGTCGCGGCCCTGCGGCCGGGCACGGACGGCGTGTACCTCGAGTGCGAGGGCCTCGCGGCGACCTTCCTGCCGCAGGTGTGGGAGAGCCTGCCGGACGGGCTCGCCTTCCTGTCGGCGCTGCGCCGCAAGGCGGGGCTGCCCGCCCGGCACTGGAGCCCGGCGCTGCGCCTCACGCGGTACACCGTGGAGAAGCACGGCGATGACGGCGCGCGCTGAGTTCGGTCCCGAGGAACGCCACGCCGCGCGGTGGTGGCACAGACTGGAAGACGGGCGCATCCAGTGCGACCTGTGCCCGCGCGACTGCCGCCTGCACGAGGGCCAGCGCGGCGCCTGCTTCGTGCGCGCGCGCACGGGCGACGCGATGGTGCTCACCACCTACGGGCGGTCGGCGGGCTTCTGCCTGGACCCCATCGAGAAGAAGCCGCTGAACCACTTCTACCCGGGCACCCCGGTACTCTCCTTCGGCACGGCCGGCTGCAATCTCGCGTGCCGGTTCTGCCAGAACTGGGACCTGTCGAAGTCCCGCGACATGGACCGCACGATGGACCGCGCCACGCCCCGGGCGATCGCCCGCGCCGCGCGCGAGGCGGGTGCGCGCAGCGTCGCCTTCACGTACAACGACCCGGTCATCTTCGCCGAGTACGCCATGGACGTCGCCGACGCCTGCCGGGCCGAGGGCGTGGCGACCGTCGCCGTCACGAACGGCTACATGCACGCCGCGCCGCGCCGCGAGTTCTACGCGCGGATGGACGCGGCGAACGTGGATCTGAAGGCGTTCACGGAGGGCTTCTACGCGAAGCTCACGGCCTCGCGCCTGGCGCCGGTGCTCGACACGCTGGCCTACCTCGCGCACGAGACCCGCGTGTGGCTCGAGATCACCACGCTCCTCATCCCCGGGCAGAACGACTCGGACGCCGAGATCGAGGCCGAGTGCCGCTGGATCCGCCGCGAACTCGGCGCGGACGTGCCCGTGCACTTCACGGCCTTCCACCCGGACTACCGCATGGAGGACCTGCCGCCCACGCCCGCCTCCACGCTCTCGCGGGCGAGGCGCATCGCGCTCGCGGAGGGCATCCGGTACGCGTACACCGGCAACGTCCACGACGCGGCGGGCGGCGCGACGGCCTGCCCGGGCTGCGGCGGCGTGCTGGTGCGGCGCGACTGGCACCGGATCGAGGAATACCGGCTCACCCCCGAGGGCCGCTGCCCGGACTGCGGCACGGCGGTGGCCGGCCGGTTCGAGGCGTTCGACCCGCGGCGCCAGTTCGGCCGGCGGCGGATCCCCCTCTCGCCGGCGGGCGGCTAGCGCGCTAGCGCGTCCACTCCGGGTGCTGGTCGTGCAGCTCGCGGTGTTGCTCGATGAGCACCTGGTAGAACGACAGGCGCGCGGCGGAGACGTCGCCGCGCGTCGCGGCCTCGATCACGGCGCAGCCGGGCTCCGAGAGGTGCGCGCAGTCGTTGAACTTGCACCCGCCCAGGTGGGGCCGGAACTCCGGCATCGCCTCGGCGATCTGCCGCTCCGTGAGGTGGAACAGGCCGAAGGACTGGAACCCCGGCGTGTCGACGATGGCCGTGTCCCGGTCCAGGCGGTACATCCGGGAGAAGGTCGTCGTGTGCGTGCCCACGCCCAGGCTCGCGGAGATCTCGCCCACGCGCGCCACCTCGTTCATCACCAGCGCGTTCACGGTGCGCGACTTGCCCATGCCGCTCTGTCCCACCAGCAGCGAGATCTTGCGCTCCAGGTGGGGCAGCAGGGGCGCCGGGTCGAACTTGGCGGACAGGGAGATGACCGTGTAGCCGATCCGCTCCCACGGCTCCAGGCCCTTTCTTGCCTCGGCGTGCTCGGGCAGGTCCGACTTGTTGAGCGCGACGATCGCCGGAATGCCGCCGGCCTCGCAGGCCACCAGGCTCAGGTTGAGGAAGGCCTCGCTGTAGGCCGGCCGGGGCGAGAGCAGGATGATGGCCTGGTCGACGTTGGCGGCGAGCGTCTTCTCGCGCCACTGGTCGGAGCGGTAGAGGATGTTGCGGCGGGTGCCCACGCGCTCGATCGAGCCCTGCGCGGCGCCCGTCAGGCGCACCTCGACGAAGTCGCCGCAGGCGGCATCCTGGCGCTTTCCCTTGCGCGTGCACACGACCTGGCGCCGGTCCGCGAGTTCCACGAGGAACTCGCGGCCGAAGTCGGCGACCACGCGCCCCTCGGCGACGACCTGCTGCTCGCGCTCGCGCCGCGTCGTCACGCCCGGCCGCGCCCTACAGGTCGAAGAGCGCGTCGATCTTGGCCGCGCAGATGAAGTCGTTCTCGGACAGGCCGCCGATGGCGTGCGTCCAGTAGGCCACCCTGCACTGGTTGTAGCCCACCGTGAGCTCCGGGTGGTGGTCCTCCCGGTGCGAGATCCAGGCCGTCGCATTCACGAACGCCACCGTCTCGTGGTAGTTCGCGAAGCGGTAGGTGCGGGCGATGGCGTCGCCCTCGCGCGTCCAGCCGGGCAGGCCCCGCAGGAGCGGGCCGACCTGCTCGTCGGTGAGGGGGGCGACGCCGCCCTCGCAGGGCAGGCACTTCTTGCGGGCGAGTTCGTTCATGGCGGGGGGCGGCTCTCAGGCGGGGCGGCCGGCCAGGCGCCGCAGGTGGGCGATGCGCAGCGCGGCGGGCGGATGGGAATCATACACGAGCGAGTGCAGCGGGTCGGGCGTGAGCGTCGCGGCGTTGTCGCGGTAGAGCTTGCCCAGGGCGCTCACGAGGTCCTCGGCGCTGGCGTGCCGCGCCGCGAACTCGTCCGCCTCGAATTCCTGCCGGCGCGAGACCAGGCTCGCGAGCGGCTGGAAGGGAAAGGTGAAGACCGGCACCACCATCATGAAGGCGGCGAGCAGCGCGCCCGGCGGCAGCGGGGTGGCGAGCCCCATGGCCTGCGCGAAGGCCGGCTGGCCGGCCGCGTAGCCCAGCAGCGCGAGCAGGGCGAAGGCGAGCGCGAAGCGCACCGCCAGCAGCCGCGGGATGTGGCCCCGCGCGTAGTGCCCCAGCTCGTGCGCGAGCACCGCCTCGATCTCGGAGAGCGTGAGGCGCTCGACGAGCGTGTCGAAGAAGACGATGCGCTTGGCGCGCCCGAAACCGGTGAAGTAGGCGTTGCCGTGGCTCGATCGCTTCGATCCGTCCATCACGAACAGGCCCTCCGCGCGGAAGCCGCAGCGCGCCACCAGCGACTCGATGCGCGCGCGAAGCTCGCCGGACTCGAGCGGCGTGAAGCGGTTGAACAGCGGGGCGATCCAGCGCGGGAACACGGCCACGAGCGCGAGCGTGAAGGCCACCCACGCGGCCCAGGCCCACACCCACCACCACGCGCCGGTCGCCTCGATGAACCAGCACACCGCGAGCACGAGCGGCGTGCCCAGGGCGGCGGCGAGCGCGAGCCCCTTGGCGAGATCCGCGACGAAGGTGGCCGGCGTGGTGTGGTTGAAGCCGTGGCGCGCCTCGACGCGGAAGGTGCGCCACGCGTCGAAGGGCAGCGAGGCGAGGGCGCCCGCCGCGAGGAAGGCGAAGACGGTGACGAGGTCGCGCAGGTAGCCCTCGCCGGCCAGCGCGCGGCTCGCGCCGTCGATCGCCGCGAGACCCCCGCCGACGCTCAGCCCGAGCAGCAGCGCGCCCTCGACGGCCACCGCCTCGACGGCCGCCACCGCGACCTTGTCGCGCGTGTAGTCGGCCGCCTTGGCGTGCGCTTCCGGGGGCACCAGAGCGGCGAAGTCGGGCGGGACCCGGTCGCGATGCCGCGCCACGTGGCGCGCCTGGCGGTACAGGAGCCACAGGCGCCAGCCGAGCGCGGCGATCGCGAAGGCGACGAAGATCCGGGCGAAATCGTTCAAGGTGGCTTGGGTCCTGGGGCGCGCCGTGACACAATCCCGGGCTCCCCGGCAAATCCGCATTCTATGGCACAGGAAAAGGCACCGCTCGTCTGGGTGGACATGGAGATGTCCGGGCTCGTCCCGGACCGCGACCGCATCCTCGAGGTGGCGCTCGTCGTGACCGACGGCGAGCTCAACACGGTCGCGGAGGCGCCGGTGTGGGTGGTGCACCAGCCCGACGAGGTCCTCGACGCCATGGACGCCTGGAACAAGGGCACGCACGGGCGCTCCGGGCTGATCGACAAGGTGCGCGCCTCGAAGTTCACCGAGGCCCAGGTCGAGGCGGCCATCGTGGCGTTCCTCGCGCAGCACGTGCCGCCGGGCGTCGCGCCGCTCGCGGGCAACACCGTGCACCAGGACCGGCGCTTCATGGCGCGCTACATGCCCGCCTTCGACGCCTACCTGCACTACCGCATCGTGGACGTGTCGACGCTCAAGGAGCTCGCGCGGCGCTGGCGGCCCGACATCCTCGCCGGCGTGGTGAAGGAATCGCGCCACGAGGCCCTCGCGGACGTCCACGAGTCCATCGAGGAGCTGCGCTACTACCGCGGCGCGTTCCTGCGCGCCGAACCCCCGGCCGCCTAGTCGCGGGCCCAGTCCCGGGCGCGCTCGACGGCGCGGCGCCACTGGGCCAGTCGCGCGTGCGCCTCGTCCCGGCCCACCTGCGGCTCGAACACGCGCTCGCGCGCCCACAGGCCCGCGATCTCCTCCTCGCCGGACCAGAAGCCCACGGCCAGCCCGGCGAGGTAGGCGGCGCCCAGCGCCGTCGTCTCCGTCACCCGCGGCCGGACGACGGGCACGCCGAGGACGTCCGCCTGCACCTGCATCAGCAGGTCGTTGGCCGTCGCGCCGCCGTCCACGCGAAGCTCCGCCAGCGCGATGCCCGAGTCGGCGGCCATGGCCTCGAGGAGCTCCGCGCTCTGGTAGGCGATCGCCTCCAGCGTGGCGCGGGCCAGGTGCGCCCGGGTCGACCCGCGCGTGAGACCCACGATCGTGCCGCGGGCGTGCGGGTCCCAGTGCGGCGATCCCAGCCCCGAGAGCGCCGGGACGAAGTGCACGCCGCCGGAGTCGGGCACGCTGGCGGCGAGCGGCCCCACCTCGGCCGCGCTGGCGATGATGCCCAGGCCGTCGCGCAGCCACTGCACCGCCGCGCCCGCGACGAACACGGCGCCTTCCAGCGCGTAATGGGCGCCCGGCCCGCGGTGCCAGGCCACCGTGGTGAGCAGGCGGTGGCGGGAGGCCGCGGCGCGCTCCCCGGTGTTCATGAGCAGGAAGCAGCCGGTGCCGTAGGTGTTCTTGGCGAGCCCCGGCCGGTGGCAGGCCTGGCCGAAGAGCGCGGCCTGCTGGTCGCCCGCCATGCCGGCGATGGGAAGGCCCGGCGGCAGGCCCTCGCATCGCGTGCGGCCGAGGATCTCGCCCGGCCGGGCCACGCGCGGCAGCACCGCGCGCGGGATGCCCAGGATCGCGAGGAGCTCCTCGTCCCAGTCCAGGCCGTGAATGTCGAAGAGGAGGGTGCGCGAGGCGTTGCTCGCGTCCGTGACGTGGCTCTCGCCGCCGGTGAGGTGCCAGACCAGCCAGGAGTCGACGGTGCCGAAGGCGAGCTCGCCGCGCTCGGCCCGCGCGCGGGCCCCCGGCACCTCGTCCAGCAGCCATGCCAGCTTGGTGCCGGCGAAGTAGGGGTCGAGCACGAGGCCGGTCCGTGCCCGGAAGGTCTCCTCGTGCCCGGCCTGCCGGAGAGCGTCACATCGGGACGCGGTGCGTCGGTCCTGCCAAACGATGGCGTTGGCCACCGGCCGGCCCGTCGCCCGTTCCCACAGGACCGTGGTCTCGCGCTGGTTGGTGATCCCGACGGCCGCCACGTCGCTGGCGGCGAGGCCGCTGCCGGCCAGCGCCCGGGCGGCCACGTCCCGCTGGCTGGCGAAGATCTCCCGGGGGTCGTGCTCGACCCAGCCGGGCCGGGGGAAAATCTGGCGGAATTCTTGCTGGGAGACGCAGACGGGCTCGCCGGCGCGGTCGAAGACGATGGCGCGCGAGCTGGTCGTGCCCTGGTCCAGGGCGAGGATGGCTTTCATCGGGCTTGCCGTGGCGGGCGGCGGCTGGTGATACGATAACACCCGCGGACGGCCCCGGCAGGGCCGCGAAGGAGCATCGCGTGGGACTTCTGGACGATCTGAAGAAGCAGGCAGACGCCCTCAAGGCGCAGGATGTCGACCGGACCGAGAGCCTCCGGGCCAACGCCGTGGCGGTGGACCACGCGCTGCGACGGGCGTTCCTGTACATGAACGACCTGGGCAAGCAGCTCAACGTGGTGCAGATGCCGTGCCCGTTCGCCTACAAGCTGCCCACGGTCGGCGACATCACGGGCCTCACCTTCAAGGACTTCTTCGCCGACTTCCGCTCCAAGCACTTCATCGACAAGGACTACTACGGCGAGGTGCACCTCGCCACGCGCTGCGCCTCGGACAAGGTGCTCACCATCAAGAAGGGCCCGGACGAGATGGAGAAGTTCCGGGACACCCTCTGGCAGTACAACATCGAGCACAAGAGCGAGCAGTACCGCGACCAGCGCAAGGTCATCACCCACGAGATCTTCGAGGTGAAGTGCGACTTCCGCGTGCAGGCCAAATTCGAGGGCGACCACGAGTCCGGGCGCCTGAAGATCATGGCCAAGAACGTCGGCGACTTCACCATCGACGTGTTCCAGATGATGGCCCTGGAGTTCAACGACAAGGCGGTCGAGGAGTTCGCCAAGTACTTCATCGGCCGGCCCAACGAGTGGGTGGAGATCGTCAAGCGCTCCGCGCTCAACCAGCGCGCGCCCGTGGCGGCGGCGCCCAAGCCGCGGGCCGAGCCCCAGTACGTCGTGCACAAGGAGCCCCCGCCGGCCGCCGCGCCCGCGGACGAGAAGCGGGGCCTGCTCGGCTCGCTGCGGTCCTTCATCAAGAAGGACGGCTGAGGCGGGCGAGTCCCCGCCCCGGGCCGGCACCGTCTTCGAGATGGCCGGGATCCGCGTCCTCGTCGCCACGCGCAAGGGGCTCTTCGTCCTGAAGTCGGGACGCGACCGGCGCCGCTGGTCGATGGACGCCCCGCGCTTCTTCGGCCAGATCGTCCACCATGCCGTGCTGGATCCGCGCGACGGCCGCACGCTCGTCGCCGCGGTGCGCGCCGGCCACCTCGGGCCCACCGTGTTCCGCTCGACCGACGCCGGCCGCGCCTGGCGGGAGGCGCGCGTGCCGCCCGCCTTCGCGCCCGCGCCGGCCGGCCGGCAGGGCGAGAGCGTGGGCCACGTCTTCTGGCTGGCCCCCGGCCATGCGGACGAGCCGGGGCGCTGGTACGCGGGAACCTCTCCGCCGGGCCTGTTCACCTCGGACGACGGCGGCGAGTCGTGGTCGCCGGTGGCGGGCTTCAACGACCACCCCGACCGGCGGCGGTGGACCGGCGAGCCGGGCGAGGGGCCGCCGGACGGCGCGACCCTGCACTCCGTGAACGTCGATCCGTTCGATCCGGCGCACCTGTACATCGGCCTGTCGGCGGGCGGCGTGTTCGAGTCCCGCGACCGCGGCGCCACGTGGACGCCGCTCAACGCGGGGTGCGACGCGGAGTTCCTGCCCGACCCGAACGCGCCCTACGGGCACGACCCGCACTGCCTTCGCGTCCACCCGGCCGTGCGCGACGTGGTCTACCAGCAGAACCACTGCGGCATCTACCGGCTGGACCGTGGCGCGAACCGCTGGCAGCGCATCGGCCGCAACATGCCCAGGACCGTGGGCGACATCGGGTTCCCGATGGTCCTTCACCCCAGGGACCCGGACACCGCCTGGGTCTTCCCGATGGACGGCACCTCCGTGTGGCCGCGCACGGCCGTGGGGGGGCGGCCGGCCGTCTACGGCACGCGCGACGCCGGGCGCTCCTGGCGGCGGCTGGACAAGGGCCTGCCGCGGGCGCAGGCCTGGCACACCGTGAAGCGGCAGGCCATGGGCGCGGATCCGCTCGACCCCGTGGGCCTGTACTTCGGCACCACCAGCGGCGAGGTGTGGGCGAGCTTCGACGAGGGCGCGCAATGGCACTGCCTGTGCCTGCACCTGCCGCACGTGTACGCGGTCGAGGCGGCGTGCCCGGCGTGAAGGTCCTGCTGCCGAGCCCGCTCGAGTCGTACACGGCGGGCCGGCGGGAGGTGGCGGCGCAGGGCGCGACGGTGGATGCCGTGCTGCGGGACCTCGACGCGCGCTACCCCGGCATCCGCTTCCGCATGGTGGACGAGCAGGGCGCCGTGCGCCCGCACATCCGTCTCTTCGTGAACCGCGCGCCCGAGCGCTCGCTCGGCGCGGCGCTGGCGGCCGGGGACGAGCTGCTGGTGGTGGCGGCCCTCTCCGGCGGCTGACTTTCCCGGTCGTTGTTGCGCTGCGTCACAAGATGGGAAGGCGCGCGGGGCCGCGGCGTTGTAACATTTCGGGACGAAGATGACTGATCCGCCACGGGGACGGCGAAGAAGCCCCGGGCCGGAAGCGAAACTGGTCAATCGGCCCACCCTTCCATGGAGAAACCCTCAATGACCCGCAAATCCCTGCTGGCCGCGCTGATTGCGTCCGCCTTCGCCGCCACCGGCGCCCAGGCGCAGACCGAGATCCAATGGTGGCACTCGATGGGCGGCGCCCTCGGCGACAAGGTCAACCAACTCGCCTCCAAGTTCAACGCGAGCCAGAGCGCCTACAAGATCGTCCCGAGCTACAAGGGCAGCTACCCCGAGTCGATGACGGCGGCCATCGCCGCCTACCGCGCGGGCAACGCCCCGCACATCGTGCAGGTCTTCGAGGTCGGCACCGCCACGATGATGTCGGCCAAGGGCGCCATCGTCCCCGTCTACAAGCTCATGAAGGACGCCGACGAGCCCTTCAACCCGAAGGCCTACCTGGGGCCGGTGTCCGGCTACTACACGGACTCGAAGGGCAACATGCTCTCGTTCCCGTTCAACAGCTCCACGGCGATCTTCTACTGGAACAAGGACGCCTTCAAGAAGGCGGGCCTGGACCCGGACAAGCCCCCGCGCACCTGGAAGGAATTCGTCGCGGACGCCGAGAAGCTCCACGCCTCGGGACAGAAGTGCGCCTACACGACGACCTGGCCGTCGTGGGTGCACATCGAGAACTTCTCGGCCTGGCACAACGTGCCCATCGGCACGAAGGAAAACGGCATGGGCGGGCTCGACACCGAGTTCAAGTTCAACACGCCTCTGCACGTGCGCCACATCGCGATGCTGGGCGACCTCGCCAAGCGCGGCATGTTCGTCTACGCCGGCCGCACCAACCAGGGCGGCGCCAAGTTCACGAGCGGCGAGTGCGCCATGATGACCGAGAGCACCGGCGGCCAGGCCAACGTGCGCCGCGGCGCGAAGTTCGACTGGGCCGTCACGCAGATCCCGTACTGGGACGACGTGAAGGGCGCCCCGCAGAACGCGATCATCGGCGGGGCCTCGCTCTGGGTGATGGGCGGCAAGACCAACAACGCCTACAAGGGCGTGGCCAAGTTCTTCGCCTTCCTCTCCCGCCCCGAGATCCAGTACGAGTGGCACCGGGACACCGGCTACGTGCCGATCACGTACGCGGCCTACGACCTCGCCAAGAAGGACGGCTTCTACCAGAGGAACCCCGGCGCCGAGGTCGCGGTGAAGATGCTCACCAACAAGCCGCCGACGCCCAACTCCAAGGGCCTGCGGTTCGGCAACTTCGTGCAGGGCCGCGGCATCATCGAGGAGGAGCTCGAGGCCGTGTTCACCGGCAAGAAGGACGCGAAGACGGCCCTCGACGAGGCCGTGAAGCGCGGCAACGAGGTCCTGCGCAAGTTCCAGGCGGCCAACAAGTAGCGCCGCCGGACGGGAAGAGGGGCCGGTCGCCGGCCCCTTTTCTCGTCCGCGTCCCCCGAGCGCCATGGAAAAACGCGTCGTCTTCCGGTCGGCCTGGCTGCCCTACGTCCTCGTGGCGCCGCAGATCGCCATCACGGTGATCTTCTTCTTCTGGCCGGCGGCGCAGGCGGTGTACTACTCCTTCCTGCTGCAGGACGCGTTCGGGCTGAAGTCCCAGTTCGTCTGGTTCCAGAACTTCGTCGACCTGCTGCGCGACACGAACTACCTGTCGAGCTTCCGTACGACGGCCGTGTTCAGCTTCCTGGTGGCGGCGAGCGGCATCGCGATCTCGCTGCTGCTCGCCACGATGGCCAACGCCGTCGTGCGCGGCGCGCTCGTCTACAAGACGCTGCTCATCTGGCCCTACGCGGTCGCCCCGGCCATCGCCGGGATCCTGTGGGCGTTCCTGTTCGCCCCCTCGATCGGCATCGTGACCTACTACCTCAAGTGGATCGGCCTGGACTGGAACTGGATGATGCACTCGCCGCAGGCGATGCTGCTGGTGGTGGTCGCCTCGACCTGGAAGCAGATCAGCTACAACTTCCTGTTCTTCCTGGCGGGGCTGCAGTCGATCCCGAAGTCCCTCATCGAGGCGGCGGCCATCGACGGCGCGGGACCCTTCCGGCGCTTCTGGACGATCGTCTTCCCGCTGCTCTCGCCCACCACGTTCTTCCTTCTGGTGATCAACATCGTCTACGCCTTCTTCGACACCTTCGGCGTGATCGACGCGACCACGCAGGGCGGGCCGGGCAACGCCACCGAGATCCTGGTCTACAAGGTGTACTACGACGGGGTGAAGGCCGCGGACCTGGGCGGCTCCTCGGCGCAGTCCGTGATCCTCATGTTCATCGTCATCTCGCTCACCGTCGTGCAGTTCCGCTTCGTCGAGCGCAAGGTGCAGTACTAGGGCACGCCATGGTCGAGCACAGGCCGGTACGCGACTTCGTCGCCCACCTCATCCTCATCGTCGGCGTGATCGCGGTCGCCTTCCCGCTTTGGGTGACGTTCGTCGCCTCGACGCGAACCTTCGAGGAGATCGTGTCGGTGCCGATGCCGCTCACGGTCGGCTCGCACCTGCAGGACAACTACGAGCAGGTGCTCACGGCGGGCTCGGAGCGCGGCTCGAAGGCGCCGGTGGGCCGCATGCTCGTCAACAGCCTGATCATGGCGCTGTCGATCGCCCTGGGCAAGATCTTCATCTCGATCCTCTCGGCGTTCGCGATCGTCTACTTCCGCTTCCCGCTGCGCAACTTCTTCTTCTGGATGATATTCGTCACCCTGATGCTGCCGATCGAGGTGCGGATCATCCCGACCTTCAAGGTGGCCTCCGACCTGGGGCTGCTCGACTCCTACGCCGGGCTCATCCTGCCGGCCATCGCCTCGGCGACGGCCACCTTCCTCTTCCGGCAGTTCTTCCTCACGATCCCGGACGAGCTGGCGGAGGCGGCCCGCATCGACGGGGCCGGGCCCATGCGGTTCTTCTTCGACGTGGTGCTGCCGCTGTCCAAGACGCACATCGCCGCGCTCTTCGTGATCCTGTTCATCTACGGCTGGAACCAGTACCTGTGGCCGCTGCTCATCACGGCCCAGGAGTCGATGTACACGGTGGTGATCGGCATCAAGCGCATGATCGCCGGCGGCGACGCCTCGAACGAGTGGCAGCTCATCATGGCCACCGCGATGCTCGCGCTGCTGCCGCCCGCGGCGGTGGTGATGCTCATGCAGAAGTGGTTCGTGAAGGGCCTGGTCGAGACCGAGAAGTAGCCAAGCGAGGGGAAAGAGCGAGGAACATGGCGGAGATCGTCCTTCAAGGCGTGACCAAGAGCTTCGGCAAGACCGAGGTCATCCACCGGACCGACGTCACGATCGGCGACGGCGAGTTCGTGGTGATGGTGGGCCCGTCGGGCTGCGGCAAGTCGACGATCCTGCGCATGATCGCCGGGCTGGAGACCACCACCGACGGCGAGATCCGCATCGGCGGCCGGCGCGTGAACGAGGTCGAGCCCAAGGACCGCAACATCGCCATGGTGTTCCAGAACTACGCGCTCTACCCGCACATGAGCGTGTACGACAACATGGCCTACGGCCTGAAGATCCGCAAGTTCACGAAGGACGACATCGACAAGCGCGTGCAGCGCGCGGCGGGCATCCTGGAGCTCGGGCCCTACCTCAGGCGCAAGCCGCGGGAGCTCTCCGGCGGCCAGCGCCAGCGCGTGGCGATGGGACGGGCCATCGTGCGCGAGCCCGCGGCGTTCCTGTTCGACGAGCCGCTCTCCAACCTGGACGCGAAGCTGCGCGTGCAGATGCGACTGGAGATCCAGAAGCTGCACCGCGAGCTCGCGACCACGAGCGTGTACGTGACCCACGACCAGGTCGAGGCCATGACGCTCGCCAACCGCATGCTCGTCATCAACGCCGGGACGGTCGAGCAGATCGGCGCCCCGCTGGAGGTCTACGACGACCCCGCCTCGCTCTTCGTCGCCGGGTTCATCGGCTCGCCTTCCATGAACTTCATGCCGGGGCGGCGCGCCGGCGACGGCGTGGACGTGGGCGAGGGTCTGGTCGTGCCGCTGCCGCCCGCGCTGCGCGCGACCGCCGGCGAGCAGGTGACGGTGGGCGTTCGTCCCGAGCACTTCGTTCCCGGCACCGGAGGCGAGGGCCCGCGCTTCCGGCTTCGCGTGGACACGGTGGAGGCGCTCGGGGCGGATTCGCTCCTGCACGCCGGGTTCAACGGCACGCTGCTGGTGGTGCGGATCGAGGGCCACGCGACGCCCCTCGCCGGCTCGTCGCTCGAGGCGTCCATCCTCCCGGGCAAGGCCTACTTCTTCGACACCGTGACGGGCAAGCGGCTGGCGGGCTGAGCGAGACCGTGACCGACGCGAGGCGGCTGGAGGAGCTCACCCTCAACTCCTCGGCGCCGCCCGGGCAGCTCCTGTACGACGGCTGGCTCCTGCGCTTCTCGCCCGGCAAGGCGAAGCGGGCGCGCTCGGTGAACGCGGTGTATCCGTCGCGCCTGCCGCTCGCGGCGAAGATCGACCACTGCGAGCGGGTCTACGGCGAGCGCGGCCTTCCGGCCATCTTCCGCCTGTCCGGGCTCACCGACCCGCCCGCGCTCGACACGACGCTCGCCGCGCGCGGCTACGAGTCGTTCAGCCCGACGCTGGTGCAGGTGGCCGGCGTCGACGCCGCGGCGCTGGCGGGGCCCGAGGTGGCGTCCCCGGCGCTGGCGGACTGGTTCGACCGCGTGGGCGAACTGCGCGGCTCCCCGGTGGCGCACCGCGAGGCGCACCTCGCGAGGCTGTCGGCGCTGCCGCTGCCGATGCGCGCGGTGGCCGTGGCCGAGGCTGGCGAGACGCTCGCCACGGGACTCGCCATCCTCGAGGACGGGCACGTCGGGCTCTTCGACGTGGTCACGCGCGAGGCGCACCGCGGTCGCGGTCACGCGCGCGCCGTCGTGGCGGCGCTGCTGCGCTGGGGGCTCGGGCAGGGCGCCTCGCGCGCCTACCTGCAGGTGGACGAGGGCAACGCGCCGGCGCTCGCGCTGTACCGGCGGTTCGGGTTCGAGACGGCCTACCGGTACTGGTACCGGGGCCGGCCGGAGGAGGCCGCATGAACGGGATCGACGAACTGTCCCGCCGTCTCGGGGAGGCCTGTGCCGCCTCGGGCCTGCGCGTGGCCTGCGCCGAGTCGTGCACGGGCGGGGGCGTGGGCGAGGCGATCACGCGGACGGCCGGCAGCTCCGCGTGGTTCGACCGCGGTTTCGTCACCTACTCGAACGCGGCCAAGACGGACGTCCTGGGCGTGCGCCAGGAGACGCTCCTTGCGCACGGCGCGGTCTCGGAGGCCGCGGCGCGCGAGATGGCCCAGGGCACCCTGCACCAGAGCGAGGCCGACCTGGCCGTGGCGGTCACCGGCGTCGCCGGGCCCGGCGGCGGCACGCCCACCAAGCCCGTGGGGCTGGTGTGGTTCGCCTGGGCGTCGCTGGACGGGGAGGTGCGCTCGCGGTTCGAGGTCTTCGGCGGCGACCGCGCGGCCATCCGCGCGCAGGCCGTGGCCGCCGCGCTGGAGGGGCTGGTGGCCCTCGCCACCCGGGCGCCGTAGGGGGAGGCCACCCCCGGCCGGGGGAAGCGGTTGACAGCAGAACGATCGTTCTGTAGCTTACCGAACAATCGTTCTGTGCACCGGCCCCGGCCCCATGGCGTTGAAGAACTCGCAGCCCCTCGACCCGGCGTACCTGGAGAAGCTCCAGGACTACTACGCCGAGCACAAGGTCATCCCGTCCTACTCGGTGCTCGCCACCCTGTGGGGGATCTCGGCCAAGTCGTGGGTATCCGAGTGCGTGCGCCGCTTCGAGGAGGCCGGCTACCTGGACTGGACCCCTGACCGGCAGCTCAAGCCCGGCGCCCGCTTCTTCGAGCGGCGGCTCGCGCACGATCCGGTGCAGGCGGGCCTGCCCAACCCGGCGCTCGCCGACGGCTACGACCTGGTCACCATCGACGACTACCTCATCCGGGTGCCGTCGCGGACGAGCCTGGTGCGCGTGAAGGGCGAGTCGATGATTGACGCCGGCATCCACGACGGCGACCTCATCGTGGTCGAGCAGCAACCCAACGCCAACGTCGGCGACATCGTCGTGGCGATCGTGGACAACGAATTCACCGTGAAATACCTGGACAGGGAAAAGGGCACGTTCGTCCTGAAGCCCGCGAACAAGGCCTTCCCCGTCATTCGCCCCCGCGGGCGCCTGGAGATTTTCGGTGTGATGGCGGGGCTGGTGCGGCGCACGCGCTAGCGCGCGCGGCCGGCCCTGGGCGGAAAAAGTTCAACTTCAACGATATGGGATAATTCCAATGCTCAAAGTCATCGCCACCAAGGAATCCGAAGCCCCGCAAATGGACGAGAACAAGGCCAAGGCCCTGCAGGCCGCGCTCACGCAGATCGAGCGCCAGTTCGGCAAGGGCTCCATCATGCGCATGGGCGACCAGGACGTCGCCCGCGATATCGAGGTCGTCTCCACCGGCTCGCTGGGCCTGGACATGGCCCTGGGCGTGGGCGGCCTGCCGCGCGGGCGCATCGTGGAGATCTACGGGCCGGAGTCCTCCGGCAAGACCACGCTCACCCTGCAGGTCATCGCCAACGTCCAGAAGGGCGGCGGCACCGCGGCCTTCATCGACGCCGAGCACGCGCTCGACCCGCAGTACGCCCAGCGCCTGGGCGTGGACACCTCCGAGCTCCTGCTCTCGCAGCCCGACAACGGCGAGCAGGCCCTGGAGATCGCGGACATGCTCGTGCGTTCCGGCTCGGTGGACTGCGTGGTGGTCGACTCCGTCGCCGCGCTCACGCCCAAGGCCGAGATCGAGGGCGAGATGGGCGAGCCGCAGATGGGCCTGCAGGCGCGGCTCATGAGCCAGGCGCTGCGAAAGCTCACCGCCAACATCAAGCGCTCGAACACGCTGGTCATCTTCATCAACCAGATCCGCATGAAGATCGGCGTCATGTTCGGCAGCCCCGAGACGACGACGGGCGGCAACGCGCTGAAGTTCTACGCCTCGGTGCGGCTCGATATCCGCCGCATC
>JAKOWJ010000208.1 GCA_029781595.1 Pseudomonadota bacterium | reverse complement strand
GTCGTCCTCCCTCTTGCGCGAGCCGCAGCGCCAGGGCGACGTGGCACTGCACTCGCGAGGGCAAGGCCATCAGTTCCTTGCGACTCCTCGCCACCCAATGAAGGGGCTTCTCTGCCGAGGGCACTTCCCGCGGACGCATTGTATACCTGTTCTGGGATATCGGGCCACGACTGGACGTGCGCGCGCCGACTGCCCAACGATCGACACGCACGCCAGCCTCGATAAGCCGGCAAACAGCCGACCCGAAAGGCCAGTCCGCGCGAACGCCGCCGAGGAGGGTTAGCTGCCCAGTGTCCCCAGGCTCACCCCCTGAGCCCCACGCCCCCGATCAGCCGGCCTACCCCACCCGCCGGAGCCGCCCCATGCCCCTCACACCCCGCGTCGTCGCCGACCCCACCCCCCTCACCCCCCACGCCCTGATCCGCGCCCGCCAGCGCGGCATCGACCTCGAAGTGCTCGACTGCCTGCTGCGCCACGGCCGCCGCGAGCACGACCACCGCGGCGCCGAGATCGTCACCTTCGACCGCGCCGCGCTCGACGAGGTCGCGCGCCGCGAGCCGCGCGCCACCTGGCGCAAGGCGGTCGAGGCGTCGACCCTCTACGCGGTGCTCGGCCCCGACGGCTGCGTGATCACCACCGGCCACCGCTGGCGCCGCGTGATCCGCGACCGCAGCCTCGCGTCGCTGCGCCCGGGGCGCAGCCGCCGCCCGCGCGGCTTGCCGTTCGTCACGCAATCGGGCTTCCCCGCCTGATTCCGGCACTCCCGGAAGTACTAAGATGCAAACATAATCGCGAATAAAACGAGACCGACGAGGAGGGAGCCCTGGAGCCCGCCGCCACGGTGAGCACACACTCGCCCGCCAACCCGCAGCGCGGCACACGGCAACGCGGGCCGCGCCGCCCGCCCGGCCTGTCGAAGTCGCGCCTGCTCGACTACCTCCAGTGCCCCAAGCGCCTGTGGCTGCAGGCGTACCACCCCGAGGCCCGCGAGCAATCGACCGCGATGCAGCTCGCCTTCGCCAACGGCCACGAGGTGGGCGAGGCGGCGCGCGCGCTGGTGCCTGGCGGCGTGCTGATCGACCCGCCCGGCCCCGACCTCGCCGAGGCGCTGCGGCTCACCCGCGAGCAGCTTGCCGCCCGGCCGCCGCGGCCGCTCTTCGACGCCACCTTCGAGCGCGACGGCCTGCTGGTGCGCGCCGACGTCCTGCTGCCCGGCCCCGACGGCTGGACGCTGGCCGAGGTGAAGTCGTCGGGCGCGGTGAAGGACTACCACCCGACCGACGTCGCGATCCAGCGCTGGGTAATCGAGACGAGCGCCGGTCTCGCGCTGGCGCGCACCGAGCTCTGGCGCATCGACACCGGCTGGATCTACGCGGGCGA
>JAKOWJ010000202.1 GCA_029781595.1 Pseudomonadota bacterium | reverse complement strand
ACTTCGGGCTGGTGTGGGTGCAGTCCAAGGGCGACGGCATGCCCGCGTACATGCGCTGGACGCGGCGCTCCGCGGACCTGTGGCCGGGCTTTTCGGGCGCGCTCGAGGCGCTCACCGGCGTCGCGATCGAATACCGCAAGACCGGCGGGCTCGTGTACTGCCTCGGGGAGGCCGACTTCGAGGCGCGGCGCCGCAAGGTGGAGCAGCTGCGCGCGCAGGCCGACATCTACGGCACCGAGATGCTGGAGCGGCCGGCCCTCGAGCGGCTGATGCCCGGCGTGCGCTTCGGTCCCGACGTCACGGGCGCCTCCTTCTGCCCGCACGACGGCCACTGCAACCCGCTGCTGCTGCTCAAGGCGCTGCACGCGGCGCTGCGGCTGCAGGGGGCGCACTACCGGCCCGACGCGCCGGCCAGGTCGGTGGCCTGGCGCGGCGGCCGCTTCCTGGTGGACACGCCCGCCGGGACGGTCGAGGCCGGCCGCGTGGTGCTCGCCGCGGGCCACGGCATCGGGCCCCTGGCCGGCGCGGTGGGGCTGCCGGCGCCGCTGCGGGCCGAGCGCGGGCAGATCCTCGTGACCGAGCGCTTCCGCCCCTTCCTGCCGATCCCCGGCAGCGGCATCCGGCAGACGGACGACGGCACCATCCTCATCGGCTCGTCGAAGGAGAAGACGGGCTTCGACGACCGCACCACCGTGGGCGTGGGCGGGCGAATGGCGGCGCGGGCGATCCGCATCCTGCCCGAGCTCGCCCGGGCGCGCCTGAACCGCACCTGGGGCGGCATCCGCGTGCTCACGCCGGACAACCACCCCGTGTACGCCGGCTCCGAGCGCTGCCCGGGCGCGTTCGTGGCGATCTGCCACTCCGGCATCACCCTGGCCGCGGCGCACGCCGGCGACTTCGCGCAGGCGATCGCGGGCGGCGCGCTCGGCGAGCCCTTCAAGGCCTTCCATGCGAATCGATTCGATGTTCCTGAAGCCGCCTGAGACCGCGGATGCGGTGACGGTCGAGGTCGAGGGGCGCCCCGTCGTGGTCCCGCGCGGCGCGAGCGCGGCGGCGGCGGCCCTCATCGCGGGCCTCGCCAGCACGCGCGCCTCCCCCGTCACCGGCGAGCCGCGCGCGCCCTACTGCATGATGGGCGCGTGCTTCGAATGCCTGCTCGTCATCGACGACGAGCCCTCGCAGCAGGGCTGCCTCGTGACCGTGCGGCCCGGCATGCGCATCCGGCGGCAGGAAGGGGCGCGCGAACTGTGAAGCGCGATTTCGACTTCGTCGTCGTCGGCGGCGGGCCCGCGGGTCTCGCGGCGGCCGTGCAGGCCCGCTCCCTGGGCCTTTCGGTCGCGCTCGTCGACGAGCAGCCCGCGCCCGGCGGGCAGATCTATCGCGCCGTCGAGCGCGCCGAGGCCGAGGGGCGGGCGGCCGCGCTCGGCGCGGACTACCGGGACGGCCTCGCGCTCGTCCGGGCGTTCCGCGACTGCGGGGCGGTGCATTTCGCCTCGCGCCAGGTGTGGCAGGTGGAGCCCGAGGGCCGGGTGTTCGCCACGGACGGGCGAGAGAGCATCGTCCTTCGAGGCAGCCGGATACTTGTGGCCGTCGGCGCGCTGGAGCGGCCCGTGCCGATCCGCGGCTGGACGCTGCCGGGCGTGATGACGGTGGGCGCGGCGCAGGTCCTGCACAAGAGCATCGGCCTGCTGCCCTCGCCCGGGGTGTGGATCGCGGGCAGCGGTCCGCTCGTCCTGCACTTCGCCGCGGAGGTGGTGGCGGCGGGCGGGCGCCTGGCGGGCATCCTCGACACGGCAAGGGGAGGGCTGCCGGAGGCGGCGATCGCGAACGCGGCCGGGATGCTGCGCGGCTGGCGTTACCTCGCGCGCGGGCTCGGCTACCTCGCGGCGCTGCGCCAGGCGGACGTGCGCCGCGTCACCGGCGTGGAGGCCGTGGAGGCCGTCGGCGAGGGGCGCATCGCGCGCGTGCGCTGGCGCGTCAACGGGGCGTGGAACGAGGCGCCGGCCGAGGGCCTGCTGCTGCACGAGGGCGTGATCCCCAGCACCCACATGACGTTCGCGCTGGGCTGCGCCCACGACTGGGACGACGCGCAGCGCTGCTTTCGGCCGCGCACGGACGACTTCGGCGCCACCGACGTCGAGGCGATCCTGGTGGCCGGCGACTGCGGGGGGATCGGCGGGGCCCGCGTGGCCGAGTGCCAGGGCCGGCTGGCGGCGATCGGCGCGGCGACCGCGCTGGGCCGTCTTCCCGTCCCGGAGCGCGAGCGCCTCGCCCGGCCCGCGCGTGAGGCGCTCGCACGGCATCGCGCCATCCGCGGCTTCCTCGACGCGCTCTACGCGCCGCCGCCCGAGCTCCTGGCGCCCCCCGACGACGTCATCGTGTGCCGCTGCGAGAGCATCACCGCCGGCCGCATCCGCGAGGCCGTCGCGCTGGGCTGCCGCGGCCCGAACCAGGTGAAGTCGTTCACGCGCTGCGGCATGGGGCCCTGCCAGGGTCGCCTGTGCGGCCCGACCGTCACGGGCACCATCGCGGCCGAGCTCGGCGTGCCGCCCGCGCAGGCCGGCGCCTTCCGCGTGCGCCCGCCGCTCAAGCCCGTGCGGCTGGGCGAGCTCGCGGCGCTCGCCGAGCCCGGGGAGGGCGCCTGATGCGCGAGGCCGACGCCATCGTCGTCGGCGGCGGCCTGCACGGCTGTTCGGCGGCCCTTCAGCTCGCGCTGCGCGGGCGGCGCGTCGTCGTGCTCGAGCGCCGTCACGTCGGGCGCCACGCCTCGGGCATCAACGCGGGCGGCGTGCGCACCCTCGGCCGCGACCTCGCGGAGGTGCCGCTCTCGGTGCTGGGCATGGCGCACTGGCACGGCATCCGCGAGCTGGTGGGCGACGACTGCGGGTTCACCGCGTGCCGCCAGGTGAAGGTCGCCGAGACCCCGGCGGAGCTCTCGGCCCTGGAGCGGCGCGCCCAGGCCGTGCGCCGGCTCGGCTACGACCACGAGCGCGTGGTCGACGCGCACGAGCTGCGCCGCCTCGTGCCCGCGGTCGCCGGGCACTGCGTCGGCGCGCTGGTGGCCGATGGCGACGGAGCCGCCGACCCGTACCGCACGACGCACGCTTTCGCCGCGCGGGCGCGGGCGGCCGGCGCGCAGGTGGTGGAGGGGGCGGCGGTCACGGGCCTGGACTGGCGGCATGGCGCCTGGGTCGTCGCCACGACGGCCGGGACCTGGCGCGCGGGCGCGGTGGTCAATGCCGCCGGCGCCTGGGCGGGTCGCCTGGCCGCGCTGGCCGGCGACGATTTCCCGCTCACCACGCGCGCCTCGATGATGATCGTGACCGAGCGCATGCCGCCGTTCGTCGTGCCGGTGGTGAGCGCCGCCGGCCGCGCGCTCTCGTTCAAGCAGTCGGCCTCGGGCACGGTGATCATCGGCGGCGGGCAGCAGGGCCGCGCGGACCTCGACCGCGAGCAGGCCTGGGTGAACGTCTCGAACCTCGCCCGCTCCGCGCAGGCCGCGGCGGCGCTCTTCCCCGCGATGCGCGAGGCGCGCGTCGTGCGCGCCTGGTGCGGCATCGAGGCGCAGACGCCCGACCGCCTGCCCGTGATCGGGCACTCCACGCGCGCGCCGGGCCTGGTGCACGTGTTCGGCTTCTCCGGCCACGGCTTCCAGCTCGGCCCGGTGTGCGGCCTCGCGGTGGCCGATCTCGTCCTCGCCGGCGGAACCGCGCTGCCGGTGGCGCCCTTCTCGCCGGCGCGATTCGCGGCCGCGGCGGCGGCCTGAGGCCGGCATGGGCGAGTTCCTCCTGCGCCGCCTGGCCCTGGCCGTGCCGACCCTGCTGCTCGCCATGACGGCGGTGTTCCTGCTGGCGCGCGTGGTGCCGGGCGACCCCGCGCTCGTGATCCTGGGCGACCAGGCCACGCAGGAGGCGCTGCTCGCGCTGCGCGTCAAGCTCGGCCTGGACCGCCCGCTGCCCGCGCAGTACCTCGACTTCCTGGGCGGCATCTTGCGGGGCGACCTCGGCCGCTCGCTCATCACCGGCAAGTCGGTCTGGGCGGAGGTGCTGGCGGTGATCCCGTACACCCTCGAGCTCACCCTCGCCGCCATCTTCCTGGGCGTGCTCTTCGGCGTGCCGCTGGGCGTGTACGCCGCGGTGCACCGCAACGCGCTGCCGGACACGCTCACGCGACTGTTCTCGCTCGCGGGCCTTTCCTTCCCGGCGTTCGTCTCGGCCGTGCTGCTGCTGCTCGTCTTCGCCATCCAGCTTCGCTGGTTTCCGGTCATCTCGGCGCCCCGGGCCGGCGACGTGCTCGACCACCTGCGCAACCTGGCGCTGCCCGCGGCGAACCTCGGGCTCATCATGACCGCGTACGTGACGCGCGTGACGCGCTCGTCGATGCTGAACGTGCTGGGGGAGGACTACGTGCGCACCGCGCGCGCGAAGGGGATCGGCCGGCGCGCCGTGCTCTGGCGGCACGCGCTGCGCAACGCGCTCATCCCGGTGGCGACCGTCGTCGGCCTCTACCTCGGCACGCTCATCGGCAACTCCGTCCTCACGGAGATCGTCTTCAACCGGCCGGGGCTGGGCAAGCTCATCCTGGGCGCGCTCAACCAGCGCGACTACACGCTGCTGCAGGGGCTGATGGTGTTCTTCGCGGGGCTCATCGTGCTCGCCAACGCGGCCACGGACATCGCCTACGGGCTCATCGACCCGCGCGTGAGGTACCGGTGAGCGCCCCCGCCGCCGTCCTGCCCGCGCGCGGCTGGACCCGCCGCTTCCGGGCCAACCCCACCTCGTGGCTGGGCGTGGCCCTCATCGCCGCCGTGGTCCTCGCCGCGCTGCTCGCCTCGACGATCTGGCCGCTGGACCCGCTCGAGCAGAACGTGGCCGAGCGCCTCATGGCGCCCACCGCGGCGCACCCGCTCGGCACGGACACCTTCGGCCGCGACGTCCTCGCGAGGCTCCTGCACGCCGCGCGCATCTCGCTGCTCATCGGGGCGTTCTCCATCGCGCTCGCGATGACCATCGGGTCGGCCATCGGGATCGCGGCCGGCTACCTGGGCGGCTGGTTCGACGCCGCGGTGACGAGCCTGCTGGACGTGCTGCTGTCCTTCCCGACGCTGCTGCTGGGCCTCATGGTCGTGGCGATGCTGGGGCCGAGCATGGGCAACCTCGTCATCGCCATCGCCATCACGGAGCTCGCGCCCTTCGCGCGCGTGGCGCGCGCCCCGACCATCACGCTCAAGGGCCGCGACTTCGTCGAGGCCGGCCGGGCGCTGGGCTTCTCCGACCTGCGCCTGGTCGTGGTGCACATCATCCCGAACCTGCTCTCCGAGGTGGTCGTGGTGGCCTCGCTGTGGCTGGCCACGGCGATCCGCACCGAGGCCTCGCTCAGCTTCATCGGCTTGGGCGTGAAGCCGCCCACGGCGACCTGGGGCGGCATGATCCGCGAGGGCTTCGAGAACATCCTCGACGCGCCCTGGCTCGCCCTGGCGCCCTCCCTGGCCATCCTGGTGACCGTGCTGGGCCTGAACCTGCTGGGCGACGGGCTTCGCGACGCGATCGACCCGCGGGCCCGCCGTGACTGAGCCGCTGCTCGAGGTCCGCGACCTCACCGTGGAGTTCCGTTCGGGCGGCGCGTGGCACCCCGCCGTGCGCAACGTCGACCTCTCGATCGCCCCGCGCGAGACCCTCGCCGTCGTGGGCGAATCGGGCAGCGGCAAGAGCGTCACGGCGCTGGCCGTGATGGGGCTGGTGCCCGCGCCCGCCGGGCGCATCGCGGCGGGCAGCAGCATCCGCCTGTCGGGCCGGGAACTGGTGGGGCTGGGCGAGCGCGAGCTGGACCGCGTCCGCGGCGACCGCGTGGCGATGATCTTCCAGGAGCCGATGACGGCCCTCAACCCGACGATGACGGTCGGCGAGCAGGTGGCCGAGAGCGTGCGCGCGCACCGGGGGCTGGGGGCGCAGGCCGCGCGCCGGGAGGCCCTGCGCGTGCTCGACCTCGTGAAGGTGCCCTCGGCCGCGCGGCGGATGGACGACTACCCGCACCAGTTCTCCGGCGGCATGCGCCAGCGGGTGATGATCGCGATGGCGCTCGCCTGCCATCCGGCCGTCCTGCTCGCCGACGAGCCCACGACGGCGCTGGACGTGACGATCCAGGCGCAGGTGCTCTCGCTCGTCGAGGACCTGAAGCGCGAGCACGGGCTGGGCGTGCTCTTCATCACGCACAACCTGGGCGTGGTCGCGCTCATCGCCGACCGCGTGGCCGTGATGTACGCGGGGGAGGTCGTCGAGACGGCGCCGGCCGCCGAGCTCTTCGAGACGCCGCGCCACCCGTACACGGAGGCGCTGCTCGCCTCGATGCCGCGCGTGGACCGCGACGTGGGCGCGCTCGAGCCCATCCAGGGCAACGTGCCGTCCATCCGCGAGATCGGGCCGGGCTGCGCCTTCGCGCCCCGCTGCGCGCACGCGCAGGCGCGCTGCCGCGAGTCGCGGCCGCGGCTCGAGCCGGAGGGCGCGGCGCGCTCCGTGCGCTGCTGGCTGCGGACGGCGTCGCCATGAGCGCGAAGCCGATCCTGTCGGTCGAGGGCCTGGGCAAGCGCTTCGAGGTGGGCGGCGGGCTGCTTCGGCGCCCGGCCCAGGTGCACGCCGTGGTCGACGCCTCCTTCGAGGTGGCCGAGCGCGCCTGCCTGGGGCTGGTGGGCGAGTCGGGCTGCGGCAAGTCGACGCTCGCGCGCTGCCTGCTGCGGCTCGTGGAGCCGGACGAGGGGCGCATCGTCTTCGAGGGCGAGGACGTCCGGTCCCTGGACGGGCCGGCGCTGCGCCGCCTGCGGCGGCGCATGCAGATGGTCTTCCAGGATCCCTACGCCTCGCTGAACCCGCGGCGCACGGTCCGGCAGACGCTGGCCGAGCCGCTGGTCGTGCACGGCCTGGCCACGGGCGAGGCCGTGGACGCGCGCGTCGAGGCGGCCCTCGCCGAGGTGGGGCTGCCGCCGGACTCGGCGCCGCGCTTCCCGCACGAGTTCTCCGGCGGCCAGCGCCAGCGCATCGGCATCGCGCGCGCGCTGGTGCTCGAGCCGCGCTTCATCGTGGCCGACGAGCCCGTCTCGGCGCTGGACGTCTCGGTGCAGGCGCAGGTGCTCAAGCTCCTGGAGGCGCTGCGCGAGCGCCACGGGCTGAGCATGCTCTTCGTCTCGCACGACCTGGGCGTGGTCCGCCACGTCTGCGACCGGGTCGCGGTCATGTACCTCGGGCGCGTGGTGGAGGAGGCGCCCGTGCCCGACATATTCGACCGGCCGCTGCATCCGTACACGCGCATGCTTCGCGCGGCCTCGCCCGTGCCGGACGCGCGCGCGAGGTTCTCCCTGCCGCGGGTGGAGGGCGAGATCCCCTCGGCCATGGACCCGCCGGGAGGCTGCGCCTTCCACCCGCGGTGCCCGTCCGCGCTCGCGCGCTGCGCGAAGGAGCGCCCGGCCCTCGCGGACCTCCGAGGCGGGCATCGCGTCGCCTGCTTCCTGCACTCGCCGGAGGCCGCGCCGTGACGGGTGTCCTCGTTCGCCTCGCGGAACTCGCCGCCGCGATGCCGGCCGGCGGGGAAGGGGACGCGGCCGCGCGCGGGGCCATCCTCGACCTGATGACCGCCGCGGTCGCCGCGCCGCCGCGGCCGGTCGCCGCCGCGCTCGCGCCGGGCTTCGGTCCCGGGCCCTCGGCCGTGTGGCTCACCGGGGAGCGCGCCGCGCCGGCCGCGGCGGCCTTCGCGAACAGCTTCGCGGCCTGTGCGCTCGACCTCGACGACGGCCACCGCCAGTCGCGCGGGCACCCGGGCTCGGCGGTCATCCCCGCGGTGCTGGCCGAGGCGGACCGGCTCGAGGCGGCGGGCCAGCCTGCCACCGACGCCGATACCCTCCACGCGATCGTCGTCGGCTACGAGGTCGGGATCCGGATCGCGTCGGCGCGCCGCTTCTATGCGCGGACGGGCTACTGGGGGGGCTACGGGGCCGCGGCCGGCGTCGCGACGCTGAGGCGCGTGACCCCGGCGGTGCTGGCCCGGGCGCTCGCCATCGCCGGGGAGACTTCTCCGCAGATGCTGACGACCACGGCGCCACCGGCCTGGCCGCAGCCCGAGGGCAGCGACGTGAAGGAGGGCGTGCCCTGGAGCGTGGCCAACGGCGTGCTCGCGGTCGGGCTGGCGCAGGCGGGCTTCGGCGGTCCCCTGGACATGCTGGACCACGCGCCCTTCCACGACGCCGAGGCCATCTTCGCGCCGCGCGCGGGCCCGGCGATCCGCGAGGCCTACACGAAGTTCTACAGCTGCTGCCGGCACCTGCACGCGCCCGTCGACGCGCTGCGGGCCGTGATGGAGGCGCACGGCCTCGCCGCGGGCGAGATCGAGGCGATCGAGGTCGGCGCGTACAGCGGGGCGCTGCGCCTGTCCAACCGCGTGCGGCCGGCCAACCTCGTCGACGCGCAGTACAGCATCCCCTACTGCCTGGGCCTTGCCGCGGTGCGCGGTGCCGGCGTGCTGCTGCCGCTGGACGAGTCGGCGCTGTCAGACCCGGCGGCCGAGGCGCTCGCCGCGCGCGTGCGCCTTGCCATCGATCCGGCGTGCGAGGCGCGGTTTCCCGCCGAGACGCCGGTGCGCGTGGCGGTGGTCGCGCGCGGACGGCGATTCGAGAGTGCCGTCACCACGCCGCGCGGGGAGGCGAGCGAGGCGCCCACCTGGGACGAGCGCCTGGAGAAGTTCGCCCGCGCCACGCGCCTCACCCTCGACGGGGAGGAGCGGCGCGAGTTCCTCCGGGCGTTCGAGGCGCTTCGGGAAGGCGATCTGCGGGGCGTGCGCGAGTGCCTGCGCCGGCGCACGCGGGAGGCGGCCCGCCGCCTGGGCTAGATGCCGGCGCCCGGTGCCCGCCGCGACCAGTGCGACTCCGTCGCGAGGAGGTCGCGCACCGTGCCGTCCGCGCCGGGCCCGAAGAAGGGATCCCGGTGCTCGCGGAAGGCCTGGTCGATGCGCTCCCAGTCCGAGGGCAGCAGCACCTCCTTCGCGAGCGGGATCACGAAGCGGTTCTCCACGCGGATGTGCTCGGCCTGCGCGCGCGCGTAGCCCTCGAGCTGGTCGGCGAAGGCGGCGATGGCCGCCGGGTCGCCGCCTTGCGTGCGCGCCAGCGCCTCGCGCAGCGAAACGAGCTCCTCGGGGCCGGCGGCGTGCTCGTGCTGAAGGCCGAGCAGCACCGCGTCGGCGCGATCGGTGCGGCCGCGCAGCGCGCTGAAGAGGAACTCGTCCTCCTTGGGGTGGTGGAAGCGGTCGGCGAAGGTCTCGATGTACGAGAACACGGTCGCGAAGACGGTGGGCGAGGGCTTCGCCAGCCCGGCGCGCAGCGGCTCCACGTAGCCGTGCAGCGCGCGCACCACGCCGCCCAGGCTCTCGTGCTCGGCCAGGAGGATGCGCACGGCCGAGGCCATGGCGGGGTCGGGTGTCGCGGGTGCTTCTTCCATCGGGTGCCTGTGGTTCGAAGCCCCGGGGAACGGGGCGCCGTCTATATAGGACCATCGGCGGCGGGCCGTGTTGCGCGCGGTCAACGCGGCCCGGCCCTCCGCCTGCCTCAGGCGGGCTGCGGGCTGGTCGCCGCGCCCCCGGCCATGCGGCGGCGCTGCAGCCAGAAGACCAGCGCCACGATCGCGAAGCCGGGCAGCAGGCCCCAGTGCTCCGAGGGCGCATCCGAGGGCACCTTGAGCGCCTCGACCTTCCAGCCCTGCTCGAAGCCGCCGCGCCTGGCGCGGCTGCCGAACTTCACCGTGGCCACGCGCACCTCGTCGCCGAGCACGGTGAAGGTGACGCCGGCCTCCGTGAGGCGCTTGCGGGCATCGCCCTCCTTGCCCAGGCGCACCGACACCGTCTTGCGGATGTCGTCGCCCTCGACGTTGGTGCCGGCGAGCACCGCCACCAGGCGGCTGTCCGCGGGCAGTTCCTTGGCGACCGTGTAGATCTCCTTCGCCGGACGGCTCGCCCAGGGGTCGTAGAACTGGTCCATGATGAAGTTGGGCCGGTACAGGATGAACACCGCGAGCAGCAGCAGGGCCGACTCCCACCACCGGCTCTTCGTCTGGAAGTAGCCGAGCGTGGCCGCCGCGAAGACGAGCGAGGCCGACAGCCCCGAGATCACCACGATCACCACCTCCCACCAGCCGTCCATGTCCACCAGCAGCAGGTTGGGGTTGAAGATCCACACGAACGGCAGCACCGCCGTGCGCGAGATGTAGAGCGAGCCCTGGATGCCGGTCTTGATCGGGTCCTCGCCCGATATCGCCGAGGCGGCGAATGTCGCCAGGCCCACCGGTGGCGTCACGTCCCCCATGATCCCGTAGTAGAAGACGAAGAGGTGCACGGCGATGAGCGGGATCACCAGGCCCGAGCGCGCACCCAGCTCCACGATCACCGGCGCCATGAGCGTGGCCACCAGGATGTAGTTGGCCGTGGTGGGCACGCCCAGCCCCAGCACCAGGCACACGAAGGCGGTGAAGAGCAGCATCACCAGCACGTTGCCCTGCGAGACGTATTCCACGAACTCGGTCATGCGAAGGCCCAGGCCCGTGAGCGTGATGCCGCCCACGATGATGCCGGCCGTGGCCGTGGCGATGGCGATGCCGATCATGTTGCGCGCGCCGTCGTTCAGGCCCAGGAACACCTCGCGCAGGCCGCCGCGCACGCAGGCCGCGTCCACCGGCTGGCCGCGGAAGTAGCGCGTGAGCGGCCCCTGCGTGGCCATGAGCGCGATGAGGCACGTGGTGGCCCAGAACGCGGAAAGGGCCGGCGAGAGCTCCTCCATCATGAGGCACCAGATGAGCACGCCGATGGGGATGAGGAAGTGCAGCCCCGCCTTCACCGTGGGCCAGCCCTCGGGCAGCACGGGGTTGTTCACGTCCACGTCCTGGGGCAGGTCGGGCGCGCGCGCGGCCACGCGAAGGCTCACGACGTAGGCGGCCGCCAGCGCGAAGCCCATCACCCACGGCGCCGCGGCGCCCATGAGGCTCTTGGCGCCCTCGGCCACGAAGTACACGGCGCACAGCACGGCCGTGGAACCCGAGAGGCCCAGGCCCCAGCCGGTGACGCGCTCGCGGAAGGTCTTGATCCGGCCCGGCGCGAAGGGCCGCATGCCGAGCTTGAGGGCCTCCAGGTGCACGATGTAGAAGAGGGCGATGTACGAGAGCACGGCCGGCAGGAAGGCGTGCTTGCAGATCTCCGAGTACGGGATGCCCACGTACTCGACCATCAGGAAGGCCGCGGCGCCCATCACCGGGGGCATGAGCTGGCCGTCCACGGAGCTCATGGTCTCGATGGCGCCGGCCTTCACGCCGCCGTAGCCGGCCTTCTTCATGAGCGGGATGGTGAAGATGCCGCCCGAGACCACGTTGGAGACCGAGGAGCCCGAGATGAGGCCGTTCAGGCCCGAGGACACCACGGCCACCTTGGCCGGGCCGCCGCGCAGGTGCCCGAGGAAGGCCATGGACACCTGCATCATGTAGTTGCCGGCCCCGGCGCGGTCCAGCAGCGAGCCGAACAGCACGTAGATGAAGATGAACCCGGAGGACACGCCCAGGGCCACGCCGAACACGCCCTCGGTGGTGAGCCACTGGTGCGAGAGCATGCGCTCGAGCGAGGCGCCCTTGTGCGCCAGCACGTCGGGCATGTAGCGCCCCAGCATGATGTAGGCGAGGAAGACGATGGCGAGGACCGTCATCGGCGTGCCCACGGCGCGGCGCGTGGCCTCCAGCAGGATCACCAGGCCCACGCAGGCCGTGACGATGTCGATGAGGATGGGCTGGCCCGGCCGCTGCGCGAGCTGCGCGTAGAAGAGCAGGAAGTACGCGCCGGCGAAGGCGCCGGCGACGGCGAGGATCCAGTCGTACCACGGCACGCCGCGGCGCGAGCCGGCGCGCCGGAACGCCGGGTAGCAGAGGTAACCGAGGAAGAGCCCGATGCCCAGGTGCAGCGAGCGCCCCTCGGTGTCGTTGAGGATGCCCCAGCCGAAGGTGAAGGGCAGGGGCGAGGCGTACCAGAGCTGGAAGAGCGACCAGCCCACGGCCACGGCGAAGACCAGCTTCGCGACGGGGCCCTCGATCTGGCGACCGCCCGTGTCCGAGTCGGCCACGAGCTGCTGCAGGTCCACCCCGGGTGCGCCGGGATTCTTCTTGTCGTCCACGTCTCCTCCCCTCGCCAAGTGAAAACGGGGCGGGCGAAGCGCCCACCCCGTCGTGCGCGGCCTAACCCGGCGCTCGCCGGGCGCGGATCACTTGATCCAGCCCTTCTCGCGGTAGTAGCGCGCGGCGCCCTCGTGCAGCGGCGCGGACAGGCCGTTCTTCACCATGTCCTCGGGCTTGAGGTGCGCGAGGGCCGGGTGCAGCTTCTTGAACTCCTCGAAGTTGTCGAACACGGCCTTCACGATGGCGTAGACGCTGTCGGCCGGCACCTTGGCGCTGGTGACGAGCGTGGCGAGCACGCCGTAGGTCTCGGTGGCCTGCGGGTTGTTGGGGTACAGGCCCGCGGGGATCGTCACCTTGGCGTAGTAGGGGTTGTCGTGCACCAGCTTGTCGATGGCCGGGCCGGTGAGGGAGATCAGCTTCGCGCCGCAGCTGGTGGTCGGGTCCTGGATGTTGGCGGACGGGTGGCCCACCGCGTAGAAGAAGCCGTCGATCTTGCCGTCGCACAGCGCCGGGCCGTGCTCGTCGGCCTTGAGCTCGGAGGCGAGCGCGAAGTCGGACATCTTCCAGCCCATGGCGGCGAGCAGCTCCTCCATGGAGGCGCGCGTGCCGGAGCCGGGGTTGCCCACGTTGAACTTCTTGCCCTTGAAGTCGGCGAAGCTCGTGATGCCGGCATCCTTGCGGGCGACGACGGTCATCGGCTCGGGGTGCAGCGACATCACGGCGCGCAGGTCCTTGTAGGCGCCCGCGTCCTTGAACTGCTTCAGGCCCTTCACGGCGTTGTACTGCACGTCGGACTGGGCGACGCCCAGGTCCAGCTCGCCGGCCTTGATGGTGTTGATGTTGAACACCGAGCCGCCCGTGGATTCCACGGAGCAGCGCAGGCCGTGCTTGGCGCGGTCCTTGTTCACCAGGCGGCAGATGGCGCCGCCCGCGGCGTAGTACACGCCGGTGACGCCGCCGGTGCCGATGGTGACGAACTTCTGGTCCGCGGCCGCGTCGGGCGCGGCGAACGCGGCAGCCAGGACGAAGGCGATGCCGAGGGTGATTCGTTTCATTGTGGGCTCCTCTGGGTGGGTCTTCGGGGTGGGCAACCTACGCCGCTCGCCTCGTGGCGGCGGTCGCGGTTTCGATGGCCGCGGCGAGCCGGCCGACGATGTCGTCGATCTCGGCCTCCGTGGCGATGAAGGGGGGGGCGAGCAGCACGTGGTCGCCGCGCTGTCCGTCGATCGTGCCCCCCATCGGGTAGACCATGAGCCCGCGGGCCATGGCCTCGGATTTCACCTTCGCGTGCACCTTGAGCGCCGGGTCGAAGGGGCGCTTGCTCGCGCGGTCCTCGACGAGCTCGACGGCGCGAAGGAGCCCGCGGCCGCGCAGGTCGCCCACGAAGGGGTGGCCGCCCAGCGTCTCGGCCAGGCGCCGCTCCAGGTGCGCGCCCAGGGCCTTCACGCGATCCAGCAGGCCGTCGCGCTTGATGATGCGCTGCACGGCGAGCGCGGCCGCCGCGGCCACCGGGTGGCCGATGTAGGTGTGGCCGTGCTGGAAGAGGCCGCTGCCCTGCCGGAAGGCCTCGACGATGCGCGCCGAGGCGAGGGCCGCGCCGATGGGCTGGTAGCCGCCGCCCAGGCCCTTGGCGATGGCCACGAGGTCGGGCGCGACGCCCTCCTGCTCGATGGCGTAGAGCGTGCCCGTGCGGCCCATGCCGCACATGACCTCGTCGGAGATGAGGAGGATCCCGTGCCGGTCCAGGATCTCGCGCACGCGGCGGAAATAGCCCGGCACCGGGGGCAGGGCACCGGCGGTGGCGCCCACCACCGTCTCGGCCACGAAGGCGATCACGCGCTTCGGGCCCACCTCCAGGATCTTCGCCTCGAGCTCGGCCGCGAGGCGCGCGCCGTACTGCTCCGCGGTCTCGTCCGCGCGCCGGTCGCGGTACTCGTAGCAGGGCGAGACGCGCGCCACGTCCACCAGCAGCGGCGCGAACTGGCGCCGGCGCCACTCGTTGCCGCCCACCGCCAGCGCGCCCAGCGTGTTGCCGTGGTAGCTCTGGCGGCGGCCGATGAAGACGCTGCGCTCCGGCTCGCCCGTCTCCACGAAGTACTGGCGCGCCATCTTGAGCGCGGCTTCCATCGCCTCGGAGCCGCCCGAGACGAGGTACACGTGGCCCAGGCCCGCGGGCGCATCCGAGATGAGCGTGTCGGCGAGCGCCTCGGCCACCTCGGTGGTGAAGAAGCTCGTGTGCGCGTAGGCGACGCGGTCGATCTGGGCGTGCATCGCCGCGAGGACTTCCGGGTGAGCGTGCCCGAGGCAGGAGACGGCCGCGCCGCCGCTCGCATCGAGGTACTCGCGTCCGTCACGGTCCGTGATCCGGATGCCGCGCGCGGAAACCGCCACGGGGAGCGTGCCCCGCAGGTTCCTGTGGAGGATCTTGGACATGGGAGCCGAAAGGATAGCACCGGGCGGGGGGCGGGGTCGCCTCGCGGGTGGCGGTCGATTCCGGGGGCCGGGCTGGGCTATAATCGCGCCCTTCGAGCCATCGGAGAGGTGGCAGAGTGGTCGATCGCGTCAGACTCGAAATCTGAAGTACGGCATGTCCGTACCGTGGGTTCGAATCCCACCCTCTCCGCCAGTACACCGACGCCAGCCCCCCGGGGCTGGCGTCTTCGCTTGCGGCCCTGCCGCCCCTACCGGCAGTTCTGCACGACGTTGGCGGTGACGCCGCCCACGTCGATCGTCGCCCGCACCGCGCCGATGAGCACCGCCCCCACGCTGTTGAAGCGCACGACGAGCGTTTGGCCGTTGGCGATCGTCGTCGGGCCCGATGTGAAGGGCCCGCCGTTCACGCTCACCTGGGCATTGGCCGCGGTGGGCGAGACGGCCGACATCGCCACCGTCACGGCCGCGGGGATCGTGATGCCCGTCACCGTCACGGCCGAGGTGGTGAACTGCGAGCTGGCCAGCAGGCAGTTGGGCGTGCCCGTCTGCGTCGTGAACACCGTCGGGAAGGCGTAGGCGGCCGGCACGCCGTCGCCCGTCGTGGCCGTGAAGCTCGCCACCACGCCGCCCACGTTCACCGTGGCCGTGGCCGAGCCCGTGCCGTCCGCCACGGGCGAAGCGATCACGCGCACCACGAGCTGGTCGTTGTTGTTGATCGTCGTCACCGGCAGGAACGGCCCGCCGTTCACCGAGGCCGTGCCGCCCGTCACCGTCACGGGCGTGGGCGCGTTGATTCCCGTGATGAATACCGGCGCCGAATCGGCCGGCTGGCCGGGCAGGGCGTTGGCCACGGGCCGCAGCGTGAACGGGTTGGGCGTGGTGTCGCCCGCCAGGGTCGTCACCGTGAAGGTGCCGGCCACGCCGCCGATGGTGAGCGAGACCGCGCCCGTGGCGCTGAAGGCCGCCGGGGCCACCAGGCGCACCTGCACCGACTGGCCGTTGGTGACGGTGCCGGCGGCGGTGGTGAAGGGCCGTCCCGCGATGGAGTACT
>JAKOWJ010000182.1 GCA_029781595.1 Pseudomonadota bacterium | reverse complement strand
CTGGGCCAGGATCTCCAGGTTCAGGGCCTTGGGCCACCACTGCATCGTCGGCTTGCCCACGGCGGTGTTGCCGCCGTGCATGACGGGGCACTTCATTTCGTTCGGCATGTGTCGCTCCTTCGTCGTTGAGATGCGGCACGGTCGACTCTAGGAGCCGGCAACCGATCAGTCCAATTTATTGTGCCGATGATATCGATAGTCTCAGTCACTCGGCCCTGCCAGGGGCAGGGACTTGCGGGCGGCCGGGGCGCGAGGCGCGCGCGAAAGCGAGAAGCCCCGCCGGGGCGGGGCTTCGCGAGGGGCGGCGAAGGCCTCAGGCCTTGGGGACGTGCGGGGCGGGGTCGAGGGACACGCCGCGCGTGTCGACGATGAGCGGCGCGTGCTCGAGGATGAGGCGGTAGTCGAACTTCGCGTGGTCCGTCGCCAGCAGGACCAGGTCGTAGGAGGCGAGGGTCGCCGCGTCCAGCGGCACGCTCTTCAGGTCGAAGCAGTAGCGGCGCATGCGCGGGAACTCGGGCACGTGCGGGTCGGAATAGTCCACGCGCGCGCCCTTCGCGGCGAGCAGCTCCATCATCTCCACGGCCGGCGACTCGCGCACGTCGCCCACGTCCTTCTTGTAGGCGAGGCCCAGCACCAGCACGCGGCTGCCGCGCACGGCCTTGCCGCGCTCGTTGAGCGCCTCGACCGCCTTGCCCACCACCCAGTGCGGCATGGCGCTGTTGATCTCGCCGGCCAGCTCGATGAAGCGCGTGTGCAGGCCGTACTCGCGCGCCTTCCACGTGAGGTAGAAGGGATCGATGGGGATGCAGTGCCCGCCCAGCCCCGGGCCGGGCCAGTAGGGCACGAAGCCGAACGGCTTGGTGGCCGCGGCGCGGATCACCTCGTGGATGTCGATGCCCATCCGGTCGGCGATCATCTTCATCTCGTTGGCCAGGCCGATGTTCACGGCGCGGTGGATGTTCTCGAGGAGCTTGGTGAGCTCCGCGGCGCGCGCCGAGCTCACGGGCACCACGCGCTCGATGGCCTGGCCGTAGAGCGCGAGCCCGGCCTCCAGGCACGCCGGCGTGACGCCCCCGCACACCTTCGGGATGGTCGCGGTGCAGTAGCGCGCGTTGCCCGGGTCCTCGCGCTCGGGCGAGAAGACGAGGAACACGTCGCGGCCCACCACGAGGCCGCGCGCCTCGATGCGCGGGCGCAGCTCCTCGTCGGTGGTGCCGGGGTAGGTGGTGCTCTCCAGCGAGACCACCTGGCCGGCGCGAAGGTGCGGCACGAGCGAGTCGACGGTGCCCGTCACGAACGACAGGTCCGGCTCGCCGTGGCGCCCGAGCGGCGTGGGCACGCAGATCACGATGGCGTCGGCCTCGGCCACGGCGGCGAAATCCGTGGTCGCCGCGTAGCCGCGCGGGCTCGCGAGCAGGGGCGCGACGTCCGGGATGTGCTCGATGTAGCTGCGGCCGCCCTGCAGGGCGGCGACCTTGCCGGGGTCGATGTCCACGCCCACGACGCGGTAGCCGACCTCGGCGAAGCGCAGCAGCAGGGGCAGGCCCACGTAGCCCAGGCCCACCACGGCGATGGTGGCCTCGCGCGAGTCGAGGCGGCGCAGCAGGGCCTCGCGCACGGGCGAGGCGGGAATCGCGCCGGTGGCGGCGCGGGCGAGGACGGCCGTGGCGACGGGCGCGTTCATCGCGTCATCCAGGAGCGCGAGCGCACCGTGACGATGGCCCAGGGCAGGATCCACCACAGCGTGAAGAACGCGAAGTACGAGTACGCGATGCCGTGCACGAACCGCATGGAGCGCTCCCGGTAGACGTAGTAGAGCATCGAGAAGGCGGCCCCGATGCCCATCACGGCGAGCACGCGCGCGAGGGTGGCGGGGTCGGAGACGGTGAGGGCGACCACCAGGCCGAGCAGCGCCCAGCCCACGGGGATGCCCACGTCCGCGACCAGCCGCTCGACGGCGGCGGCCAGGAAGGGCACGAGCGGGCGCTTGCGCAGGATGCCCAGCAGGCGGATCTCCTCGCGCACGTGGCTGCGGTCCCAGCGCAGGTACATCTTGCACAGGCGCCCGTAGGTCTCGGGCACCAGCGTGTGGACCACGGCCGTGCCCTGGTACACGGTGTCGTGGCCGCGCTCGAGGATGGCGTTGGTGAGCGCGCGGTCCTCGCCGTAGGTGCAGGGCGCGCCCATGAAGGTCTGGTGCAGCCAGGGATCGAGCACCTCGCGCACCACGCTCGCGCGGTAGCCGGCGAGGGCGCCCGGGCAGCAGTACACCGTGCGGAAGGTGGACTGGACGCTGCGCTGCAGGTCGAAGGCGAGCGCGAAGCGAACGTGCAGCATGCGCGCGATGAGGCCTCCGTCGCGGTTGTAGGCGGCCACCTTGCCGGCCACGGCGCCCACCCGCGGGTCGCGGAAGGGGCCGGCCATCTCCAGCAGCGTGCCGGGCTCGATGACGCTGTCGGAGTCGATGGTGACGAGCACCTCGCCGCGCGCGGCGCGGAAGCCCGTGGCGAGGGCCACCCGCTTGCCCTGGTTGCGTTCGAGCCGAATGGGGGTTACCAGGCCCGGGTAGCGGGCCGCGGCGCGCTGGATCCACTCCCAGGTGTCGTCGGTGCTGCCGTCGTCGACCACGAGCACCTGCAGGCGCTCGCGCGGATAGCGCGCGTGCGCCACCGAGTCGATGGACTTCTCGACCATCGCGCCCTCGTTGTAGGCGGGGATCACGACCGTCATCGACGGCGCGCCATCGTGCCGCGCGGCGGCGGCCGGCCGGTACGCGAACCACAGCAGCGTTCGCGCCGCGAGCATCGCGAGGCCGATCCACGACCACAGCAGCGTCGCCGAGACGACGGCGGGACTGAGGTTCACCGAGGCCAACGCCTGCCGCACGGGCCGGAAGAGCGCGCCGTTGGCCATCGCGAGCCCGAGCGCCGCGAGCCCGAGGACGATGGCGGACCCCACGAGGAGCCGCCAGGCGCGACCGGGAGGCGCGCCTTCGGTCCGGGGAATGGCGAGGGCCGGCAGGACGGCCTGGAGGTCGTTGGGCATGGGGATCCTCGGTCGTACGGTGTCTTTCCTCAGTCCTTCTTGGCGTCGGCCGCGGGCGCGGCGTCGGCCTTCTTGTCGGCGTCGGCGGCGGCTGCAGCCGGGGCGTCGGACTTCCTGTCGGCTTCGGCGACGGCCGGGGCGGCGGCGTCGGCCTTCTTGTCGGCGTCGGCGGCGGAAGGCACGGCGGCCGGGGCGACGGCGGCGGCGGCGGGCTTGGCGGCCGAGTCCGACTCGGACGATTGCGAGGAAAGGTCGGGGCCGCAGGCGGCAAGGCCCGCGACGGACAGGGCGGCGACGATCAGCTTGAGGGTCATCTCGGTTCTCCGGGTGGGGAAGTGCGCTCGGCCGGCGGCGGTCGCCGGGGCCGGGAGCCATTTGGCGCGCGCCGTGTAAGCGGGCGATTGCCGGAGGAGGGGAAGTGGTAACGCCGGGGCGCGGCGCGTTGCGCGGTGTTGCGCCGCGGCCGCGTCGTTACACTACGATACATATCCGGTCCCCGGGGCGGGACGCCGCAGGGCCTAATGACGGGGCGATGGGCACGCAGGGCCGCATTCTGGTCGTGGACGACGACGCCGAGATCCGCGATCTCGTCGCCGAATACCTCACGCGCAACGGCTACGAGGTCGCCACCGCGCGCGACGGCCCCGCGATGCGGCGCGCGCTGGAGGCCGGGGCGCCCGACCTCGTGGTGCTCGACCTCATGCTGCCGGGCGAGGATGGGCTCTCGCTGTGCCGCGACCTGCGCGCGAGCTCCGACCTGCCGGTGATCATGCTCACCGCGCGGCGCGAGGAGATCGACCGCATCATCGGCATCGAGATGGGCGCCGACGACTACCTGGTCAAGCCCTTCAACCCGCGCGAGCTGCTGGCCCGGATCAAGAGCGTGCTGCGGCGCACGCGGTCCGCGCCGCCCGCCCGCGACGAGCCGCAGCGGCTGCGTTTCGCGGGGTGGACGCTGGACGGCGTGGCGCGCCACCTCGTCGACCCCGACGGCGTCGTGGTGCCGCTCAGCGGCACGCAGTTCCGCCTGCTCTCCGCGTTCGTGCGCCACCCGGGCCAGGTGCTCGACCGCGACCGGCTGATGGACCTCACGGCGGGCCGGGAGGCGGCACCCTTCGACCGCAGCGTCGACGTGCAGGTGAGCCGCCTGCGCCAGCTGCTGCGCGACGACGGGCGCGAGCCGCGCATCATCAAGACCGTGCGCAACGGCGGCTACGTGCTGGCGGCCGCGGTCGAGAGGGCCGAGGCGTGAGCTGGCTGCCGCGGTCGCTGTACGGCCGCACGCTGCTGGTGCTCGCCACGGGGCTGGTCCTCGCCGAGGTCGCCAACCAGGCGGTGAACGTCTTCGACCGCGGCAGCGCGGTCTACCGGCTGGGCGCGCAGGTGACGGCCCGGCGCATCGCGCAGTCGGCGCGCATCCTCAACCGCCTGCCGCCGGCCGAGCGGACCCGGGTCGTCGAGGAGATGTCGGGGCCGAGCTTCACGGCGGTGCTGAGCGATGCGCCCCTGAAGCTGGGCGCGGGACTCGCCGAGCACGACCGCTACGAGAAATCGCTCGCGGAGTCGATCGCGGCCGGCCTGCCGGAGGGCTGGCGCACCTCGGTGGACATCATCCGCCTGGGCGGCGAGCACCGGCCGCGCAGCTACCGGCCGGTGGAGGCCACGCCCCTGGAGCAGTGGATCGCGCGCCACTTCTACTACCTGCTGCCCGGCAAGTACTCGGTCGTCGCCCAGATCGGCCTGGAGGACGGCACGACGGCCGCGTTCTACGCGCGCATCCCGCACGAGCCGCTCAGCCGCTTCGAGTCGCTGGTGCCGCGGCTGCTGCTCAGCCTGGCGATCTTCGTCGTGCTGGGGGCGGCGGCCATCGGCGCCATCACGCGCTCCCTGGAGAAGCTCTCGCGCGCCGCGGGCCAGGTGGGCTCGGACCCGGACGGCCCGCCCGTGCCCGAGGAGGGGCCCAGCGAGGTGAGGAGCGTCATCCGCGCCTTCAACGACATGCGCCTGCAGATCCGCCGCCACCTGCACGAGCGCTCGCAGATGCTCGGGGCCATCTCGCACGACCTGCGCACGCCCGTCACGCGCATGCGCCTGCGCGCGGAGATGATCGACGACCCCGCGATGCGCGCCCGGTTCGTGCGCGACCTGGAGGAGATGGACCAGCTCGCCGGCTCCACGCTCGAGTTCATGAAAAGCCTGGGCGAGGAGCCGCTGCGGCAGGCCGTGGACGTCCGGGCGCTGGTCGAGAGCCTGTGCGAGGACTGGGCCGAGGCCGGCCGCGAGGTCGTCGCCCACGGCCACCCGCGCGCGCCGCTCCCCGCGCACCCGCAGGCGCTGCGCCGCTGCCTGGAGAACCTGGTGGACAACGCGCTGCGCTACGGCCAGCGCGCACGCATCGACATCGAGGACGATGGCGACCTGCTGCGCCTGCGGGTGAGCGACGACGGGCCGGGCATCCCCGAGGCGGACCTGGAGCGCGTCTTCGAGCCCTGGTTCCGGGTGGAGTCCTCGCGCAACCGCGAGACGGGCGGCACCGGGCTGGGCCTCGCGATCGCGCGCAACATCGCGCGCTGGCACGGGGGCGACATCGTCCTTCGCAACGGGGCCGGCGGCGGGCTGGTGGCCGAGCTCTGCCTGCCGCGGGTGCCACGGGCCGGTCTCGCCAACGCCCGTCCTGCGGCAGAATGAGGCCGACGGCCCCGCGCAGCGCCCGGGCCATCGGAGGGACGCCATGATCCGCCACGCCGCAACCGCCGCACTCGCCGCCCTGCTCGCGACGGGCGCATCGACCGTGCCCGCCGCCGAGCCCGCCACGCTCGCGCCGGGCCTCGTGCACCCGGGCTACCACGAGCCCCCCGCGTGGTTCAAGCAGTCGTTCCTGGACCTTCGCGACGACGTCGCCGAGGCCGCGAAGGCCGGCCGGCGCGTGATGCTCTACTTCTACCAGGACGGGTGCCCCTACTGCGCGAAGCTGCTGCAGGTGAACTTCGGCGAGAAGGCCATCGCCGACAAGACGCGCCAGCGCTTCGACGTGATCGCCCTGAACCTCTGGGGCGACCGCGAGGTGACGGACCTGGACGGCCGGGCCACGACCGAGAAGGCCTTCGCGCGCTCGCTGCGCGTGCAGTTCACGCCCACGCTGGTGGTGCTGGACGAGCGCGGGGGCACGGCGCTGCGATTGAACGGCTACCTGCCGCCCAACCAGTTCGACGCCGCGCTCGACTACGCGCGGGCGGGCGCCGCGCAGCCGGGCACCTTCGCGGAATACCTTCGCCGGCGCGCCCCGCCGCCCGCGAGCGGCAAGCTCCACGCCGAGACGTGGCTTTCGGCCGCGCCCGTGGACCTCACCCCGCAGGCGGCGCAGGGAAGGCCGCAGCTCGTGCTGTTCGAGAAGAAGGTGTGCGCGGGCTGCGACGAGATGCACGCGGAAGGCTTCCCGAGGCCCGAGGTGGCCGCCCTCCTCGCGAAGCTGCGCG
>JAKOWJ010000179.1 GCA_029781595.1 Pseudomonadota bacterium | reverse complement strand
GGCCACGCGCGCCGAGGCGCCCATGAAGGCCTTCATGCTGCGCCAGACGCGCGAGGCGGACCTCGCGCTCTTCGCGCGCCTCGCGCGCGCGCCCGCCCCCGGCGGCGCGGTCAAGCCCGCGGACCTGCCGCTGCGCGTGGTGGTGCCCGCGTTCGTCACGAGCGAGCTCAAGACCGCCTTCCAGATCGGCTTCGTGATCTTCATCCCCTTCCTCATCATCGACCTGGTGGTGGCGAGCGTGCTCATGTCGATGGGCATGATGATGCTCTCGCCCATGCTGGTCTCCCTCCCCTTCAAGCTCATCCTCTTCGTGCTCGCCGACGGCTGGACGCTGCTGCTCGGCTCCCTCGTGGCGAGCTTCGGCGCCTCCCCATGACCCCCGAAACCGTCCTCACGCTCGTGCGCCAGGCCCTCGAGGTCGCGCTCGTGGTCGCCGCGCCCATGCTGGGCGCCGCCCTCGTCACCGGCCTCGTGGTGGGCGTGCTGCAGGCCGCCACGCAGGTGAACGAGATGACGCTCTCGTTCATCCCCAAGCTCCTCGCCCTCTTCGCCACGCTCGCGGTGGGCGGCCCGTGGATGCTCGCGACGCTCGTGGACTTCACCCGGCGCCTGCTCACGGACCTGCCGCAGCTCGTCGGCTAGGCCGGCCATGGTCGGGTTCACCACCGCCGACCTGCTCGCCGCCCTCGCCGCCTGGTGGCTGCCGTTCTGCCGCGTGGCCGCGCTCTTCGCGAGCGCGCCCGTGCTCTCGCACCGCGCCTTCCCCGTGCGCTTCCGCCTCGCGGCGGCCCTGGCCATCTCGGTGGCCGTGGCCGCGGGCGGCGGCGTGCAGGCCCCGCCCACCGGCTCGGCGATGCTCGCCGCGGCGGTCGAGCAGCTGGCCGTGGGCCTCGCCATGGGCTTTTCCATGCAGCTCGTGTTCGCGGGCGCCAATCTCGCCGGCGAGCTGGTGGGCCTGCAGATGGGCCTGGGCTTCGGCACGCTCTTCGACCCGGCCGGCGGCGGCCAGACGCCGGCCACCGGCGCGTTCCTGTCGATCGCCGCCCTCCTCGTCTTCCTGGGCCTCGACGGGCACCTGGTGCTCATCGGCTCGCTGGGCGAGGGCCTTCGCGACCTGCCGCCCGGCGCGCTCGTGCACCGGCTGGACCCCATGCAGCTCGCCGCCGCCGGGAACGTCGTCTTCCGCACGGGCCTCGCCATCGCCGCGCCGGCGCTGGCGGCGCTGCTGGTGGCCAACATCGCCTTCGGTCTGGTGGCGCGCGTGAGCCCGCAGCTCAACATCTTCGCCGTGGGCTTCCCGGCCACGCTCTTCGCGGGCCTCGCCCTGCTCGCGCTCACGGCCCCCGCCTGGCTCGCCTCGCTCTCGCAGGCCCTGGGCGGGATGCTCGCGACCTTCGCCGCGGGACTGCGCTGAGGCGCCCGCGCGCTAACATGCGCGAACGGGGCGATCGCCCCCCCGCCCGCCACCCATGACGACGCCCCTGGCCTCGCGCCTTCACGTCCCCCGCCTGCAGCTCGCGGCGCTGGCGGCCTTCGTCCTCGCGCTGCTGTGGACGGGCACCCTGTGGGAGGTGGCGGCCACGAAGCGCGAGGCCCTGGAGCGCGAGTCCGTGCGCACCGCCGCGCTCGCGCGGGCCTTCGCCGAGCACGCCCGGGGCTCCTTCCGCCGCATCGACGCGCTGCTGCTCACGCTGCGCCAGCGCTGGGAGGAGGACCCGCTCTCCTTCGCCGCCGAGGTCCGCCGCCAGGCCGCGAACCTCGCGGACATCTCGACGCTCGTCTCGGTGTCCAACGCGGAGGGGCGCATGGTGTTCAACAGCCTCGACGCCACGCGCACCGACGTGTCGATCGCCGACCGCGAGCACTTCCAGGCCCTGCGCGACGCCACCGCCGACGCCCTGTTCATCTCGCGCCCGCTGCTGGGCAAGGTCTCCGGGCGGTGGAACCTCTTCTTCTCCCGGCGCCTCGTGGACCGGCAGGAGCGCTTCGCGGGTACGGTCGTGGTGGCGGTCGATCCCCGCTACTACGCGCGCCTGCACGAGCGCCTCGCCCTCGGCGCGCAGGGCGTGATCGCCATGGTGCGCGACGGCGGCGACTTCCTCTCGCGCTACCCGGGATTCGACGGGGCCATGGGCACGCGCCTGGCGGGCGCGCCCTTCCTCGACCCGCGCTCGCCGGACGAGGGCACCTTCCGCCGCATCGGCCAGGTCGACGGCGTCGACCGCATCTACGGCTACGAGCGGCTGCGCGACTTCGGCGTGACGGTCTCCGTGGGCCAGTCGGTGGAAGAGGCCCTCGCGCCCGTGGTCGCCCAGGCGCGCGTGATGATCGCCATCGCGCTGGCGGGCACCGGCCTGTTGGTGCTGCTCACCTGGGCCATCGACCGCGGCATGGCCGCCCGCGCCCGGGCCGAGGAGGCCGCGCGCCGACTGGCCGCCGAGCTCGAGCGGCGCGTCGAGGCGCGCACCGCCCAGCTCACGGCCGCCAACCGCGAGCTGGAGGCCTTCGCCTACTCCGTCTCCCACGACCTCAAGGCGCCGCTTCGCGGCATCGAGGGCTACAGCCGGCTCCTGGCGACCGACCACGCGGGCTCGCTCGACGCGGAGGGCCGCGAGTTCCTCGCCAACGTGCGCACGGCCACGGCGCGCATGAACGAGATCATCGACGACCTGCTGGCCTACTCGCGCATCGAGCGCGGCGAGCGCGCGGCCACCGCCGTGCGCCTGGACGAGCTGGTGGGCGACATCGTCGCCGAGCAGGCGCCGGCCATCCGCGAGCGCGGCGCCGCCGTGACCCTGGCCGTGCCGGCGGTGCAGGCCGTGGTGGACGCGCAGGGCCTCGCCATGGCGATCCGCAACCTCCTGGACAACGCCCTGAAGTTCACCCGCGGCGTCGGGGCGCCGGCCATCACCGTCGGGGGCGCGGCCTCGGACGGCCGCGCGCACCTGTGGGTGCGCGACAACGGCGTGGGCTTCGACATGCAGTACCACGACCGGCTCTTCGCGATGTTCCAGCGACTGAACCGCGTGGAGGACTACCCGGGCACCGGCATCGGCCTCGCCATCGAGAGGAAGGCCATGGAGCGCCTGGACGGGCGCGCCTGGGCCGAGGGCGAGCCCGGCCGCGGCGCCACCTTCCACCTCGAGTTCCCGCTCGAGCCCCCGACTCAGCCGCAGGCGTAGCGCACCGGCTCGCCGGGGCCGGCGCCGCCGCCCAGCACGATCCAGCCGCTGCCGCGCAGCGCGTGGCTGTCGCGGCGCACCAGCACCTCCGGGCCGCCGTCGGCGCGCACGACGGTGCCGTTGGCGCTGAAGTCGACCACCACGAACTGGCCGCCGCGGAACTCCACGCGCGCGTGCTCGCGCGAGGCGCGCGGCGAGGGCACCACGAGGTCGTTGCCGCCGTCGCGGCCCAGCGTCACCCAGCCCTCGCCGGGCAGCACGCGCACCTGGTGGCTGCCCAGGGCGAGCGTGAGCGCGCGGCCGGCGGGGGCCGGCGCGGTCGCCGCCGCGTCCACGATCGTGAGGTCGGCGCCCGTGTCCCACACGACCTCGGCGGCGTCCACGGGCCGGCTCTTGCCCTTGACCGCCAGCGCGCCCAGCGCGCGCACGCCGACGCGCAGGGCCGCGGGCAGCGCCGCCGCCGTGGCGGCCGTGAGCAGCACCTGCCCCGGGCCGGCCGCCTCTCCCAGGCGCGCGGCGAGGTTCACCGCGTCGCCAAAGAGGTCGCCCCCCTGCGCGAGCGCCGGGCCCTCGTGGAAGCCGACGCGCAGGGCGAGGCCGTCGCCGGCGACCGCCTGCGCCTCCTGCATGGCCACGGCCGCGAGGAAGGCCGCCTCGCCGCGCGGGAAGGCCGCCATGAGCCCGTCGCCGATGGTCTTCACGACGCGCCCGCCGCGCGAGGCCGTGGCCGCCGCCGCGCGCGCGAGGCACGCGGCGATGCGCGAGTGCGCCTCGCGGTCGCCCAGGCGCTCGTAGAGCGGGGTGCTGCCGGCCACGTCGGCGAAGAGGATGGCGAGGGTTGCGTCGGGCATGGGCCGCGGTGCGCCGGGGCGGGGTCGCCCGGCTCCTACCTGCCTATCGGCCGGCCGGCCCGCGCGCTTGAGGCTCAGCCGTGCTGCTTGAGCGCGAGCACCGCCTGGTTGCGCAGCGTCTTGAGCAGGTCCAGCTCCTCGGGCGCGAAGGCGAGCACGCCGGGGCGGTCCGCGTCGGCGTAGATGAGCGCCACGGGCCGCCGGTTCACCAGGATCGGGAAGAGCACCATGCCGCGGGCCCGCACGCGCGAGCGGTACCAGTCCGGCACGTGGGCGCGGATGTGCTCGTCGTCCAGGTTCTCGATGGCCACGTCGGCGCCCTTGGACAGGGCCACGAAGAAGACGTCGCGGGCGCCCGCGAGGGGGATCTCGAAGCCGGCGCGCACGATGTCGTCCACGCCCTCGCCCAGGCCCATGCGGGCGCGCAGCACGCGCCCCGAGGGCTCGCGCACGCACAGCAGCACGCGCTGGAAGCCGATCGCGCGGTAGAAAGTCTCCGTCACCATGCGCAGCACGTCGTTCAGGGCGAACTCGCCCACCAGCGTCTGCGTGATGTCCTGCACGCCCGAGGCGAGGAGCGCGCGCCGGCGCGCGGGGTCGGCGGGGTCCGGCGGCGCGGCGCCCGCGTCCACGAGCGTGGCCGCGGACTCGCCCAGCACGCAGGTGCCGATGCGCGTCTCGGTGTCGACGGGGGCGGCGCTCACCGTCGCCGCGGGCTCGCCGGCGAGCGAGCGCGCCGCGGCCATGAGCGGGCTCGCGGCGAGCGGCAGCCCGAGCGCCGGCGCCTCGCGCACCAGCTCGCGCGTGGATTCCTCCAGGCACGAGGCGAGGGCCTTCTCCGAGGCGCCCGAGGCCTTGCGGAAGCGCGTGGCCACGGCGCCCAGCGCCTTGCGGCGCGCGTCCGCGTCGGGCGCGCGCACCACGTCCACCAGGCTGTTGGCCATCTCCGCGAGGGCCCGGCGGCGGTCGTCGACGAAGGCCGTGGCCGAGACCTCTCCCGGGGGGAGCGAGGCCATGCTGCGCACGATGCCCTCCGGGAACCCCCAGTGGCGCGCGACGCCCATGCCCAGCTCGGCGTAGCCCATGCCCAGCACCTCGCGGGCGGCCCGGCCCTCGTCGATCCCGCGCGCGAGCGCCAGGCGGGCGATGGCCTGCGCCTCGTCGTGCAGGTAGAAGGTGGTGAGCAGCTTGCCCAGGCGGCGGAACATGGCGCAGATGAACGCCTCCTCGCCGCCGCCGTGGCCCGCGCGCACCGCGAGGTCGCGCGCCACCACGCCGGCGAGGTAGGCCGCGGCCGCCTCGTCGCGCAGCTCGCCGGCCTGCGCGCGGTTCTGCAGGTGGTCCAGCAGCACCAGCGAGAGCGCGAGGGCCCGCACGTGGTCCTGCCCGAGGATGGCGATGGCGCGCGAGACGGTGCTGATCGAGCCGCCGAACTGCCGGAAGTGCGCCGCGTTCACCACCCGCAGCAGCTTGTTGGTGAGCGCGAAGTCCTTGAGGATGGCCGCGCACAGCACGCCGGTGGGCTCGCGCTCCGAGGCCACGGCCCGGTTCACCTCCGCGAGCGTGCCGGAGAGCGACGGGAAGTCGGCGGCGTGGCGCATGCGGCGCAGCAGGAACTCGAGCGTGCCCGAGGCCTCGCTGCCGGGTTGCGCCTCGCCGGCCGGGTCCAGCCAGGCGGCCAGGGCCTCCTCCATGTCCGTGGCCGTGGCGTAGCGCGCCGCCGGGTCCTTGGCCAGTGCGCGCATCACGACGGCGTCCAGGCGCGCGTCCAGGCCCGGGACCCGCGCCGACGGCGGCTCGAAGGGCTCGCGCACCATGCGGTTCAGGATCTCGAAGACCTGGCTGCCGCGGATGGCCGGGGCGCCCGTGAGCATCTCGTAGAGCACCATGCCGGCGGCGAAGACGTCGCCGCGCTCGCCGAACTCGCGCTTCTCGATGTACTCGGGCGGCAGGTAGGCGGGCGTGCCGTAGAAGCCGCCCTCGCCGCCCTCGGGCGCGCCGGCGTGGCGGGCGATGCCGAAGTCGGTGACGCGCGCGGCGCCCGACCCGTCGAGCAGGATGTTCGCGGGCTTGAGGTCGCGGTGGACGATGCCGCGGGCGTGGGCGTAGGCCACGCCGCGCAGCACCTGCCGCGCGATGTCCGCGGCGCGCGCCGGCGGCAGCGGCCCCTGGGCCGCGATCTCGGCGGCGAGCGAGCGGCCGGCGACGTACTCGAACACCAGGTGCGGCGTGCCCTCCTCCTCTCCGGCGTCGAAGAGCGTGACGATGTGCGGGTGCTGCAGCCGCGAGACCATGAGGGCCTCGTCGAGCAGCGCGCGCACCTTCTCGCGGCCGGCGCCCGTGCGGATGGTCTTGAGCGCGACCTCGCGCTCCAGGCGCGTGTCGCGCGCCAGGTGCACGGTGGCCTGGGCGCCCGCGCCCAGGGCGCGCACGATCTCGAAGCGGCCTATGCGCGCGCTGGCGGCGGGCGAATCCAGGTCGTTCTCCTCGGGAGGGGGGGCGATGCTGCCATGCTGCGGCCGCCCGCGGCGGCGGGGTCGGGCGAAAACGGGGGCTTCGGCCCCGCAAATCGGCGTTTCGGCGCGGCTATCCCGTGGCGCGGGCCGCGTCCGCGGCCGCCGGCCGGTCGAAGCGCGCCGGCAGCAGCGGCGCCGTCTCGATGCGCCGCGGCGGATAGGCCGGGCCCTGGGCGCGGTCCACGCCCAGCTCGGCGAGCCACTCGCCGTCGTCGACCGACTCGACGCCCACGGCGACCACGGCCGCGCCCATGGCACGGGCCAGCGCGAGCGCGCCGCGCAGCGCCGCCTCGCCCGACTCGTCCTGCCGCGACTCGCGCACCAGGGCGGGCGCGAGCTTGAGCGTGTCCACCGCCAGGCGCTGCAGCGGCGCGAGCGGCCCGTAGTTGGTGCCGAACTCGTCGAGCGCCAGGCGAAGCCCCGCGGCGCGCAGGCGCCGGGCGGCTTCCTCGGCGCGGCCCGGCTCGGCGAGGATCCACCGCTCCGGGATCTCGATCTCGAGGCCGTCGGGCGACTGGCCGGCGCGCGCGAGCGTCTCGGCGATGTCGTCCGCCAGGCGCGCGTCGAAGAGCAGCGAGCGTGGCAGGTTCACCGCCACGCGCCCTTCCGGCACGCCCCCCTGGCGCAGGCGCTCGACCAGGCGCAGCGACTCGTCGAGCAGCCACTGGCCCACGGTCGCCACGCCCGGGCGCTCGGGGACGATGGGCGAGTCGGGGTCCGGCGAGAGCACGGCGAGGCCCGTGTGGCGGCGCCGCACGCCCGCCTCCACGCCCCAGGTGCGGCCCGTGGCCAGGGCGACGATGGGGTGCGCGAGGACGAAGAGCTCGTCGGCGGGCACCACGGCGCCGGGCGCGAGCGAGGCGGGGGTCACCACGCGCGGCTCGGGCGCGATCGCCACGCGGTTGATGCCGATGGCGCGCGCGCGCTCCACGCCGCGGCCGGCCGCCTCGTGCAGGGCCAGCGCGTTCGCGCCGTGCAGCGGGTGCAGGGCGAGGCCCGCGCTCGCCGTCACGTAGAAGGTGTTGCCGTCGCGCACGAAGGGCTCGTCCAGGGAGCGCAGCACGCGCTCGCCGCGGCGCTGCGCCGCGGACGCGTCGGCGGTGCGGTCCACCAGGCACAGGAACTCGTCGTCGTCGCCGCGCGCGAGCAGGTCGCAGGCCGCCAGCTCGCGCTTGAGGCGGAAGGCGACGTCGGCCATCAGCCGGTCGCCCGTGACGGTGCCGAAGGCGCGGTTGATGCGCTGGAAGCGGTCCAGGTCCACGCGCAGCAGCGCGAGCCGCGCCTCGCCCTCGCGCCAGGCGGCGAGGCCCGCGTCGAGCTGGTCGAGCAGCCAGTGGCGGCCCGCGAGCCCCGTCACGGGGTCCAGCCGCGCGCCGCCCGCGAAGTCGCCCTCGGCGGGCGCCGTGAGGCTCTTCTGCACCACGGGCACCAGGCGCCCGGGGTCGTTCTTCTGCACGAAGTCGCGCACGCCGGCGCGCAGCGCCTCCAGGCCCTGGTCGCGGTCGTAGTGGCCCGAGTAGACGATGAAGGGGATGGCCTTGCCGGAGCTCTTGAGCACCTCGAGCGCGCCCAGCGAGTCGAAGCGCGGCATCGCGTGGTCGGAGATGACGAGGTCCCAGTCGTCGCCGTCCAGGGCGCTCCTCATCGACTCGGGCGAGTCCACCCGCCGCACGGCCACGCCCGGCAGCGCCCGTTTCAGGCGCGCGGTCGCGAGCAGCGTGTCGTCTTCGGAGTCGTCGACGATGAGGATGCGGGGTCCCGGGGCGTGCATGGCCTTCCAGTCCGGCTGAATGAGTCCTTATCGGCGCGTTGCGGCCGTAACTTGAGCCGCCGCCCGCCCGGCACGCTCGCCGCTTGGAGAAACCGGGGACGTTCCCCGATTTCCAAGCGAAAACCGGGGACGTTCCCCGATTTCCGCGCGGAAATCGGGAAACGTCCCCGGTTTTCCCGGTCCGGGGGGAGCCGGGGGCTAGGGGGTGCCGCCCGGGGCGGCGATCTCGCTGGCCCAGGCCAGGGCCTCGACCTCCAGGCGGGCGAGGTCGGATTCGGCCAGGCGCGTGGCCACGGCGGCGCCCACGCCCTCGCGCGATTCCACCACGCGCAGCATCTCGCCCAGCGGCCCGACGCGCGTGTCGAGCGCGGCGCGCAGGTCCTCGTCCAGCTTGAGCTCGAGGGCGAAGGCCGACTGCGTCATGCCGAAGACCACGTGCATGAGCGAGAGCAGGCCCACCATCATGGCGCGGTCGGCGTACTCGCGGTCGCCGGGGTTCGTCTCGCAGGCCATGAGCTCCATGAGGCGCCCGCGCACGGCCGCCGTGTGCAGCAGGGGGCTGGGCCCGCCGCGGCCGTTGGCGGTGTAGACCAGCAGCTGCAGCCAGGTGCGCATGGGCCGCAGGCCCGTGCGCAGGATGGCCTCGCGGATGGTGCGCGCCGGCATGCGGATGCCCGAGGCCGCCGAGTTGGTGAGCTTGAGCAGGTTCACGCTCATGGCCGGCTGGTGCTTGAACTCGGCCTCGATCGCGTCCACGTCGGCGTCCTCGGTCACGAGGTTGAGCAGGCGCAGCAGCGCCGAGAGGTTCACCTGCAGGCGCCGGCCCTTGACCAGCTCGGGGCGCGCGAAGTGGTAGCCCTGGAAGAGGTCGAAGCCCTGCGCCATGGCCGACTGGAACTGCTCGGCCGTCTCCACCTTCTCGGCGATGAGCACCTTGCGCCCGCCCGCGAAGGGCCGCACCACCTGCGCGATCTGCTCCGGGCCCACCCAGTCCAGGTCCACCTTGATCGCGTCCAGGTACGGCAGCAGGGGCGCCACGCGCTGGCGCTCGCCCCAGTAGTTGTCCATGACCAGGCCGTAGCCCAGGGCCTTGAGCGCCTGCAGGCGCTTCACCGACTCCGGGCCCGAGTCCACCGTGTCGCCCAGCTCCAGGCGGATGCGCGAGGGCGGCAGGATCTCCACCATCTGCGAGCCCAGGAACTCGGCGTCGACGTTGATGTAGCCGGCGAAGCCGCCGATGGCGCGGTCGATGCCCACGCCCGAGAAGAGGTCGGTGAGCAGGAGCGAGGTCCAGCGCGCGCCCATGCCGGGCGGCGGCGGCTCGCCCGTGGCCCCGCAGTAGAAGAGCTCGAAGCCCACCAGGTTCATGTGGCGGTCGACGAT
>JAKOWJ010000177.1 GCA_029781595.1 Pseudomonadota bacterium | reverse complement strand
GATCTTTCGCGAGCTCTCCTCGATCGAGCCCATCGTCGAGACCACCTCGCCCACCACCTCGCCGCCCTTGACGGCGATCTGCGAGGCCGTGGCCGCCAGCTGGTTGGCCTGCTTGGCGTTGTCCGTGTTCTGCCGCACCGTCGCCGTGAGCTGCTCCATCGAGGAGGCCGTCTGCTGCAGGATGGAGGCCTGCTCCTCGGTGCGCGAGGACAGGTCCTGGTTGCCCGCCGCGATCTCGCGCGAGGCCGTCCCGATCGACTCGGCCGAGCCCTTGATCTGGCCGACGATCTCCGTCAGGCGCGCCACGGTCGCGTTCACGTCGTCCTTCATCCGGCCGAAGGTGCCCCGGTAGTCGCGGTCGATGCGCCGCGTGAGGTCGCCCTTGGACAGCGCGCCCAGCGTGGCCACCACTTCCTCCAGGCCGTCGGCCGTGGTCGCGAGCAGCTCGTTCAGCGCCGCCGAGAGCTGCCGGAAGAAGCCATCCTTGCCCTCGAGCGAGACGCGCTGGCTGAAATCGCCCTGCGAGGCGGCCTCGACGATGCCCGCCACCTCCCTTTCCACCGCCACCTCGGCCGTGCGGTCCTTCCACTCGACGGCCGTGCCCAGGCGCCCGCCCTTGTCGTCGACGATGGGGTTGGCGATGAGCGAGAAGGTGCGCCCGCCGATCTCGATCTGCGCGCGGTGCGTGCCCTTCAGGCCCGCGAGGAGGTTCCTCTGGTGCGAGGCGTTCCGGTGGAACGCGTCGAAGCTCGAGCCGACCACCTTCGCCGCCTCGAAGTGCGGCAGCGCCTTGCGGATGTCCGCCTCGGCCGCGGCCAGCATGTCCGTCACGCTGCGGTTGAGGTAGCGGATGGTGCCGTCGGCGTCCGCCATCATCACGTTGGCCTGCGCCACGTCCAGCGCCTGCTTCACGCGCGTGGCCTCGGCGGCGATGCGCTTCGTGTCCGTGAGCTCGAAGCCCAGGCGGATGTGCAGGCTCTTCAGGGCCGTGAGCACCTCGCCCACCTCGTGGCGCTCGCCCGCGAGCGTGGCGATGTCCATGTGCCCCTGCGAGATGGCCTTCATGTCGGCGCTCGCGCGCGCCAGCGGCGCGGCGAGGGCGCGCGCGAGGAGCCAGGCGCCGGCGAAGCCCGTCACCGCGGTCGCCCCGAGGAGCCAGGCCCCCAGCGCCGGGAAGGCCAGCGCCGCGGCCTGGAAGCCGGCGAGCAGCGCGCCGAAGGCGAAGAGGCGCGCGCGGAAGGAGCGCGCCCGCGCCCAGCGCCGGGCCTTCGCCCACGGGGCCGAGGAGACGGCCGCGCCCTCGAGCACCGCGAGGCCCTTCGCCTCGCCGGCCCGGAAGCGCCGGTAGATCGCCTCGACCTCCTTCACCACGGCCGGGTCGGGAATCGTGCGCACGGACATGTAGCCCGTGACGGCGCCCTTTTCCCACACGGGCGTGGCGTTGGCGAGCACCCAGTAGTAGTCGCCGTTCTTGCAGCGGTTCTTCACGTACCCCGTCCAGGGGCGGCCGGCCTTGAGCGTGTCCCACAGGTCCTGGAAGGCCTCCGGCGGCATGTCGGGGTGGCGCACGATGTTGTGGGCCTTGCCGAGGAGCTCGTCCTCCGTGAACCCGCTCACCTGGATGAACGTCGGGTTCACGTAGGTGATCCGGCCCTTGAGGTCGGTCATCGAGACGATGAACTCCCCCTCGGGGAGCTTGACTTCGCGGTCGGTGACGGGAAGGTTCGTGCGCATGGTCGGGTGTCCTGTAACGGGCGCCTGGGATCAGGCCGCGAATCGCTGGTTGTCGGTGCGGAAGCCGGCCACGGCCTGGGTGAGGCCGACGGCCTGCTCCTTCATGCTCTCGGCGGCCGCGGCCGCCTGCTCGACCAGCGCCGCGTTCTGCTGCGTCACCTGGTCCATCTGCGTGATCGCCTGGTTCACCTGCTCGATCCCCGAGCTCTGCTCCAGGCTCGCCGCCGTGATCTCGGCCATGATGTCCGTCACCCGCTTGACGCTCGCCACCACGTCTTCCATCGTCCGGCCCGCCGTCTCCACGAGCTTCGTGCCGGCGCCCACCTTCTCCACCGAGTCGCCGATGAGCGACTTGATCTCCTTGGCCGCCTGCGCCGAGCGCTGCGCGAGGTTGCGCACCTCGCTCGCCACCACCGCGAAGCCCCGGCCCTGCTCGCCCGCCCGCGCGGCCTCCACCGCCGCGTTGAGCGCCAGGATGTTCGTCTGGAACGCGATGCCGTCGATCACCCCGATGATGTCCACGATCTTGCGGGAGCTCTCCTCGATCGAGCCCATCGTCGAGACCACCTCGCCCACCACCTCGCCGCCCTTGACC
>JAKOWJ010000113.1 GCA_029781595.1 Pseudomonadota bacterium | reverse complement strand
ACGAGCCCGTGCCCGCCCCGGAAGCGGGCGCGCCGCCCTTGGCGCCGGCCCCGGCCAACCGAGAACTCGTCGCCGAGATCGTTTCCGCCGTCGAGGCGCGCCTGGCGCGCGACCTCGAGGAGCGCGTGGCGCGTCAGGTGTCCGCCCAGGTGGACGCCACCGTCGCCGGCGCGCTCGAGAGCGTGCGCAAGGAGATCGCCGAGGCCGTGGCCGCGGCCGTCACCGACGCGCTCTCGCGCCACCCGCACCGCTAAAGCCCCCCATGGAACTCGCGAAAAGCTTCGACCCCCACGCCATCGAGGCGCACTGGTACCCCTTCTGGGAATCCCGCGGCTGCTTCAAGGCCACGTTCGACGCCTCCCGGCCCTCCTTCAGCATCCAGCTGCCGCCGCCCAACGTGACCGGCACCCTGCACATGGGCCACGCCTTCCAGCAGACGCTGATGGACGTGCTCGCGCGCTGGCACCGCATGCGCGGCGAGAACGTGCTCTGGCAGCCGGGGACGGATCACGCCGGCATCGCCACGCAGATGGTGGTGGAGCGCCAGCTCGAGCAGGAGGGCTTTTCGCGCCGCGACCTCGGGCGCGAGCGGTTCGTCGAGCGGGTCTGGGCGTGGAAGGAACAGTCGGGCTCGACCATCACGCGCCAGATGCGCCGCCTGGGCGCCTCGTGCGACTGGTCGCGCGAGTACTTCACGATGGACGAGGCGCGCTCGCGGGCGGTGGCCGAGGTCTTCGTGCGGCTGCACGAGGAAGGCCTCATCTACCGCGGCAAGCGCCTCGTGAACTGGGATCCCGTGCTGCACACGGCCGTCTCGGACCTCGAGGTGGAATCGCGCGAGGAGAACGGCTCGCTCTGGCACCTGCGCTACCCCCTCGACGAGGGCACGGAGTCGCTCGTGGTGGCCACGACGCGCCCCGAGACGATGCTGGGCGACACGGCCGTGGCCGTGCACCCGGAGGACCGGCGCTACCACCACCTCATCGGGCGCATGGTGCGCCTGCCGCTGGCCGACCGCCTCATCCCGGTCATCGCCGACGAGTACGTGGACCGCGAGTTCGGCACGGGCTGCGTGAAGATCACGCCGGCCCACGACTTCAACGACTACCAGGTCGGCGCCCGGCACGGCCTGCCGATGGTGAACATCTTCACGCTGGAGGCGAGCCTCAACGACAACGCGCCGCCGGCCTACCGGGGCCTGGACCGCTTCGAGGCTCGCCGGCGCGTGCTGGCGGACCTCGAGAAGGCCGGGCTGGTGGAGAGCGTGAAGCCCCACAAGCTCATGCAGCCGCGCTCGCAGCGCTCCGACGCGGTCGTCGAGCCCATGCTCTCGGACCAGTGGTTCGTGAAGATGGAGGGCATGGCGCGCGCGGGGCTGGACGCCGTGGGCGCCGGCCGCACGCGCTTCGTGCCGGACATGTGGGCCACCGTCTACAACCAGTGGCTGGAGAACATCCAGGACTGGTGCATCTCGCGCCAGCTCTGGTGGGGGCACCAGATCCCCGCGTGGTACGCGCCGGACGGCACGCCTTTCGTGGGCCGCAGCTTCGAGGAGGCCGCCGCGAAGGCGAAGGCCGCCGGCCACGCGCTCTCGCCGGACTCGCGGGACCCGGACGTGCTGGACACCTGGTTCTCCTCCGCCTTCGTGCCCTTCTCCACGCTCGGCTGGCCGGACGAGGCGCAGGTCGCGCGCGAAAGGCCCTTCTACCTGCCCTCCTCGGTCCTCATCACCGGCTTTGACATCATCTTCTTCTGGGTGGCGCGCATGATCATGACGACGCTCCACTTCACCGGCGAGGTGCCCTTCCGCGACGTCTTCATCAACGCCATCGTGCGCGACGCCGAGGGCCAGAAGATGTCCAAGTCCAAGGGCAACACCATCGACCCGCTCGACGTGATCGACGGCATCGCGCTCCAGGACCTCCTCGCCAAGTCCACGCAGGGCCTGATGCTCCCGGCGCACCGGCAGGCCGCGGAAAAGCGCATCCGGCGCGACTACCCGGAGGGCATCGCGTCCTACGGCGCCGACGCGCTGCGCTTCACCTTCGCGGCGCTCTCCACGCACGGGCGAACGCTCAACTTCGACCTGAAGCGCTGCGAGGGCTACCGAAGCTTCTGCAACAAGCTCTGGAACGCCACGCGCTTCGTGCTGATGAACTGCGAGGGCCAGGACACGGGCCTCGACGCCTCGGCGCCGGCGACGCTGAGCCTGGTGGACCGCTGGATCGTCTCGCGCCTGCAGCGCGCGGAAGGCGACGTGGCCCGGGGCCTAGAGGAGTACCGGTTCGACACGGCGGCCCGCGCCCTGTACGAATTCGTGTGGGACGAGTACTGCGACTGGTACGTGGAGGCGGCCAAGGTGCAGCTGCAGTCGGCCGACGAGACCGTGCAGCGCGGCACGCGCCGCACGCTCATCCGCGTGCTCGAGGCCACGCTGCGCCTGGCGCACCCGATCATCCCCTTCATCACCGAGGAGCTGTGGCAGAAGGTGGCGCCGCTCGCGGGCGCCACCGGCGAGACGGTCATGCTCGCGCGCTGGCCGCGGCCCGAGCCCGCGAAGGTCGACGAGGCGGCCGAGGCCGCGGTGGCCACGCTCAAGGAACTCACCGACGCCGCCCGGAACCTGCGCGCCGAGATGAACCTCGCGCCCTCGCAGCGGGTGCCCTGCTACCTGCAGGCCGATGCCGCCGTGGCCGTGCACCTGCCCTACCTGCGCGCGCTCGCGCGCCTGTCGGAGGCGACCGTCGTGGCGTCGCTGCCCGACGCGCAGGCCCCCGTCGCCGTGACCGGCGCCGGCAAGCTCATGCTGCACGTGGAGGTCGACAAGGCCGCCGAGCGCGAGCGCCTCGCCAAGGAGGCCGCCCGCCTGGACGGCGAGATCGCCAAGTCCGACGCGAAGCTCGGCAACGCCTCCTTCGTCGAGCGCGCGCCGGCGGCGGTGGTGGAGCAGGAGAAGCAGCGCCTGGCGGACAACCGCGCGAAGCTCGAGGAGGTCCGCGCCCAGCTCGCCAGGCTGGGCTGACCCGCCCTCGTGCCGCTACCCCACAGCCTTCGGGCCCTAGGCTCCCCCAACTTCCGCCTGTACTACGCCGGGCAGGCGGTGTCGATGATCGGCACCTGGGTGCAATCGCTCGCGCTCATGTGGCTCGCGTACCGCCTCTCCGGCTCGACGTGGTTCACGGGCCTGGTGGGCTTCCTCAACTCCGCGCCCTACCTCGTGCTCTCGCCCTTCGCGGGCGTGCTGGGCGACCGCCTGGACCGGCGGCGCATCCTGCTCACGGTGCTGACCGTGCTGCTGGTGCAGTCGCTCGTGCTCGCGATCCTGTCGGGCCTGGGCGCGCTCACCATGGCCCAGCTCGCGGGCCTCGCCCTGTTCGCGGGCATCGCCAACTCCTTCGAGACGCCCACGCGCCAGTCCTTCTTCGTGCAGCTGCTGGAGAACCGCGACGACCTGCCCAACGCCATCGCCCTCAACTCGGTGCTCATGAACGGCGCGCGCCTCGTGGGCCCGTCCATCGGCGGCCTCGTGATCGCCGCCTGGGGAGAGACGACGTGCTTCGCCCTCAACGCGGCGAGCTACGTCTTCGTGATCGCCGCGCTGCGGCGCATCCGGCCGGTGCGCGCGAACCCCGCCCGCGCGCCCTCGCATCCCATCGCGGACCTGGCGGACGGCTGGCGCCACGCCCTCGGCTACCTGCCCATCCGCCGCATGCTGCTGCTGCTCGCGACGGTGAGCGTCACCATCGGGCCCTACTCCTCGCTGATGCCGGCGGTGGCCGTGCGCACGTTCGGGGAGGGCGCGAAGCTCGTGGGCCTGTTCATCGGCGCGGTGGGCCTGGGCGCCATGGTCTCCGCGGTGAGCCTCGCGCGGCGCCCTTCCGTGCGGGGGCTGGCGAAGTGGATCGGCATCGCCGCCGTCACCGCGGGATCGGCCACCAGCGCGTTCTGCTTCTCGCGCTCGGTGCCGCTGTCGGCGGCGCTCATGGCGCTGGCCGGGTTCGGCATGTTCCTCACGGCCGCCTCGTGCAACACCATCATCCAGAGCATCGTCGACGAGGACAAGCGCGGGCGCGTGATGAGCTACTACACGATGTTCTTCATCGGCTCGCTGCCCATCGGCCACCTCTCGGCCGGGGCGCTGGCCGAGCGCATCGGCGCCCCCTACACCTTCCTCGCCGGGGGGCTGGCCTGCGCGCTGGCGGGCGGGGTCTTCCTCTGGCGCCTGCGCTCGTTCCGCG
>JAKOWJ010000110.1 GCA_029781595.1 Pseudomonadota bacterium | reverse complement strand
GCGCCCTCGCGGCGCTCGGGGGTCTCAGCGGCCGGGGTGTCGGCGGTGGCCGCGCTCACGGCGTCGCCGCTGGATGCGGCGAGCGCCGGTGCGGTGGTTTCGGCCGCGTCGGGGCGCGGGGTGTTGCGCTCACGGCGCTCGCCGCGCTCACCGCGTTCGCGCCGGTTCTCGCCGCCGCGTTCGCCCCGTGGCGGGCGCTCGCCGTTGCGCGGGGTGTCGGTGGCGGTGGTGTCGGCGGCTGCTTCCGCGCTGGCAGTTACGCCTTCACGGTGTTCGCGCGGGCCGTTGCCGCGCTCGGGGCGCTCGGGGCGCTCGGCACGCTCGGGCCGGTTGGCGCGGGCCTCGCCGTCGCGGGCTTCGCCGCGGCGGTTGTTGCCACGGCCTTCGGCGCGGGCCTCGTTTCGGGCCTCGCCGTTGCTGCCTTCGGTGCGACGGCCGTCGCCACGGCGGCCATCGCTGCGCTCGCCGCCGCGGCGGCGGTTGTCGCCGTCACGGCCATTGCGGGGTTCGCGGCGCTCGGTGGCGGGTTTGGCGGGCTCGATCTTGGTGACGATGGGCGCCGGTGCCGGGGTGCTGGCGCCGAACAGGCTCTTGAGCCAGCCGAAGAAGCCCGAGCTGGCCGGCTGCGGGGGCGCGATGGCGGGTGCCGGCGCGGGCGCGGGGGCTGGTGCTGCAGTGCGCGCAGCGGGCTCGGGGCGGGGCGCGGCGACCGGGGCCGGTGCGTCGGGCAGCACGCCTTTGATGACCGGCGTCTGTTTGTTGGTGGGCTCCTGCGAGCGGCGGGTGACGGCGGTGGGGTCCTCGACTTCCTCGGCGAGCTTGTAGCTGGCTTCGATGTTGTCGAGCCGTGGGTCGTCGTGGCGCAGGCGCTCGAGCTTGTAGTTGGGGGTTTCGAGCGACTTGTTGGGCACCACCAGCACGTGGATGCGCTGCTTGAGCTCGATCTTGGCGATTTCGGTGCGCTTTTCGTTGAGCAGGAAGGAGGCGACGTCCACCGGCACCTGGCACAGCACCGAGGCGGTGTTGTCCTTCATGGACTCTTCCTGGATGATGCGCA
>JAKOWJ010000088.1 GCA_029781595.1 Pseudomonadota bacterium | reverse complement strand
GGTCACCTCCAGCTTGCCCACCGTTTGCGGGGCACTCTTGGGGCACATCGTCGCAACACCACATCGCAATCCGCAACACTCCACAGCAAACGCGCTCTGCTAGACTGTTGACGACGTTGTTGTAGTTTGTTGCTGCGTGTCGTGCTGTGCCGTCTGGCGGCGAATCATAATCCGTTGGTCCGGGGTTCAAATCCCTGACTCGCCACCAGTTCCAGCGAAAAAGGCCAGCCCTCGGGCTGGCCTTTTTCGTTCCGGCGCTTGCCCCGCGCTAGTGCCGCACCGCCGACTTGATGAAGAGCGGGAAGGCCTCGTAGATGCGAAGCTCGGTCGTGGGACACACCATCGCGAGCTTGCCGGCCCGGCACTGGACGGTGACGCGGATCTCGGACTCATCCCCTTTCGCCGCGGACTTCGTCGCCTGCATGCCGACCTCGCCCAGGACGATGGGCGGATAGGTCTCGATGGCCGTGGACGTCACGCGCTGGATGCGCCGGTCCGAGTTCGCGCCGATGAAGCTCTCGGTCGCCGCCCACGCGGCGTCGCACGCGGCCGCGCCCAGGCACCGCCAGACCGCGCCGGACTTCGCCCTCGCGAGGTCCTGAAGTAGCCGGTCCAATGCCGGGCTCGCGGGGCGGGTGGGCGCGGGAGTCGCGGCAGGGATCGCCGCGACCGCGGGAGAGGCCGGGGGGACGGCGGCTGGCGGCGACATCGCCGGACCCGGCGCGCTGGCCGGCATCGGCGGCGTCGCGGGCGTGCGCGCAAGCTGCGGCCCGGTCCCGCCGGTCGACGAAGGCGTGGGCATGGCCGACGGCACGGCCACGTGCGGCGCCGGGGTCGGGGGCTTGTTGGCCAGCGGCGGCGCCACGGGCGGCACGGGGGGCGGTGTCACCGGGCGGGCAGGGGGCGCGGAGCCGCGCTGCGCAAAGGCCTCGGCGATCTCGCGATCGACGTCGATGCGACGGTCCACGAGCTTGGCGAAGTCCGCGCGGTCCTCGAGCGGGCCGTCCTTCACCAGCTTCGCGAGGGAGGCGAGGTCGCCAGCCTGGCGACTGGCCAGTTCCCGGATGCGCGAGGCGAGATCGGGGCGGGCGGCGGCGATGATGCCCGGCTCGCGCCACGCGTAGCGCAGCGACTCGGCCTTGATGTCCGGGGTGCCCGCGCGCCAGGTCTCGAAGAGATCCGAATACGCGAAGGAATAGTCGCCGGCCCGAACGGCCTGCCGCCAGTCCCGCCGCGGCGGACCCGCGCAGCCGTCCACCAGGCCGATGACGGCCACCGCGAGAACGGCGGTGGCCAGCGTCTTGCGGATTCCCGATTTCCCTTGCATCGCGTCGCCTTCCTTTCGGCCGCGACGATAGCACGCGTCCCGGGAGGCGACGAACCCGCCGCCGGCCGCACAGGCCGACGGCGGGCCGGGAAGGTGACCTACTTCGCAGCCTGTGCCGCCGCGACCGCCTTCTTCGGGTTGATCAGGTGCCGGCGGCCGTCCGCGGAGGCGTCCGAGGTCTTGACGATGATGTCGATGACCTTCGGCGGCGTGAGCTTCGGGTTCACGGCGAGCATCTTGGCCGCCAGGCCCGTCACCTGGGGCGAGGCCATCGAGGTGCCCGACAGCGCCACGCGATCGCCCCCCGGCAGGTAGCTCTCCACCTGGTAGCCGTTGGCGTGCACCTTCACCGTCGGCCCGTAGCTCGTGAAGGAGGCCTCGTCACCCGCCTTGTCCACCGCGCCCACCGTGAGCAGGTTGGGCAGCACGATGTCGGCGGGGATCGCCTCGGCGAAGGTGGAGTTCTCGTTGGAGTTGCCGGCCGCGGCGACGAAGAGGATGCCCGGCGCCGACTTGAACGCGGCCACCAGCGCCTTCTTCTGGATGTCGAAGTACTCGCGCGCGATCTTCTTGCGCTCGTCGGGCGTCTTGCCGATGTTGCAGAGCTCGAGCTGGCCCTCGTAGTCCTTCACGGTGCCGCCCCAGCTCATGTTCACGACGCGCACGCCTTCCTTCTTGAAGAAATCCACGTCGGACTGGACGTTGCGGGCATTCTTGTCGGCCAGCTCGCGGCTGGGGCACGGGTCCGGCAGCAAGTGGTAGTCGAACTCGATGCGCGCGTTCACGAGGCGCGCGTAGGGGTTGCCGGCCGAGGCGATGCCCGCCACGTGCGTGCCGTGGCTGTAGTTGCTCGCGAGGCCGATCTCCTCGACCACGCTGCGGTACTCGTCGCGCTTGAGCCCCGAGAGCAGCTTCTTCACCTCGGTCGCCTCGGGGCTGTCGACGTTGGACTGCAGGTCCGACAGGCCCTTGATCCGCGACTTGAGCTGCGGGAGCTTGCCGCGCAGCGCCTCGGGGATGGGCATGAGCGGGCTCTTCGACGGGTTCTCGCGCACGTCGAAGGCGAGGAAGGCGGGCTTGCCGGCCGAGTCCAGCACGAGCTTGCCGGGGAAGAGCGAGGCGTCCACGCCGCTGTCCCACACGGCGACGTTCACGGGCTTGTAGCCCTTGCCCGGGGGCAGGTCCACATCGCGCGCGGCCCAGATGTCGGGCTTCTCGACCTTGTGCGCGGCGAGGTAGGCCGTGTAGGTCCGCGTGAGCGCCTCCTTGAGCGGCAGACGCGCCACGAGGGCGTAGCGCGCGCCGATGATCGAGGACGAGAATTCCGAGCTGAGCACGCCGCCCGCCTTGTCCACCACCGGCTGCAGGCGGTCGCGGATGTTGCCCATCACGAGCGCCTCGCCGATGATCTCCGAGACCGTCTTGGCCTCCTTGATGTCGTTGGCGATCACCGCGTACGGCATCTTCTCGAGCTTGCCCGCGACGATCCGCGCCACCTCCTGCTGGTAGGCGGGCGAGTCGATGCTGCCGGTCTTCGCCTGCGCGTCCACCATCGCGTGCAGCAGGACGCCCGACAGGAGCTTGTCGGCGGGCTTCTCCTCGAGCGCCTGGATCTGGTCGGCGCGCTTGGCGGCGTCGGCGTAGCGCCCCTCGAGGAAGTCGATGCGCGCCAGCACGCCCAGGATCCCGCGCTCGGCGGACTTGTCGGCGATCTGGTAGCCGTCGAGCACGGACTGCTCGTCGCGCCGGACCTGGGCGGCGAACTTCCCGAACGCTTCGGGGTTGCGCACGAGGTCCTCGAGCTTGCCGTCGATCCTGTACGTGAAGCGCGGCAGGTCCGCCGCCTTGTCGATCCGCTTCTTGGCCTGCGCCGCGGGCGACGCGGCCAGGAAGAGTGCCACCACGAGGGTCAGGAGACGCCCGGTCATGTCGAGATTCCTCCACGGTTCGGGGCCGCCGGCGATCGGCCGGCCGGCCAGAAGGCGCCGAGTATAGCCGCGGTGGCCGGGGCCGCTCGTTACGCCCTATTGCAGGCGGGGCCCGCCCCGCCGCGTTCCGGTAGAATCCGGCTCCCGCCCCAGCCTGCCCGGACTCAACCTCCGCGACCCAGGACGACGCCATGGCCGAGCCCGCCAAGAAGGTCTTCGTGCGCACTTTCGGGTGCCAGATGAACGAGTACGACTCCGCGAGGATGGCCGACGTGCTGGCCGCCGCCGAGGGCTACGAGCGCACGGACCGCGCCGAGGACGCCGACCTCGTCCTCTTCAATACCTGCTCGGTGCGCGAGAAGGCGCAGGAGAAGGTCTTCGCCGACCTCGGTCGCCTGAAGCCCCTGAAGCGCGCGAAGCCCGGCCTGCTCATCGGCGTGGGCGGCTGCGTGGCGAGCCAGGAGGGCGAGGAGATCGTGCGCCGCGCCCCCTTCGTGGACGTGGTCTTCGGCCCGCAGACGCTGCACCGCCTGCCCGAACTCCTCGCGCGGCGGCGGCACTCCGGCGCGGCGCAGGTGGACATCTCCTTCCCCGAGATCGAGAAGTTCGACCACCTGCCGCCGGCGAAGGTGGAGGGGGCAAGCGCCTTCGTCTCGATCATGGAGGGCTGCAGCAAGTACTGCAGCTTCTGCGTCGTGCCCTACACGCGCGGCGAGGAGGTCTCCCGGCCGTTCGAGGACGTGCTCGCGGAAGTGCGCGACCTCGCCTCCCGGGGCGTGGCGGAGGTGACGCTCCTCGGGCAGAACGTGAACGCCTACCGCGGCGGGATGGCCGACGGGGAGGTCGCGGACTTCGCCCTGCTCCTCACGCACGTGGCGCGGGTCCCGGGCCTGGAGCGCCTGCGCTACACGACCTCGCACCCCCTCGAGTTCTCGCAGCGGCTCATCGACGCCTACGGGCGCCTGCCCTCGCTCGTCTCGCAGCTGCACCTGCCCGTGCAGTCGGGCTCCGACCGGATCCTGGCGGCCATGAAGCGCGGCTACACGGCGATGGAGTACAAGTCGATCGTGCGGCGCCTGCGCGCCGTGCGGCCGGACCTCTCGCTCTCCACGGACTTCATCGTCGGCTTCCCGGGCGAGACCGAGGCGGACTTCGAGCAGACCATGCGCCTGGTGGAGGACGTGCGCTTCGACGGCGCGTTCAGCTTCGTCTACAGCGCGCGGCCGGGCACGCCCGCGGCGAACCTGCCCGACGACACCCCGCCCGCGGAGAAGCTCGCGCGCCTGCAGCGGCTGCAGGCGCGGCTCCAGGCCCTCTCGGAGGAGTACTCCGCCGCCATGGTCGGCACCCGCCAGCGCGTGCTCGTCGAGGGGCCTTCGCGCAAGGACGCCGCCGAGCTCGCCGGCCGCACCGCCAACAACCGCGTCGTGAACTTCCCCGGGCCGGCCGCGTTGGCGGGGAAATTCGTCGACGTGACCATCGTGAAGGCCCTGCCCCACAGCCTGCGGGGCGAGGTCGTCGAAGGCGCCCCCGAGGCGTGACATTCCGTGACAAAACCGGTCCGGCCGTGTGCTATTTTCCGGCGCTTCACGGACCCCGCACCGCAAGGAACCCCATGAACAAGCTGCGCACCCTGTCCGTCCTCACCCTCTCCGCGCTGGCCCTGGCCTCGACCGCGTACGCCCAGGACACCAACGGCAAGGCGGCCCCGCCCAACGGCGCCCCCGCCGCCGCCAAGCCCGGCGGGCCCGCGCCCGGCCAGCCCAAGGCGTTCAAGGACGTGATCAAGGACTCCACCGCCATTCCGGGCTACTTCACCCTGCACCGGAAGGACGACAAGATCTGGATGGAGGTGCGCCCCGACCAGCTGGACAAGCCCTTCTTCTTCTCCATGAACATCCCGCGCTCGGTGGGCGAGCGGGGCCTGTACGGCAGCCAGATGGGCGGCTCGTTCAGCATGGTGGAGGGCAGCCAGGTCGCCATGTGGAAGAAGATCGGCGACCGCCTGCAGCTCATCGCCCGCAACACGCGCTTCTTCGCCAAGGAGGGCACGCCGCAGGCGCACTTCGTGCACGAGTCCTTCGCCGACAGCCTCATCGCCTCCGCGCCGGTGGTCTCGCAGCCCGACCCGGAGAGCAAGGCCGTCCTGGTCGAGGCCAACGCGCTGCTGTTCGGTGACCTGCCCGGCTACGGCACCAACCTCGAGATGGCCTTCCGCATGCCGTTCGCGCTGGACGCCAAGAACACGAGCTTCAGCCGCGTGACGAACACCGGCGACCTCACGAGCCTGCAGGTGACCGCGCTCTTCGCGGTGCCCAAGCTCGCGGCCCCGCCCCTCACGCCGCCGCCCAAGCCGCTGCCGCCGCCGCCGAAGACCACGCCCGACCCGCGCAACTTCTTCGTGGCGTTCCAGTACAACTTCATGCCGCTGCCGGCCGTGCCCATGGCCGCCCGCCCCGCCGACGAGCGCGTCGGCCACTTCGTCACCGAGCGCGTCGACTACACGGACGACGTGACGCCCAAGCGCCGCTCGTACATCGTGAACCGCTGGCGCCTGGAGAAGAAGGACCCGTCCGCGGCCGTCTCCGAGCCCAAGCAGCCCATCGTGTACTGGCTGGACAAGAACATCCCGGCGAAGTACCGCCAAAGCGTGGCCGACGGCATCCTCGAGTGGAACAAGGCCTTCGAGAAGGCCGGCTTCCGCAACGCCATCGTGGTGAAGCAGCAGACCGACCAGGACGACTTCGACACGATGGACTCGCGCCACGCCTCGGTGCGCTGGTTCACCGGCGACGACGTCGGCTTCGCGATCGGGCCCTCCCACGTGGACCCGCGCTCCGGCGAGATCCTGGACGCCGACATCGGCATGTCCGACGTCTTCGCGCGCGGCGCCCGCCGCCTCGCCTCCGAGGACATCGCGCGCACCTTCGACGGCGTGGACAAGGCCCTCGAGGCGCAGTACCCGCAGCGCGCCGCGCGCGGCTACCTCGCCTGCGACTACATGGCCGCGGCCTCGCGCGAGATGGACTTCGCCGCCGACGTGCTCGAGGCGCGGGGCCTGGACATGTCCGGCCCCGAGGCCGACGCGCTGGCCCAGGGGTACGTGAAGGACGTGATCATGCACGAGGTCGGCCACACGCTCGGCCTGCAGCACAACTTCCGCGCCTCCACGGTCTACACGCTAAAGCAGCTCGAGGACAAGTCCTTCACCCGCGTGCACGGCCTGGCCGCCTCCGTGATGGACTACACGCCGTTCAACCTCGCGGTGAAGGGCGAGGTGCAGGGCGAGTACAACATGAGCACGCTGGGGCCCTACGACTACTGGGCCATCGACTACGCCTACCGGCCGATCGACCCGGCGAACGAGAAGGCCGAGCTCGCGAAGATCGCCGACCGAGCCAACGCCGAGCCCGTGCTCGCGTTCTCGAACGACTACGACGCGGGCTTCGGCAAGGTGCTGGGCATCGACCCCGAGGTGAACCGCTTCGACCTCGGCGCCGACCCGATCGAGTACTACAAGCACCGGCTCAAGCTCTCCCGCGAGCTGTGGGACCGGCTCGAGACCCTGAAGCTCGCCCCGGACGAGAGCTACGAGCGCCTGACGCGCAGCTACTCCAACGCCTGGCGCCAGCTCGCGCGCGTGGCCCCGCTCGCGGCCAAGTACGTGGGCGGCGTGCGGCTCAACCGCGTGCGCGCAGGCGCCAGGGAGCCCATCTACCAGCCGACGCCGGCTTCGCGCCAGCGCGAGGCGCTCACGATGATCACGAAGGACTTCTTCCAGGCCGACAGCTTCCGCTTCAAGCCGGAGTTCGTGAGCCGCATCGCGATCGACCAGTTCGACCGCCCGGACAACCCGGACGTCTCGGTCGCCGCCCCGGTGCTGCAGGTGCAGAAGGCGCTCCTGAACGAGCTGATGTCCGACGGCACCGCCGCGCGCCTGCTGGATTCGCGCGACAAGGTGGCCGACAAGGCCAAGGCCATGACCCTGTCGGAGGTGTACGACACCCTGCAGGACGCGATCTGGTCGGAGCTCAAGACCGGGCAGGACATCAACGGCATGCGCCGCAACCTCCAGCGCGACTACCTGCGCCGGATGGCGGGCGCGCTCGTGAAGCCCTCGCCCGCCACGCCGGCCGACGTGGGCGCGCTGCAGCGCCTGAACGCCACGGAGCTGCAGGGCCGGATCCGCGCGGCGCTCGCGAAGAAGGGCCCGATGTCCAAGGAGGCCCGCGCGCACCTGGCCGAGAGCCTGAACACGCTCACCGAGGCCCTGAAGGCGCCGCTCACCCGCGCCGGCGTCTGACCGCCCGCGGCCGCTACAATAGGCCTGCCGGTCTCCCCGGCAGGCCTATTCTTTCATGCGAGCGGTGAAGAGCCAGACCCAGGAATTGGCGTTCGAGCCCGTCGACAACCCGCGCCTCGCGATGCTGTGCGGCGCCCTCGACGAGAACCTGCGGCAGATCGAGACCGCGCTGGACGTCACCATCGCCCGGCGCGCGGAGCGCTTCGCCATCAGCGGCGAGGCGGCGCAGGTCGGAATCGCGGCGCGCGCGCTGCGGCGCTTCTACGACCTGGCCGCGCGCGACCTTTCCGTGGAGGACATCCAGCTGGGCCTCGTGGAGATGACGCGCACGCCGGCGGGAGCGGCCCCGGAGGCGCCGGCGCTGCGCCTGCCGCGGCGCAGCGAGCTCACCGCGCGCACGCCGCGCCAGGCCCAGTACCTGCAGCAGATGCAGACGCACGACATCACCTTCGGCGTCGGCCCGGCGGGCACGGGCAAGACCTTCCTCGCGGTCGCGGCCGCCGTGGACGCGTTCGAGCGCGACGCGGTCAAGCGCATCGTGCTCACGCGGCCGGCGGTCGAGGCCGGCGAGAAGCTGGGGTTCCTGCCGGGCGACCTCGCGCAGAAGGTGGACCCGTACCTGCGCCCGCTGTACGACGCCCTCTACGACCTCATGGGCTACGACAAGGTGAACCGCCTGTTCGAGCGCGGCGCCATCGAGGTCGCGCCGCTCGCCTTCATGCGCGGGCGCACGCTCAACCACTCGTTCATCATCCTGGACGAGGCGCAGAACACCACGCCGGAGCAGATGAAGATGTTCCTCACGCGCATCGGCTTCGGCTCGCGCGCGGTGGTGACGGGCGACGTCACGCAGATCGACCTCGCGCGCGGCCAGGCCTCGGGGCTGGTCGACGCGCGCAACGTCCTGGCCGGCGTGCGCGGGATCGCCTTCACCGCCTTCCAGTCCGAGGACGTGGTGCGCCACCCGCTCGTGCAGGCGATCGTCGACGCCTACGAGCGCCGCTCGTCGCGCAAGAAGTGAGCCGGGCGCCGCGACTCGCGATCACCGTCCAGCGGGCCTCGCGCGCCGCGCACCTGCCCTCGGACGCGCGCGTGCGGGCGTGGGCGCGGGCCGCGCTCGCGCGGGCGGCCACGGTGACCGTGCGCTACGTCGCCGAGGCCGAGGGCCGGCGCCTGAACCGCGAGTTCCGCGGCAGGGACCACGCGACGAACGTCCTCACCTTCGTGTACGAGGCGCCGGCGCGCGGCGCGGTGGCCGGCGACGTGGTGATCTGCGCGCCGGTGGTGGCGCGCGAGGCCCGGGCACAGGGCAAGGCGGTGGCCGCCCACCACGCGCACCTGCTGGTGCACGGCCTGCTGCACCTGCAGGGGCACGACCACGAGCGCGACGACGAGGCGGCCCGGATGGAGCGCCGCGAGCGCGCCATCCTCCGGCGGCTGGGGTGGCCGGACCCCTACGCGTGCGGGACCGTCACGGACGTCTGATACAGTATCCGCGTCCCACCCCCTCGCACGGTCCATGGAAGACCCCCCCAAACCGAGCTTCCTCGAGCGGCTGTCCTCGCTGCTGCTGCGCGAGCCCGAGGACCGCGACCAGCTCGTGGCGCTGCTGCACTCGGCCTTCGAGCGCCGCATCCTGGACGGCGACGCGCTCTCGATGATCGAGGGGGTGCTGCAGGTCTCCGAGACGCGGGTGGCCGACGTCATGATCCCGCGCTCCCAGGTGGACATGATCGACGTCGAGGACAGCCCCGACCGCTTCATCCCCTTCGTGATCGAGACGGCGCACTCGCGCTTCCCCGTGTGGGAGGAGAACCGCGACAACGTGATCGGGATCCTCCTCGCGAAGGACCTGCTGCGCTTCTACGCGGAGGAGGAATTCAACGTCCGAGACATGCTGCGCCCGGCGGTGTTCGTGCCCGAGTCCAAGCGGCTGAACGTGCTCCTGAAGGAGTTCCGCGCCAACCGCAACCACATCGCCATCGTCGTCGACGAGTACGGCGGCGTGTCGGGGCTGGTCACGATCGAGGACGTGATCGAGCAGATCGTGGGCGACATCGAGGACGAGTACGACTTCGACGAGACCGAGGACAACATCCTCGCCGACCGCAACGGCCGCTTCCGCGTGAAGGCCGTCACGGAGATCGCCGACTTCAACGCCCGGTTCGGCACGAACTTCCGCGACGACGACCACGACACCATCGGCGGGTTCGTGCTCTCGCACTTCGGGCGCCTGCCCAAGCGCGGCGAGTCCGTCGCGGTCGACGGCATCTCCTTCCAGGTGCTGCGCGCCGACAGCCGGAAGATCCACTCGCTGCTCGTCGAGCGGCGGGCGGCGGCGCCCGCGGACGGGTCCGGCGGGTGAGGCCGGCGGCCGCCGGCCGCGCGAGCCGCGCGTCCTCGCCCCTCACCTGGGGCCTTGCGCTTCCTGCCGCGGCCGGCGCGGTGGCCGTCGCGGGCTTCGCGCCCCTCGGCGCGTGGCCGGTTCCCGTCGCCGCGCTCGCCGTGCTCTTCCTCGCGTGGCAGCGGGCAGGCTCCGCGGTGCAGGCGGCCCTTTCGGGATACGCGTTCGGCCTGGGCCTGAACCTCGCGGGCGTCTCGTGGGTGTTCGTGAGCCTGCACCGGTACGGGCACATGCCGGCGGTGCTCGCGGCCCTCGCCACCTTCCTCTTCTGCGCGTTCCTCGCGCTGTACCCGGCCGCGGCCGGGGCGCTGGCGCACCGGATCGGCCGCCCGGGACGCCTGCGCCTGCTCGTCGCGATGCCGGCGGCGTTCGTGCTCGCCGAGTGGGTGCGGGGCTGGCTCTTCACCGGCTTTCCGTGGCTCGTCATGGGCTACTCGCAGGCGCCCTTCAGCCCCCTGGCCGGATACGCGCCCGCGCTGGGCGCCTACGGCGTCTCGCTCGCCACGGCGTTCGCGGGAGCGCTCCTGGCGGCCTTCGCGGCGAGCCCGGCCTGGTCGCGGCCGCGCGCGGTCCTCGCGGGGGCGTTCGCGGCGCTGCTGGCCGGCGGCGCGGCGATTCGCGCCGTGCCCTGGACGGAGCCCGCCGGCGCGCCCGTCACGGTGTCGCTCCTTCAGGGTAACGTGCCGCAGGAGCTCAAGTGGCGCGAGGACGTGCGCGAGCGCACGCTGCGCGGCTACCTCGGGCAGGTGGTCTCGAGCCGGGCGCGCGTGGTGGTGCTGCCGGAGACGGCGCTGCCCGCCTTCCTCGACCAGCTGCCCTCCGGCTACCTCGAGGCGATGCGCGAGCACGCGCGCGCGGCCGGGCAGGACGTGCTGCTGGGCGTCGTCGAGCGCGGGACGCAGGAGGGCCGGCCGGCGTACTGGAACAGCCTGGTGCGCGTGGGCGCCCAGGCGCAGGCCTCGTACCGCAAGCGCCACCTCGTGCCCTTCGGCGAGTTCATCCCGCCGGGATTCGGGTGGATCCTGGAGGTGCTCCACATCCCGCTCACCGACTTCTCGCGCGGCGAGTCGCCCCAGCCGCCGCTCGCGGCGGGCGGCACGACCTGGGCGGTGGCCATCTGCTTCGAGGACATCTTCGGCGAGGAGATGATCGACGCGCTGCCGGCGGCCGCGGTGCTCCTCAACGTGTCCAACGACGCGTGGTTCGGCCAGTCGCTCGCCGCGGACCAGCACCTGCAGTTCTCGCAGATGCGCGCCCTCGAGACGGGGCGCTGGATGGTGCGCGCGACCAACACGGGCGTCACGGCCGCCATCGACGAGCGCGGGCGCGTGGTCTCGCGCCTGCCCGCCTTCACCCCCGGGGCGCTCGAGGCGAGCCCGGTGCCCCGCTCGGGCGCCACGCCGTACGTGCGCTGGGGGAATTTCCCCGTGCTCGCGCTGCTGGCCGCGGGGCTGGCCGCCGCGGCGCTCCGGCGGCGTGACGGGGGGTCCCGCAAGCCCGTAAAATGAGCGGTTTTCCGGGCCGGAAGCGCCGAAGCCCCCCGCCATGATCACGTTCCAGGACATCATCCTCCGCCTCCAGGCCTACTGGGGCAGCCGCGGCTGCGCGGTGCTGCAGCCCTACGACATGGAGGTCGGGGCGGGCACGTCGCACACCGCGACGTTCCTGCGCTCGCTGGGCCCGGAGCCGTGGCGCGCCGCCTACGTGCAGCCCTCGCGCCGCCCCAAGGACGGGCGCTACGGCGACAACCCGAACCGGCTCCAGCACTACTACCAGTTCCAGGTCGTCCTCAAGCCCTCGCCGCCGGACATCCTCGAGCTCTATCTCGGCTCGCTCGAGGCGCTGGGCTTCGACCTGGAGGCGAACGACGTGCGCTTCGTCGAGGACGACTGGGAGAACCCCACGCTGGGCGCCTGGGGGCTGGGCTGGGAAGTGTGGATGAACGGCATGGAGATCACGCAGTTCACCTACTTCCAGCAGGTGGGCGGGCTGGACTGCCGCCCCATCACCGGCGAGATCACCTACGGCCTGGAGCGCCTGGCGATGTACCTGCAGGGCGTGGAGAACGTCTTCGACCTCGTGTGGACCGAGTGGGACGAGGCCGGCGGCCGGCGCCGCCTCACCTACCGCGACGTCTACCACCAGAACGAGGTGGAGCAGTCGACGTACAACTTCGAGCAGTCCGACACCGAGGCGCTCTTCCGCCACTTCGGCGACCACGAGAAGGGCGCGAAGCACCTCATGGAACGCGAGCTCGCGCTGCCGGCCTACGAGCAGGTGCTCAAGGCCGCGCACACCTTCAACCTGCTGGACGCGCGCGGGGCCATCTCCGTCACCGAGCGCGCGGCCTACATCGGCCGCATCCGCCACCTCGCGCGCGCCGTGGCGCAGAGCTACTTCGACTCGCGCGAGCGGCTGGGCTTTCCCATGCTGCGGGAGGCCGCGCGATGACCGCGACCCTGCTCGTCGAGCTCCTCACGGAGGAACTGCCGCCGCGCGCGCTGCGCCGCCTGGGCGAGGCGTTCGCCGGCGGCATCGAGGCCGGCCTTCGCCGGCGCGGCTACCTCGCGGACGGCGCGGCCGCGACGACGTTCGCGACGCCTCGCCGCCTCGCGGTCTCGCTCACCGCCGTGCGCGCCGCCACCGAGCCGCGCACCGTCGAGGTGAAGCTCATGCCGGTGTCCGTCGGCCTGGGGCCGGACGGCGCGCCCACGCCGGCGCTGCGCAAGAAGCTCGCGGCCGCCGGGCTCGAGGGGGTGGACCCCGCCACGCTCAAGCGGCGCCCCGACGGCAAGGCCGAGACGCTCTTCGCCGAGACGGTGGCGCCCGCGGTGGCGCTCGCCGCGGGCCTGCAGGCGGCGCTGGACGAGGCGATCGCGGCGCTGCCCGTGCCGAAGCTCATGAGCTACCAGCTCGCGGACGGCGTCACCACGGTGCAGTTCGCGCGGCCGGCGCACGGCCTGGTGGCGCTGCACGGGCAGGATGTCGTGCCCGTGGGGGTGCTGGGGCTCGAGGCGGGGCGCACGACGCGCGGCCACCGTTTCCAGGGCGCGCGGAGCCTGTCCTTCGCCAGCGCCGGCGAGTACGCCGCGCGGCTCGCCGCCGAGGGTGGCGTCATCGCGGGCTTCGACGAGCGGCGCGAGGCCATCCGCACGGCGCTGGAGGCGGCGGCCGGCCGCGAAGGCGCGGGCCTGGGCCCGGCCGCGCCCGTGGAGGCGCTCCTGGAGGAGGTGACCGCCCTCGTGGAGATGCCGACGGTCTTCGTCGGCCGCTTCGAGCGAGAGTTCCTCTCGGTGCCGCCCGAGTGCCTCATCCTCACGATGCGGCAGAACCAGAAGTACTTTCCGCTCTTCGACGCGGAGGGCGGCCTCACGGAGCGCTTCCTCCTCGTGTCGAACCTGCGTCCGGCGGACGCTTCCCGGATCGTGCAGGGCAACGAGCGCGTGGTGCGCCCGCGCCTGGCCGACGCGCGCTTCTTCTACGAGACGGACCGCCGCACGAAGCTCGCCGACCGCGTGCCGCAGCTCGCGACGATCGTCTACCACGGCAAGCTCGGCACGCAGCTCGAGCGCGTGGAGCGCCTGCGCCGGCTCGCCACGCGCGTCCAGGCGAAGCTGCCGCGGGGCGCCACCGGCATGCCCTACGCCGACCGCGCCGCCCTGCTCGCCAAGGCGGACCTCGTGACGCTCATGGTCGGGGAGTTCCCGGAGCTGCAGGGCGTGATGGGCAAGTACTACGCCGCCGCCGACGACGAGGAGCCGAGCGTGGTGCGCGCCATCGAGCAGCACTACTGGCCGCGCTTCGCGGGCGACCGACTGCCCGATGGCGACGTGAGCATCGCGGTGGCGCTCGCGGACCGGCTGGACGCGCTCGCGGGCCTCTTCTCCATCGGCCAGGTGCCCACCGGCGACAAGGATCCGTTCGGCCTGCGCCGGGCCGCGCTGGGCGTCATCCGCATCCTGGCCGAGCGCGGCCTGGACCTGGACTTCCACGAGCTGCTGCGCATGGCCGCCGAGCCCTACGCGGGCATGGACGCGGCGCCGCTGGCCGACTTCGTCTACGACCGCCTGCGCGGCTACCTTCGCGAGGCGGGCTTCACGACGAACCAGGTCGAGGCCGTGGTCTCGCAGCGGCCGGCCCGCTTCGACCAGCTGCGGGCGCGGCTGCAGGCCGTGGTCGCCTTCGCCGGCCTGCCGGAGAGCGAGGCGCTCGCCGCGGCCAACAAGCGCGTGAAGAACATCCTCGACAAGTCCGGCCGCTCCGATGGCGTGGACCCGTCGCTCTTCGCGCAGGACGAGGAGCGCCGGCTGCACGAGGCGGTCGCGGCGATGGCCCCCGGCGTCGAGTCCCGGGTGGCGAGCGGCGAGTTCGAGCCGGCGCTCGTGGCGCTCGCCGGCGTGCGCGCCGACGTGGACGCGTTCTTCGACAAGGTGCTCGTGAACGCCGAGGACCTCGCGGTGCGCGCCAACCGGCTCGCGCTCCTCACGGGCCTGGAGCGGCTCCTGAACCGCGTGGCCGACATCTCGCGCCTGGCCGCCTGAGCGATGAAGCTCGTCATCCTCGACCGGGACGGGGTCATCAACCAGGACAGCGACCGCTACATCAAGTCGCCGGCCGAGTGGCAGCCCATTCCCGGCGCCATCGAGGCGATCGCCCGGCTGCACCAGGGGGGCTTTCGCATCGTCGTGGCCACCAACCAGTCGGGGATCGGCCGGGGCCTGTTCGACATGGCGACCTTCAATGCCATGAACGACAAGATGATGGAGATGGTCTTCCGCCAGGGCGGGCGCATCGACGCGCTCTTCTTCTGCCCGCACACGGACGCGGAGAACTGCGAGTGCCGCAAGCCCAGGACCGGGATGTACGAGGAGATCGCGGCCCGCTACCACACGGACCTCAAGGGCGTGCCCTGCGTGGGCGACGCGCTTCGCGACCTGCAGGTGGCCGAGGCCGTCGGCGGCCAGCCCATCCTCGTGCTCACGGGCAAGGGCAGGCGCACCCAGGAAGCCGGCGGGATCCCGAAGAAGACCGCCGTCTTCGCCGACCTGGCGGAGGTCTCCCGCCACCTCGTCTCGGCGAAGGAATGACGACCCTCCGCTCGCTCGTCTTCCTGCTGGGCTCGGTGCCGGTCACCGCCGTCTACGGCGTGCTGGTGCCGCTCGCGGGCCTCGCCAGCCACCGCGCGGCGCTGTGGCTCGCGCGGGCCTGGGCGCGGGTGATCCTGCGCTGGGTGGAGATCTCCTGCGGCATCCGCTACGAGATCGAGGGCGCCGAGCACGTGCCGGCGGGGCCGGCGGTGATCATGGCCAAGCACCAGTCGGCGTGGGAGACGCTCTTCATCGAGGCGATGTTCCCCTTCCAGTGCTGGATCGTGAAGAAGGAGCTGCTGTGGCTGCCGTTCGTGGGCTGGGGCCTGTACGCCGTGCGCTCGATCGCCATCGACCGCTCGAGCGGCGTGGCCGCCCGCGAGCAGATCGTGGCGCAGGGCGCGCGGCGCCTGGCCGACGGCCTGTGGGTGACGATCTTCCCCGAGGGCACGCGCGTGGCGGTGGGCCGGCGCGGGAGATACGGCATCGGCGGCGCGACGCTCGCCACCCGCACCGGCACCCCGATCCTGCCCATCGCCCACAACGCGGGCGAGTGCTGGGGCCGGTACGCCTTCCGCAAGCACGCCGGCACCGTGCGCGTGGTGATCGGCCCGGTGATCGAGACGGCCGGCCGCGACGCGATCGAGGTCACGCGCGAGGTCGAGGCCTGGATCGAGGGGCAGATGCGGCGCCTGAACCCGGAGCGCTATGCCGAGGCGTGAGGAGGCCGCGCGCGAAGGGCGCACGCTCGCGCTGGCGGCCGGCCCGGTGGACTACGTCCTCGTGCGCCGGCGCGGGCGCCGCGGCGTCGGCCTGAAGGTGGACGCGGGCGGCCTCACCGTCAGCGCGCCGCTCACGGTGCCGGTGGCGCGCATCGAGCGGGCGCTGCGCGAGAGCGAGGACTGGGTGGTGAGGAAGCTCGCCGTTTGGCGCGATCGCCAGGTGCCGGTGCAGCGCTGGGAGGCGGGCGCGAGCGTGCCCTACCTCGGGCGCGCCCTGACGCTCAGGATCGCCGCCGGCCGGCGCGCCGGCGCCGAGCTCGACGGCGAGGAGCTCGCCGTGACGGTCGCCGCGCCGGGCGAGGAGGCGATCCGGCGCGCGGTGGTGGCCTGGTACCGCCGCACGGCGCTGCCGCACTTCGCGCAGCGCGCCTTCCTCTTCTCGCGCCTCGCGGGCCTCGCGCCGCCGCGCGTGATGCTCTCCTCGGCCAATTCGCGCTGGGGCAGCTGCAACAGCCGGCGCGAGGTGCGCCTCGCCTGGCGCCTGCTGAAGGCGCCGCCGGCGCTCGTGGACTACGTGGTCGTGCACGAGCTCGCCCACCTGCGGCACATGGACCACTCGCGCGAGTTCTGGGCGGAGGTGGAGCGCCTGTGCCCGGACTACCGGCGGCTTCGCGACGAGCTCGAGGCCCACGACCACCTCTACCGTTCCTTCTGAGGAGACGACGATGCGCATCCTGCACACGATGATCCGGGTGGGCGACCTCGAGCGGTCGCTGCGCTTCTACACCGAGGTGCTCGGCATGAAGATGCTGCGCCGCCGGGACTACCCGGACGGCAAGTTCACGCTGGCCTTCGTCGGCTACGGCGACGAGTCCGAGGGCGCGGTGATCGAGCTCACGCACAACTGGGAGACGAAGTCCTACGACCTGGGCAACGGCTTCGGCCACGTGGCGATCGCCGTGGACGACGCGTACAAGGCCTGCGAGGGCGTCAAGCGCCTGGGCGGCAGGGTCACGCGCGAGCCGGGCCCGATGAAGTTCGGCGGCAGCGTGATCGCCTTCGTCGAGGACCCGGACGGCTACAAGATCGAGTTCATCCAGCGCGCCTA
>JAKOWJ010000076.1 GCA_029781595.1 Pseudomonadota bacterium | reverse complement strand
GCGCCGTCGAGGAAGTCGAGCATCGACTTCACGAGCGCCGTGTGCCGCGCGAAGCTCTCGGGCGCGGTGAGCTGGCGGTCCTGCACGGCCGCGGCCACGTCCTTCCACTGGCCCTCCAGCTCGCCCAGGCGCTTGCGCAGGCCCGGCTCGTCGTCGACCTCCTTGCGCACCGCGGCGAACGCGGCGTCGGCCTCGGCGCGGCGCGCGGACCGCTTGGCCTCGAGCGCGGCATCGCCCGCCAGGGCGCCGCCCGAGAGGCCGCGGTGCTGCTGCACCAGCGAGATGGCGGCGACGATGCGGTCGATGGCCACGACGCCGCTCGCCTCGTGGACGGTGGTGGCGGTATCGGCCGCCAGGCGCTGGAAGAAGATCGCCGTGGGCACGACGGCCATCACGAGCGCGAGGGCGCCCAGGATCGCGAGCTTGGCGGGGACGGAAAGGCGGGAGAGGTTCATGGCGTTCACGGGTCGGCTTCAGGCGGAAGCGGGCTCGTCGACGAGCTCCATGTCGCGGCCCGACATGAGGGCCTCGATGTCGGCCACGATCACCAGGCGCCCCTCCTGCGAGGCGAGGCCGCGGATGAAGCCGGTGTCGATGGAGGCGCAGAACTCGGGGGCGGGCCGGATCTCGGCGTCGGCGAGGCGGATCACCTCGGAGACGCTGTCGACCACCACGCCCACGACGCGGCGCGCCACGTTGAGGATGATCACCACGGTGAAGGGCGTGTAGGCCGGCTCGCCGAGGTTGAACTTGATGCGCAGGTCCACGATGGGGACGATGGTGCCGCGCAGGTTGATGACGCCCTTGATGAAGGCCGGCGCGTTGGCGATGCGCGTGACCTGCTCGTAGCCGCGGATCTCCTGCACCTTGAGGATGTCGATCGCGTACTCCTCCTCGCCCAGGCGGAAGGTGAGGAACTCGCCGGCGGCGGCGGCGGAGACGGCGGCGGTGGCGTCGGAAAGGTCCATGGGGGCTCCGGGCTCTGGGGGTCGGTCTAGCGGCGCGGCCGGCGCGCGAGCGCGGCCACGTCCAGGATGAGGGCGACGGCGCCGTCGCCCAGGATGGTCGCGCCGGCCAGTCCCGGCACCTTGCGGAAATTGGCTTCCAGGCTCTTCACCACGAACTGCTGCTGGCCGACCAGCTCGTCCACGACGAGCGCGACCTTCTGCCCGTCGGCCTCGGCCACCACGATCACGGGCTCGGCCGCGGGCGGCGCGCCGGTGGAGAAGATGTCGGCGAGGGTGGCCACCGGCAGGTACTCGCCGCGCAGCTGCACCACGCGTCCCTCGCCGGCCACCGCCTGCACCTGGGCCGCGCCCGGCTGCAGCGACTCGACGACGGCCGCGAGCGGCAGGATGTAGCTCACGCCACCGGCGGCGACCGTCATGCCGTCCATGATCGCGAGGGTGAGCGGCAGGCGGACCGTGATGCGCGTGCCGGTGCCGCGCGCGGACTCGATGTCCACGGCGCCGCCCAGCGCGGCGATGTTGCGGCGGACCACGTCCATGCCCACGCCGCGGCCCGAGACGTCCGTGACCTGCTCGGCGGTGGAGAAGCCCGCCTCGAAGATGAGGCCGAATACCTCGGCGTCGGAGGCGGTGTCGGCGAGGGCGAAGCCGCGCTCGCGGCCCTTGGCCAGGATGCGCTCGCGGTCCAGGCCCCTGCCGTCGTCCTCGATGAGCACGACGATGCTGCCGCCGCGGTTGAAGGCGCGCAGCCGCACCGTGCCGCACGCGGGCTTGCCGGCCGCCACGCGCGCCTCGCGGGTCTCGATGCCGTGGTCGATGGCGTTGCGCACCAGGTGCGTGAGCGGGTCGGCGAGCTTCTCGATGATGCCCTTGTCGAGCTCGGTGCCCTCGCCTTCCATCTCGAGCGCGACTTCCTTGTCCAGGCGCGCGGCCAGGTCGCGCACCATGCGCGGGAAGCGGCTGAAGACGTTGCCGATGGGCAGCACCCGGATCGACATGACCGTCTCCTGGAGGTCGCGCGTGTTGCGCTCCAGGTCCGCCATGCCGTTCACCAGGCGCGCGTGCGCGATAGGGTCCAGCGCCGCGGCCGCCTGCGCGAGCATGGCCTGCGTGACC
>JAKOWJ010000060.1 GCA_029781595.1 Pseudomonadota bacterium | reverse complement strand
GTTGCGGTCGAAGTCCGCGAGCGCGTTCGACTCGTCCTCCACCCACGCGAGTCCCGCGCCGTTGGCGTAGGCGAGGAGCGTCTCGCGCCGCTCCGCCAGGAGCGGGCGGATCCAGCGCCGGTCCCCGGCGGCGCGCGATTCGCCCATGGCGGCCAGGCCCTTCACGCCCGTGCCGCGCAGCGCCTGCAGCAGGACCGTCTCGGCCTGGTCGTCGCGGTGGTGCGCGAGCGCCAGCACCGGCGCCCCGCAGCGCGCGAACGCCGCGTGCCGCGCCTCGCGCGCCGCGGCCTCCGGTCCGCCGGGGTGGCGCGGGTCGACCGTCACGCGCTCCACGCGAAGGGGCACGGCGCGCTCCCGCGCGAAGGCCTCGCAGGCCGCGGCCCATCGGTCCGCGTTCGGGGAGAGCCCGTGGTGCACGTGCAGGGCGCCGAGCGCGAGCCCCCGCGCCTCGCGCAGGCCCGCGAGGACGTGCAGCAGCACGGTGGAGTCCAGCCCCCCGGAAAAGCCCACGCAGACGGCCTCGCCGGGCGCGACGAGCCGCGCCAGGCGCTGCGCCACGCGGGTCTCCAGCCCCGCCGCCATGGCCGCGCGGCCGGCGCTACTCCGCCAGCTCCTTGAACTTGCCGTAGTTCACGAGCCTGTCCTGGCGCCGCTCGAGGAGCTGGCTCATCGGCATGTCCTGAAGCTGCCGGAGGTGGTCGGCGATGGCCTTCTTCAGGGCCTTGGCGGACTCGGCCGGATCGCGGTGCGCGCCACCGGGGGGCTCGCTCACCACCTTGTCCACGAGCCCGAGCGACTTCAGGCGCGGGGCGGTGATGCCCAGGCACTCGGCGGCCTCGGACGCGTTCTCCGGGCTCTTCCAGAGGATGGCGGCGCAGCCCTCGGGGGAGATCACCGAGTAGGTCGAGTACTGCATCATGAGCGTGGCATCTCCCACCGCGATCGCCAGCGCGCCGCCCGAGCCGCCCTCGCCGATGATCGACACGACGATGGGCACCTTCAGGCCCGCCATCTCGAAGAGGTTGCGGCCGATGGCCTCGGACTGGCCGCGCTCCTCGGCGCCGATGCCGGGGTAGGCGCCGGGGGTGTCCACGAAGGTGAGCAGCGGCACGCCGAACTTCTCGGCGAGCTTCATCAGGCGCAGCGCCTTGCGGTAGCCCTCGGGCCGCGGCATGCCGAAGTTGCGCAGGATCTTCTCGTTGGTGTCGCGCCCCTTCTGGTGGCCGATCACCATCACGCTCTGGCCGTTGAAGCGCGCGAGCCCGCCGACGATGGCCGGGTCGTCGGCGAAGGCGCGGTCGCCGTGCATCTCGACGAAGTCGGTGCACATGGCCGCCACGTAGTCGAGCGTGTAGGGGCGCTGCGGGTGGCGCGCCACCTTGGAGATCTGCCAGGACGAGAGCTTGCCGTAGATGTCCTTGGTGAGGTCGCGGCTCTTCCTCGACAGCCGCTCGATCTCCTGCGAGATGTCGACGGCGCTGTCGTCCTGCACGAAGCGCAGCTCCTCGATCTTCTGCTCGAGCTCGGCGATGGGCTGCTCGAAATCCAGGAACGTGGTCTTCACGGCCGCTGCGGGCTCCTCGGTCGGGGGCGAAGATGATAGCAGGACGGCCCGCCCCTGCCACGGCGGGCGCGAGCCGCTAGAATCGCCGCCATGCCCCAGACCGACGACGCCGCCGACCGGCTGGCCCGCCTGCTCGCCGCCACCGCCCTGGGCGACCGCGCGGCGTTCGCGGCCCTCTACCGCGAGGCCGGGGCGAAACTGTTCGCCGTGTCGCTGCGTATCGTGAGGGAACGCCAGCTCGCGGAGGAAGTGTTGCAGGACAGTTTCGTCTCCATCTGGGGCCACGCGGCCGGGTACGCGCGCGCGAAGAGCGCCCCGATGACCTGGATGGCGGCCATCGTGAGGAACCGCAGCCTCGACGTGCTGCGCCGCGGCTCGCGCGAGACCGAGGACGTGGACGAGGTCCTGGCCGCGACGCTCGTGGACGAGTCCGCGGCGCCGGCCGACGAGGCGCGGCGCGCGGCCGGGGCGCACAGCGTGCGCGAGTGCCTGGGCGAGCTCGAGCCCGACCAGCGCCAGTCGATCGCGCTCGCCTTCTACCACGGCCTCACGCACTCGGAGCTCGCGAGCCACCTGCGCCGCCCCCTGGGAACGGTGAAGACGCACATCCGCCGCGGCCTCGCGCGGCTGCGCGAGTGCCTGGCGCGCGCCGGCGTGGAGGAGGCCCCGTGAGGCGCCTGACCGACGACCTGCGCCACGCCCTGGCGGCCGACTTCGTGCTGGGCACGATGCGCGGCCGCGCGCGCCGCCGCTTCGAGGCCCTGGCCGCAGGCGACGCGGAGCTGGGCCGCGTCCGCCGCCAGTGGGAGGCGTTCCTCACCCCGCTCGCGGACGCCGTGCCGCCCGTGGCGCCGCCCGCGCGGGTTTGGCGGGCCATCGAGGCGCGCCTGGCGGGCCCGCGCCCGGCGCCCGGGCTGTGGTCCAACCTCGCGTTCTGGCGCGGCGGGGTCGCCGCCCTGGCCGCGGCCTGCCTCGTCATCGCCTTCGCGCTGCCCGGCCTGCGCGCGCCCGCGCCCGCCCCTTCCTCCGGCCCGATGCTGGTGGCCGTGCTCATGGCCGCGGACCAGGTCCCGCGCATCGTGGTCGAGCAGCCGAGCGAGGGCATGCTCCAGCTGCGCATGGTCAAGCCCTGGGTGGACATGACCCAGCGCGACCTGGAGCTGTGGGTCATCCCGAAGGAGGGCCGTCCCCGCTCCCTCGGCGTGGTGCCGTGGGACCGCGACAGCGAGGTGCGCCGCGCGGGCCTGGACGCGATGCTGCGCGACGGCACCACCTTCGCCATCTCCAGCGAGCCGCTGGGCGGCTCGCCCACGGGCCAGCCCACGGGCAAGGTGCTCTGCTCGGGCGCCATCGCCCGCGGCCGCCGCGCCTAGGGCCGGCGCTTCCCCCGCACGCGGTCCACGGCGCGGCACAGCGCCTCGATGCCCTCGACCACGCGCGGCGAGGGCCGGCCCAGCGCCCGCGACGACACCCACGCCAGCGCCCCGCGCCGCACCGCCGGCAGCCCGTCGCGCCGCGACCAGCGCGCGAGGAACTCGCCCTGCCCGCCCTCCGGCCCCGTGCCGATGACGGCGTCGGGGTCGCGGGCGAAGAGCGCCTCCCACGAGACTTCCGCCGCGGCGCCCGGCAGGTCCGCGAACACGTTCACGGCGCCGCACGCGGCGAGCGCCTCGTCCATGAAGTGCCCGCCCGCCACGGTCATGAGCGGCCGGTGCGAGATCTCCAGGAACACGCGCACCGCCGGCCGCCCGGCGTAGCGCGCGCGAAGGTCGGCGAGCCGCCCGGCGAACTCGCGCGTCGCGGGGCCCGCGTCCCCCCCGGCGAGCCTCGCCACGAGGTCGAGCAGGCGCGGGATCTGCTCGAGGCTGCGCGAGCGCACGACGAACACGCGCGCGCCCAGCGCCTCCAGGCGCGGGATGTCGGCGGGCCGGAAGCTGTCGGTCCAGGCGATGACGAGGTCCGGGGCGAGGCGGGCCAGCGCCTCGAGGTCCAGGCCGGCCGCGCTCGACACGACGGGCAGGCCCGCCGCCTCGGGCGGCCAGTCGCTCCAGGCGCTCACGCCCACCACGCGCGGCCCGGCGCCCACGGCGAAGACGGCCTCGGTGATGGAGGGCGCGAGGGTGACGATCCGCCGCGCGGGCGCCTCGACGCGAACCTCGCGGCCCAGGTCGTCGACGAGCGTGGCCGCCGCGGCGGGGACGGCGGCGGCGAGCAGGACCGCCAGGGCGAGGGCGGCGCGCCTCACGCGCCGGCGCGGCCCGCGGCCGCCTCGCGGCGCCGCAGCCACGCCTCGCGGGCGATGGCCATGTCCTCGAGGAACCAGGGCAGCTCCTCCAGCGTGATGGCCTGCGCGGCGTCCACCAGCGCGCGCCGCGGCTCGGGGTGCATGTCCACCAGGAGCAGGTTCGCCCCCGCGATCACGCCCTGCGCCGCCACGTGGAAGACGTCGGGGATGCCCTCGGGCGAGGCCTCGTGCGTGCCCACGGAGTGCGACGGATCCACGCACACCGGCATGCGCGTCAGGCGCCGCACCACCGGCACGTGGCCGAAGTCCACGAGGTTGCGGTGCGGGTCGCCGAAGTTGGTCTTCATGCCGCGCAGGCAGAAGACGATGTCGCGGTTGCCCTCGCTCGCGACGTACTCGGCGGCCAGGAGCGACTCGTGCAGGGTGATGCCGAAGCCGCGCTTCAGGAGGATGGGGAAGTCGCGCTGGCCCCCGACGGTCTTGAGCAGCTCGAAGTTCTGGGTGTTGCGCGTGCCGATCTGCAGCATCACGCCCGCGGGCTCGCCCGTGAGGCGCAGGGCCTCGCGGATCTCGTCCACGTGCTCGTCGTGCGTGACCTCCATCGAGATGACGCGGATGCCGTGCCGGCCCGCCGACTCGAACACCCAGGGCAGGCACTGCCGCCCGTAGCCCTGGAAGGAGTACGGGCTCGTGCGCGGCTTGTAGGCGCCCATGCGCGCGACCACCTGCCCCGCGGCCTGCAGGGCCGCGAAGGTGCGGTCCACGTACTCGCGCGTGTCCACGGCGTTCAGGCCCGCGGCGACGTGGAAGCTGTCCTGGTCGAAGGTGACGCCGCGGTAGGTGAAGCGGATGGACTCCTCGTTGCCGGGGCGGCGGCCGAGGATGCGGAATTCGTCGTTCTTGGCCATGGGTGACTCAGGCGGTCAGAAAGGCGGGGAACACGGATGAACACGGATGGACACGGATGGACTCGGATGGGATTTCGCTCGACGCCGATGGCTTGGACGCTGTCCGTTCATCGATCAGTTGCCTTGCGTGAGTTCGATCACGAGAGGTGCCTGACCATCCGTGTCCATCCGTGTTCCGAAGTCCTACTCCGCGCGGGCGATCCGGCGGCTGCGCACGCCCTCGGCGAGCACGTCGAGCAGGCGCACGGTGTCGTCCCAGCCCAGGCAGGGATCGGTGATGGACACGCCGTGCGCGAGCGGCTGGCCGGGCACGAGGTCCTGGCGCCCGGCGGCGAGGTTGCTCTCCACCATCGCGCCGAAGACGCGGTCCTCGCCCGCCGCGAGCTGGCCCGCCACGTCGGCGCCCACGTCCAGCTGGCGCTCGTGGCGCTTGGAGGCGTTGGCGTGCGAGAAGTCCACCATGAGCCGCGGCGCGAGCCCCGCCGCCGCCAGCTCGCGCGCCGCCGCCTCGACGCCGGCCGCGTCGTAGTTGGGGACCTTGCCGCCGCGCAGGATCACGTGGCAGTCCTCGTTGCCCACGGTCTCGAAGATGGCGGCCTGGCCCGTCTTGGTCATGCCCATGAACGCGTGCGGCGCCTGCGCGGCGCGCAGCGCGTCCACCGCCACGCGCACCGACCCGTCCGTGCCGTTCTTGAAGCCCACCGGGCAGGAGAGGCCCGAGGCGAGCTGGCGGTGCGACTGCGACTCCGTGGTGCGCGCGCCGATGGCGCCCCACGCGATGAGGTCCGCCGTGTATTGCGGCGAGAGCAGGTCCAGGAACTCGGTGCCGCACGGCAGGCCCAGGCGGTTCACCTCGAGCAGCAGGCTCCGCGCGAGGCGCAGCCCCTCGTTCATCGCGAAGCTGCCGTCCAGGCGCGGGTCGTTGATGAAGCCCTTCCAGCCCACGGTGGTGCGCGGCTTCTCGAAGTAGACGCGCATGACCACCAGCAGCGCGTCCTGCACCGACTCGGCCAGGGCCTTCAGCCGCTTCGCGTAGTCCATGGCGGCGCCGGTGTCGTGGATCGAGCAGGGCCCGACCACGACGAACAGGCGCGGGTCCAGCCCGTCGATGACGTTCTGCAGGGCCCGGCGGCTGCGCAGCACGGTCTCGGCGGCGGCGCGGGGCGTGGGCAGCTCGCCCTTGATCACCGCGGGCGGCGGCAGGTCCGTCTCGGAGACGACGTTGACGTTGTAGATGGAGTCGGTCATGGGCGAATTGTGCCACCGGCGGGCCGGGTTTGCCCGCCCCGGCCCCGGGCCGGGCGCCCGGGCCGGCTGCCGGGCGGGCGGCACCGG
>JAKOWJ010000057.1 GCA_029781595.1 Pseudomonadota bacterium | reverse complement strand
CATCGCCGTGTCCGGATCGAGGCTGGCGTAGCCCTCGGCCGGCGCGGCCGCCTGCAGTTCGTAGTAGTGGCGCATGTCGTGCGCGCGGTCGATCTGCTCGGGGGTGGCTGAGGGGGCCTCGAGCGTGTCCATCACGTCGAGCACCCCGCGCAACAGCAGGCGATCGGAAATCGCCGCCAGCCGCTCGGGGCATTCCGGATGGTGCGGGCCCATCTCGTGGCGCATGAAGCTCGGATGGGTGATGTAGACTGCCTTCACTCTGTGCTCCTCCGGTTGCACTTTAACGCAGCCGGCAGCGACGCTGCGCGGCAAGCCAGGATGCGGCGGGGCTGCGCGCCGCGGGAGCGACCAGTCGACCGCGGCGAGTTCGCGCAGCCCCGCCGCCGATGCGAAGATGCGCCCCATGGCAGGCAGAACGCCTTCGTCGGGATGGTCAAGCCTCGTTCGGGAATGCGGATTGGCGCGCCCTCGCCCGTCGATGCTCGCCTGGCCGCCCGACGCGCATCTCACGCTGGCCGTCCTCGCCGCAGTCCCCGTGTGGCTCGCGCTGGCGCTCACGCTGGGCGAGCGGATGCGCTCGCCTTCCGGCCCGGCGGCCTGGGCATCGCTGGTGCTGGTCCAGCCCGCCATCGAGGAACTCGTGTTCCGCGGCGTACTGCAGGGGCAATTGCTGCGCCTGACCGGGGCGCGCAGGCTCGGGCCGCTGACGCTGGCCAACCTGATGGTCACGGCGGGGTTCGTGGCGACGCACCTGCTGGCCCAGCCGCCCGGCTGGGCGCTGGCGGTCGCCGTGCCGTCGCTCGTCTTCGGGCACCTGCGCGAGCGCTTCGACAGCGTCGTCCCTGCGATCGCGATGCACGCGGTCTACAACGCGGGGTTCGGCGTGGCGGCCTGGCTCGCCCGCGGCTGAACACCGGGGACGATGGAGCGGGTGAAGGGAATCGAACCCTCGTATGCAGCTTGGGAAGCTGCCGTTCTACCATTGAACTACACCCGCGCGCGGTGCGTAGTGTACCGTGGAGCCGCCGACCGGGTCACGGCGGGGACGACAGTCGAATGAACGGGTGGATCGCAACGGCGGGTCGATGCCTGGCGTGGGTGGCGGTGACGCTGTGCGCCGCCTGCGCGAGCCTGCCCCCGCCCCCGGCCAAGCCGGTCACGCACGCCTGGCCGCAGCCCGAGGCCACCGAGCTCGGCGCGCTGGCGGCGGCCGCCGCTCCCAACCTGCGCTTCTCGGGCTTCCAGTTGCTCGCCTCCGGCGAGGACGCGCTCGCCGCGCTCGCCGCGCTCGCCGATCACGCCCAGCGCACGCTCGACCTCCAGTACTACCTGATGCGCGACGATGCCTCGACGCGGGCGCTGCTTCGGCACG
>JAKOWJ010000056.1 GCA_029781595.1 Pseudomonadota bacterium | reverse complement strand
GTAGCCCTACGGGGCGTCGAACGCCCCGCGGATCCAGGAGGGCTCGCCCGGCGAGCCCTCGATGGCAAGGACATCGAAGCGGCAAGGGGGTTCCGCGCCCAGGCGCGCGAGGAAGTGTCGGGCGGCGGCGACGATGCGCCGCTGCTTGCGCCCGTCCACGCTCGCGGCGGCGCCGCCGAAGCGCGCGTCGCGGCGCGCGCGCACCTCCACGAAGACGAGCGTGGCGCCATCTTGCGCGACGAGGTCCACCTCGCCCTGGCGCGTGCGGTAGTTGCGCGCCACCACCCGCAGGCCCCGGGCGGCGAGGAAGCGCGCGGCCTGCTCCTCGGCCTCCTCGCCCCGCCGGCGCGCCTCGGCGCGGGCGGCGGCGGTCATTGCGCGGCCTGCAGCGGGACGGCGCGGCCGGAGTCGAAGGCGGCGGGCACCAGCGTGCGGGTGAAGTGGCGGTCCGCGTCGAGGGCGAGGCGGCCCGTCACGCCATCCAGCGCGGGGACGCGGCGGCCCGACTGCAGCAGGACGCCGGCGAGCCGGTAGGCGTCGATGCCGAAGGCGTAGAGGCGCTCCTGGTCCACGGGCATCGCGGACCGGGGCTTCGGGTAGACCATGACGGCGGCGTGGTCGGGCTGGACGAACCAGGGCATCTCCGCATAACGCACGCCCTCCAGGTCCACGTTGACCGTGGCGTCGGCGTGGGGGTCGACGCCCAGGGCCGTGGTGTAGACCGGGAGCGAGCCGGAGATGTAGGGGCGCACCGCGCGGGTGGCGGGCGGGTCCAGGGCGAGGAAGACCATGTCGGCCTTGAGCGCGGCGATGCGCTCCTTGACGACGGGCGCCTCCTCGGCGCCGCCGGAGAACACCAGTCGCACGACCTCGCCCGCGGCGCGCGACCACTCGCGCTCGAACGCCTCGGCCAGGCGCCGCCCCAGCGGCGAGGGCGAGGCGATCACCACCGCCGAGCGGTAGCCGTCGTTGATGGCCATGGCGGCGACCTGCCGCGCGTCCTGCTCCGCCGACAGCGAGAACGAGTACATGCGGTCGGGCATGGGCGATTCCTGCGGCTGGTTGAGCACCAGCGTGGGCTGCCGCGGGCAGTCGCTGCGCGCGAGGCCCGTGGCGCCGTCGCGCGTGAGGCCCGCCACCACGAGCACGGCACCCTGCTGCTGGGCCTGGCGGCACAGCTCCAGCGTGGCCGGCCCGTCGTCGATGGCGGGATAGACGCGCACCGGCATCGCGCCGCGGCCCGCCGCCTCGGCCGCGGCGACGAAGCCCTGGCGCACCGCGTCGGCGAGCGCTCCCAGCACCGGCGAGGACAGCGGCAGGATGAGCGCGACGTGCGGCGCGGGCCCCATCGGCACGGGGGCCGGCGCGGGCGCCGGTGGCGCGGGCGCGGCCGGGTCGCGAAGCGGCGTGACCACCGTCGAGGGCGCGAAGCCCGGGTTCACGGTTGTCCGGATGGGCGCGTCGGCCGAGAATGCCGGCGGTGCCGCCAGCAACGCGGCGAGGAGGAGGATCGCGGTGAGTCGCGCGGGGGCGGAAGACAAGAAGGACGGCTCCGGTTCGCCGGAAGGACTGGACCTGCCCGTCGGATTATATGTGGTGGCCACGCCCATCGGGAACCTCGGCGACGTCACGGCGCGCGCGCTCGCCACGCTGCGCGCGTGCGACGCGGTGGCCGCGGAGGACACGCGCGTGGCGAAGGCGCTGCTGTCGCACTTCGGCATCGGCGCGCGCGTGCTCTCGCTGCACGCGCACAACGAGCGCACTGCCGCCGACGGCGTCCTGGGCCTGCTGCGCGAGGGGCGCCGCGTGGCCCTCGTGAGCGACGCGGGCACGCCCGCCGTGAGCGACCCGGGCGCGCTCGTGGTGGACCGCGTGCGCGCCGCCGGGTTCCCGGTCGTCCCCGTGCCGGGGCCCAGCGCGCTCACCGCCGCGCTCAGCGCGAGCGGCATCGCCGCCGACGGCGTGGTGTTCGCGGGCTTCCTGCCGGCGCGCGGGGCCGAGCGCCGCCGCCGCCTCGCGCAGCTCGCCGCCGGGTCCTGGGCCATCGCGCTCTTCGAGTCGCCGCACCGCATCGCGGCCACGCTCGCGGACCTGCACGCGGCGCTCGGCGAGCGCGACGTCGTCGTCTGCCGGGAGCTCACCAAGCGCTTCGAGACCATCACCCGCGTGCCCCTCGCGCAGGCGGTCGCGTGGCTGGGCGAGGACCCCAACCGCTCCCGCGGCGAGTTCGCGCTCGTCGTGGAGGCGCGGCCCGTGGAGGAGTCGCCGGCGCTCGACCCGCGGCGCGTGCTCGAGACGCTGCTCGCCGAGCTCTCCGTGAAGCAGGCGGCGGCCCTGGCCGCGCGCCTGACGGGCCGGCCGCGCGGCGAGCTCTACGCGATGGCGCTGGCGATGAAGGGCGACGGGCCGGGCGCGGGCTAGGGCGCGGCGGCGCGCGGCTATAATCGCGGCATGCCCGAGACGCTCACCCTCGCCCGGCCGGACGACTGGCACGTCCACCTGCGCGACGGCGAGGCGATGCGCTCCGTAGTGGGTGCCACGGCCCGCCAGTTCGCGCGCGCCATCGTCATGCCGAACCTGCGCCCGCCGGTCACCACGGTGGCGATGGCCGCGGCCTACCGCCAGCGCATCCTCGCGGCGCTGCCCGCCGGGGCGGCCTTCGAGCCGCTCATGACGCTCTACCTCACCGACAACACGGCGCCCGACGAGATCGCGCGCGCGAAGGCCTCCGGGTTCGTGAAGGCGGTGAAGTACTACCCGGCCGGCGCCACCACCAACTCCGACTCGGGCGTGACCGACATCCGCCGCTGCGACGCGGCCCTCGAGGCCCTGGCCGCGGCCGGGATGCCGCTCCTGGTGCACGGCGAGGTGACGGACCCGGCCGTGGACGTCTTCGACCGCGAGGCGGCGTTCCTCGAGACGGTGCTGCGCCCGCTGGTGGCGCGCTTCCCGCGCCTGCGCGTGGTGCTCGAGCACATCACCACGCGCGAGTCCGCGGACTTCGTGGCGCGCGCGCCGGAGACGGTGGCCGCCACCATCACGGCGCACCACCTGCTGCTCAACCGCAACGCGATCTTCGCCGGCGGCATCCGCCCGCACCACTACTGCCTGCCGGTGCTCAAGCGCGAGCCGCACCGCCTGGCGCTGGTGCGGGCGGCCGTCTCGGGCGACCCGAAGTACTTCCTGGGCACCGACACGGCGCCGCACGAGCGCGGGGCCAAGGAGTCGTGCTGCGGCTCGGCGGGGCTGTACACCGCGCACGCCGCGCTCGAGCTCTACTGCGAGGTCTTCGAGCGCGAGGGCGCCCTCGACCGGCTGGAGGGCTTCGCGAGCCGATTCGGCGCCGACTTCTACGGCCTGCCGCGCAACGCGGGCACGGTCACGATCGAGAAGGCCTCCTGGGAGGTGCCGGCGCACTACCCGTTCGGCGACGGGACGGTGGTGCCGCTGCGCGCCGGCGAGCGCCTCGCCTGGCGCCAGCGCGGCTGAGGGCCGCGGCGGTGGACTGGGCGGCGGCGCGCCCGCGCCTGGCCGGCCCCGCCTTCGCGCCCGTGGCGCCATTCGTCGAGCGGCTGGACCCCGCGCGCTGGCCCACCCTCGAGGCGCTCAACGCGCTCGCGGCGGGCATCGCCACGGGTCGCGGCCGGCCGCTTCGCTTCGTGCCGCCGCGCGCGCCGGGCGAGCGTTCCCTCCCGCCGTACGAGCTGCGCATCGCGCGCGACGGGGAGGTGGAGACGCGGCCGGAGAACTGGCACGACCTGTTCAACGCGCTCGCCTGGCTCGCGTGGCCGCGGACGAAGGCGGCCCTCAACGCGCAGCACGCGACCCTGCTCGAGGCGGGCGGGGAGGCGGAGGCCCGCCGCCGCGGCCCCGCGCGCGACGCGCTCACGCTCTTCGACGAGGGCGGCGTCGCGGTGGCCACGTGCGACCCGGCGGTGCCCGGCCTCGTGCGCGCGCACGAGTGGAAGGCGCTCTTCTGGCACCGGCGAGAGGCGCTCGCGGCGCGCGTGCGCTTCCTGGCCTTCGGGCACTCGCTGCTGGAGAAGGCGCTCGACCCCTTCGCGGGCATCGTGGCCAAGACCGTGTTCCTCGAGGTGGACGGGGGATTCGCGTCGCTCGCGCCGGCGGCGCAGGTGGCGCGTGCCGACGCCCTCCTCGCGGCGCACTTCGCGGACCCCGGGCGCTTCCCCACGCCGCGGGCGATGGCGCCCCTGCCCGCGATGGGCATCCCGGGCTGGCACCCCGGGACCGCGCGCGAATCGTGGTACGACGACGCGGAACACTTCCGGCCGCGGCCGGCCCGGCGCCGGGAATGCCCGTAGAATGACGGGGTGAAGCAGGCCGGACGGTCGCCGTCGCGTTCGCGCGGCGGAGGAAAGTCGGGACTCCACAGGGCAGCGTAGCGGGCAACGCCCGTCCGCCGTGAGGCGCGGATCAGAGGAACAGAGACGAGTCCCGGAGGGCCACCCCGGCTGTCGTTGCCGTCGGTGCCTTCGGGGGTGAAACGGCCAATCTCTACGCGGAGCAACACCAAATAGGCAGACGACGACGCGGCCCGCCGAGTCTGCGGGTAGGTGGCTAGAGCGCCGCGGCGACGCGGCGCCCAGAGGGATGACCGTCATACCCCGCGAGGGGCGTAACAGAATCCCGCTTACAGGCCGGCTTCACTTCTTTTTTCCTTCCCGGCGCGGCCACGGGCGCCGGCCGGTCCTCGCGCCGGATGCGCGCCACGAGGGCGTCGGTGCCCCCACCGGCTGCGATTGCGGCGGCGCAGCAACGGTGGATGCTGCGATGCAGCACGACGAGGGCCTTCCGGCACGGCGGAACGGCGCTCCTGCCCGGGATCTTACCAAACGACTTTCAATAGGTTTTATAACCCATTGAAAGTATTGGTTATCGTATTCCGAAAAATCTCGTGAAAAAGCGCGCGTAAGTCCCTGTCGCACAAGAAAAAATCCCGAAATCCCCCCTTGACTCCCCTCTGGCGACTCAATAGAGTGTGCGGAAGTGGGAAAAACTGGGAATTCCTAGGAGAACGGCCTTTCCGGCGACCGGAAAGGCCCGCCAAGGGGGGAGCACGGTGTTTCAGGGTGCATCGCAGATCAACCTCGACGCGAAGGGCCGCCTGGCGGTGCCGACGCGCGTGCGCGATTCCCTGACGCAGGGCGGGACGGTGCCGGTGGTGCTCACGGCCCACCCGGACAAGTGCCTGCTGCTCTACCCGTCGCCGGCCTGGGAGCCGGTGCGGGCGAAGGTGATGGCCTTCCCCAGCCTCGATCCCGCGTTCAACCCCTGGAAGCGCCTGCTCGTCGGCTTCGCCGAGGAGATCGCGCTCGACGGGGCCGGACGCCTGCTCATCTCCCCCGAGCTGCGCGCCTTCTCGGGCATCGACAAGCGCGTGATGTTCGTCGGCCAGGGGAGCTACTACGAGATATGGGACCTCGAGCGCTGGCAGCAGCAGCTCGACCGGTTGACGGCGGGCGGCAGTCCCGTCCTGCCGCCCGGGATGGAGAACTTCTCGCTGTGAGGCGGCCGGTGCCCCCGGGATCCCGAGCCCGCCGCGAAGCGAAAGGTCCCGCAGGTCACCCCGTCCCTTCCCCCCGTGAGTGAGGTCGCCCATGTCCCGGTCCTTCTCGAAGAAGCCGTCGCTGCCCTCCGGATCCGCGCGGACGGAACCTACGTCGATGGCACCTTTGGCCGCGGCGGGCACAGCGCGGCCATCCTCGCCCGCCTCGGTGTTCGCGGAAGACTTCTCGCTCTTGATCAGGACCCCGCGGCGATTGCGCATCGCGCGATCGAAGATCGACGTCTTGAGCTGATCCATGGGCGATTCTCGACGATGACCCGCGAGCTCGCCGCGCGCGGCATCACGCGCGTGGCGGGGGTGCTGCTGGACCTGGGCGTCTCGTCGCCGCAGCTCGACGAGCCGCAGCGGGGCTTCAGCTTCTCGGCCGACGGCCCGCTCGACATGCGGATGGACCCCACCCGGGGGGAGACGGCCGCCGCCTGGCTGGACCGGGCCACAGAACAAGAAATCAGGGAGGTCATCGAAAGCCATGGGGAAGAACGGTTTGCTAAACAGGTTGCAAGAGCGATTGTTGCGGCAAGGAGCCGCGAACCTCTCCGGACCACAGGGCAGCTTGCCGCGGTCGTGGGTGGCGCGGTTCGGACGCGCGAGCCGGGCAAGCATCCGGCGACCCGGACCTTTCAGGCTCTTCGGATTCACGTCAATCAAGAGCTTGCGGAGCTCGAGATGACGCTGCCGCAGGCGGTCGACCTCCTCGAGCCGGGCGGGCGCCTGGCGGTCGTGAGCTTCCACTCGCTGGAGGACCGCCTGGTGAAGACCTTCCTGCGCGAGCGCTCGCGCGCGGACGCGCTCCCGCGCGGCGTGCCCGTGCGCGCGCGCGACCTGCCCGTGCCGCCGCTGCGCCTGGTGGGCCGCGCCATCCGCCCCACGGCCGCCGAGGTCGCGGCCAATCCCCGCGCCCGCAGCGCGACGCTGCGCGTGGCCGAGCGCACGGGAGCCTGAGCGCGGCCATGGTGCGCGTGAACCTGCTCCTCGTCGCCCTGGCCGTCGCCTGCGCGCTGGGAGTGATCACGGCCCAGCACCGCGCGCGCAAGCTCTTCGTCGCGCTCGAGGCGGCGCAGGCCGAGGCCAAGCGCCTGGACGAGGAGTTCACGCAGCTGCAGCTCGAGCAGGGCACCTGGGCCACGCACCAGCGCGTGGAGGCGGTGGCCGAGCGCTCGCTCGCCATGCGCATCCCCGACCCGGCCGCCACGCGCCTGGTCACCTCGCCCGCGCCCGCGGAGGCCCGGCCTTGAGGTTCGAGAAGCGCACGCCGCAGCTGCGCCTGCGCCTGGAGGGCTGGCGCTCGCGCCTGGTGCTGGTGCTCGCCACCGCGGGGTTCGCGCTGCTCGCGGGCCGCGCCTTCTGGCTGCAGGGCCTGGACCACGACTTCCTGCAGCAGAAGGGCGAGGCGCGCTACGGGCGCGTGGTGGAGATGCCCGCCTCGCGCGGGCCCGTGAAGGACCGCAACGGCCAGCCGCTCGCGGTGTCCACGCCCGTGGAGTCCATCTGGGCGAGCCCCGAGGACTTCGAGGCCGACGGCGCGAAGCTTCGCGCCCTGGCGCGCGCCATCGGCGTCGACCCGGACGAGATCCGCCAGAAAGTTGCCAACAAGGATCGCCAGTTCGTCTGGCTGCGGCGCCAGATCCCGCCCGACCGCGCCGTCAAGGTGATGGCGCTGGACGTGCCCGGCGTCTTCCAGCAGCGCGAGTACCGCCGCTACTACCCCGCCGGCGAGGTGATGGCGCACGTGGTGGGATTCACCGGCATCGACGACCGCGGCCAGGAGGGCATCGAGCTCGCCCAGCAGGACCGGCTCGCGGGCGCGGCGGGCAGCCGGCGCGTGATCAAGGACCGCAAGGGCCGCATCGTCGAGGACGTGGAGTCGATCCGCGTTCCGCGCGACGGGGGCGAGGTGGTGCTCTCCATCGACCAGCGCCTGCAGTTCCTCGCCCACCGCGAGCTGCGGGCCGCCGTGCAGGCCAACGGCGCGCGCGGCGGCTCGCTCGTGATGCTCGACGCGCGCACGGGCGAGGTGCTGGCCCTGGTGAACCAGCCCGACTACAACCCCAACAACCGCGCCGACCTCAAGGGCGGGCAGACGCGCAACCGGTCCGTGACGGACCTCTTCGAGCCGGGCTCCACGATGAAGCCCTTCACCGTCGCCGCGGCGCTCGAGGACGGGATCGTCAAGCCGGAGACGACCATCCAGACCGGCGACGGCACGATGAAGATCGGCGGCTGGACCATCAGCGACACGCATGCCAACGGCCTGCTCACGGTGGCGCAGGTCATCCAGAAGTCCTCCAACGTGGGCGCGGCCAAGATCCAGCTGCGCATGAGCGCCGAGCGCATGGCGCGCTTCTACCACGACCTGGGATTCGGGGTGGCGCCGCACACGGGCTTCCCGGGCGAGGCCCGGGGCGTGCTGCGCCCGGCGGCCAAGTGGCGGCCCATCGAGCAGGCGACCATGGCCTACGGCCACGGCCTGTCGGTCTCGCTGCTGCAGATCGCGCGCGCCTACACCATCTTCACCGGCGGCGGCACGCTCCTGCCGATCTCGCTCGTGCGCCGCGACAGCCTGCCCATCGGCAAGCCGCTGGTCTCGGCCGAGACCGCGCGCGAGGTCACCCGCATGATGGAGATGGCCGTGGGGCCGGGCGGCACGGCGCCGCGCGCCGCGGTGCCGGGATACCGCGTGGCCGGCAAGACGGGCACGGCGCACAAGGCCGAGGCCGGCGGCTATGCCGAGCGCAAGTACGTGTCCTCCTTCGTGGGCTTCGGGCCGGTGTCGGACCCGCGCCTCATCGTCGCGGTGATGCTCGACACGCCGACGGGCACGAAGTACTACGGCGGCGACGTGAGCGCGCCGGTCTTCTCCTCGGTGATGGGCGCGGCGCTGCGCCTGCTGTCCGTGCCGCCCGATGCGCCGCGCACCCTCGAGGCGGGCGCGCCCGACCTGCCGCGGGCCGCCCACGCCGCGACGGCCCCGGGGCCGGGGGAAGGATGATCGTGGTGGCCGACCCCACGCGCCCCGCCACGGCCCGCCTCGGCGACCGGCTGGCGCAGCTCGGCGTGCCGCTGCTGGACCTCACCACGGACTCGCGGCAGGTCAAGCTCGGCTCCGTCTTCCTCGCCTACCCCGGCAGCGCCCGCGACGGGCGCGCGTACATCGCCGAGGCCGTGGCGCACGGGGCGGGGGCGGTGATCTGGGAGCGTCGCGGCTTCGAGTGGGACCCGCGCTGGGACGTGCCCAATCTCGCCATCGACAACCTGCGCGGCCAGGCGAGCGACATCGCGGGCCTGGTGCACGGCGACCCGTCGGCGCGCCTGTGGATGGTGGGCGTCACGGGCCCCAACGGAAAGACCTCCGTGGCGCAGTGGGTGGCCCAGGCGCTCGACGGGCTGGGACGGCGCGCGGCGGTGCTGGGCACGCTGGGCAACGGCCTGGTGGGCGAGCGCGCCGAGGCGCGCAACACCACGCCGGACCCGGTGGTCCTGCAGCGCGAACTCGCCGAGTACCTGCGCCGCGGCGCCAAGGCGGCGGCCATGGAGGTCTCCAGCCACGGCCTGGACCAGGGGCGCACCGCGGGCATCAAGTTCGACGTGGCCGTCTTCACCAACCTCACGCGCGACCACCTGGACTACCACGGCACGCTCGAGGCCTACGCCGAGGCCAAGTTCTCGCTCTTCGGCGCGCGCGGCGTGCGTCACTGCGTGGTGAACGTCGACGACGAGTGGGGCCGGCGCTTCGCGCGGCGGCTGTCCGGCGGCGCGGCCGAGGTGATCGGCTACGGCACCGCGCAAGGGCGCCTTCGCGCCGCGGGCGTCGCGCAGTCGGCCGCGGGCCTTCGCTTCCGCGTGGAGGGCGACTGGGGCACGGGCGAGGTCGCCGCCCCGTTGGTCGGCGCCTTCAACGTGTCGAACCTGCTGGCCGTGCTGGGCACGCTGCTCGCGAGCGGGGTCGGGCTCGAGGAGGCCGCCGCGGCCCTCTCGCGTCTGGCGCCCGTGCCCGGCCGCCTCGAGCGGCTCGGGGGCGGCGAGGCGCCGCTCGTGGTCGTCGACTACGCGCACACGCCCGACGCGCTGGAGAAGGCCCTCGCCGCGGTGCGCCCGATCGTCGCGCCCGGCGGGCGCCTTGCCTGCGTGTTCGGCTGCGGCGGCGAGCGCGACGCCGGCAAGCGCCCCCTGATGGGCGCGGCGGCCGCGCGCCTGGCGGACCAGGTGATCGTCACGAGCGACAACCCGCGCGGCGAGGACCCGCAGGCCATCATCGACCAGGTGCGCGCCGGCGCGGGCGCCGCCGCGGAGGCCATCGCCGAGCGCCAGGTGGCGATCTTCGCCGCCGTGCACCAGGCGCGCCCCGGCGACGTGGTGCTGGTGGCCGGCAAGGGCCACGAGACGTACCAGGAGATCGCCGGCGTGCGCCACCCCTTCCGCGACGCCGAGGTGGCGCTCGCCGCCCTCTCGTCGAGGCCGCGATGAACGCGCCGCTTCCCGTCCGCGCCCCGATGATGGACCTCGACGAGGCCGCGCGCGCCGCCGGCGGCGTGCCCGCGGGCGAGCGCGTCCTCTTCTCGGGCGTCACCACCGACAGCCGCGCCGTCGCGCCGGGCGACCTCTTCGTGGCCCTGGCCGGCGAGCGCTTCGACGGACACGCGTACGTGCGCGAGGCGCTCGCGCGGGGGGCGGTGGCCGCGCTCGTCTCGCGCCGCGGCCTGCCGGAGCGCGAGGTGCCGCAGGTCGTGGTGCCGGACACGCGCGCCGCCCTCGGGCGCCTGGCGGCCGCGTGGCGCGCCCGCTTCGCGCTGCCCGTGCTCGCCCTCACCGGCAGCAACGGCAAGACGACGGTGAAGGAGATGCTGGCCGCCATCCTCGCCGCGCACTGCGGCGGGCGCGGCGACGTGCTGGCCACCGAGGGCAACCTCAACAACGACATCGGGCTGCCGCTGATGCTGCTGCGCCTGCGCGAGCACCACCGCTACGCCGTCCTCGAGATGGGCATGAACCACCTGGGCGAGATCGCCACCCTCACGCGCCTCGCCTCGCCGGACGCGGCGCTCGTGAACAACGCGCACCGCGCGCACATCGGGATGCTGGGCTCGCTGGAGGCCATCGCCCGCGCCAAGGGCGAGATCTACTCGGGCCTGCGCCCGGGCGGGATCGCGCTCGTGAACGCCGACGAGCCCTTCGCGGACTACTGGCGGGGCCTGGCGGCCGGGCACCGCGTGGTGGACTTCGGCACGGCCGAGGGCGCCGTCGTGCGCGGCCGCGTGGACGGCGGGCAGCTGCGCCTGACCACGCCCACCGACGCGTTCGCGGTGACGCTGCAGGTGCCGGGCGAGCACAACGCGCGCAACGCCATCGCGGCCTGCGCGGGCGCCTTCGCGCTCGACGTGCCGCCGCGCGCGATCCAGGCGGGCCTTTCGGCCTTCGCGGGCACGCCGGGGCGCCTCGAGCGCCGCCGCGCGGCCGCGGGCGCGGAGCTCGTCGACGACACCTACAACGCCAATCCCGACTCCATGAAGGCGGCCATCCGCGTGCTCGCGCGCCTGCCCGGGCGCCGCGTGCTGGTGATGGGCGACATGGGCGAGCTGGGCGAGGGCGCGGCGAGCCTGCACGCGGAGATCGGCGCCTTCGCGCGCGGCGCCGGCATCGAGCGGCTGCTCGCGCTGGGGCCCGAGAGCCTGCACGCGGTGGAGGCCTTCGGCGAGGGCGCGACGCACTTCGCCGACCTCGAGGCGCTGGTGGCGGCCGCCGGCGCGGAGGCCGGGCCTGGCGCGACGCTCCTGGTGAAGGGCTCGCGCTTCATGCGCATGGAACGGGTCGTCGAGCGCCTGGCCGCGGAGGACCGCCATGCTGCATGAGCTGGCCCAGCGCCTGGCGGGGGAGATCCGCCTCTTCAACGTCTTCACCTACATCACGCTGCGGGTGGTGCTGGCCGCGCTCACGGCCCTCGCGATCTCCTTCCTCATCGGCCCGGCCATGATCCGCCGGCTCACGGCCTACAAGATCGGCCAGTCCGTGCGCGACGACGGCCCGCAGACGCACCTCGTGAAGTCGGGCACGCCGACGATGGGCGGCGCCCTCATCCTGGTGGCGGTGGCGGTCACCACGCTCCTGTGGGCGGACCTCGACAACCGCTACGTGTGGATCTGCCTCGCCACCACGCTCGGCTTCGGCGCCATCGGCTGGGTGGACGACTGGCGCAAGGTCGTGCACCGCAACCCCAAGGGCCTGTCGGCGCGCGCCAAGCTCTTCTGGCAGTCGATCATCGCCTTCGTCGCGGTGGCCGCGCTCGCCTGGAGCGCGAAGCTGCCGGCGCAGACCGAGCTGCTGGTGCCCTTCTTCAAGACGGTGGCCATCCCGCTGGGCGCGGTGGGCTTCGTGATCCTGGGCTTCTTCGTGGTGGTGGGCAGCTCGAACGCCGTGAACCTCACCGACGGGCTCGACGGCCTGGCCATCATGCCCACCGTGATGATCGCGGGCGCGCTCGCCGTCTTCGCGTACGTGACCGGGCACGCGGTGTTCTCGAAGTACCTCGGGTTCCCGTTCATCTCCGGCGCGGGCGAGCTGGCCGTCTTCTGCGCCGCCATCGCCGGGGCGGGCCTCGCGTTCCTGTGGTTCAACGCGTACCCGGCGGAGGTGTTCATGGGCGACGTGGGCGCGCTCGCCCTGGGCGCGGCGCTCGGCGTGGTGGCCGTGGTCGTCCGCCAGGAGATCGTGCTCTTCATCATGGGCGGCGTCTTCGTGGTGGAGACGCTCTCGGTGATGATCCAGGTGGCCTCGTTCAAGCTCACCGGCCGGCGCGTCTTCCGCATGGCGCCGCTGCACCACCACTACGAGCTCAAGGGCTGGAAGGAGAACCAGGTGGTGGTCCGCTTCTGGATCATCACGATGATGCTGGTGCTCTTCGGGCTCTCGACGCTGAAGCTTCGCTAGGCGGGGAGATGGCACATGACGACTGGTCGGGCAGGACGGTTCTCGTGCTGGGGCTCGGCGACACCGGGCTCTCGTGCCTTCGCTGGCTGGCGCGCCGCGGCGCGCGCCTTCGCGCCGCCGACAGCCGCGCGGCCCCGCCGGCCCTGGCGGCGGCCCGCGACGCCGTTCCCGGCCTGCGCGCCGACCTGGGGCCCTTCCGACCGGAGATCCTGGCGGGGGTGGATGCGGTCGCTGCGAGTCCGGGCATTGCGCTTCGCGAACCGGTCCTCCGGGCGGCGCTCGAGCGCGGCATCGAGGTCGTGGGCGACGTCGAGATCTTCGGCCGCGAGATGGCGCGGGCCGCGCCCGGGGCGCGCGTGATCGGCGTCACCGGCACCAACGGCAAGAGCACCGTGACCGCGCTCGCGGGCGCCATGGCGCGCGCGGCCGGGCGGCGCACCGTGGTGGCGGGCAACATCGGCCTGCCGGTGCTCGACGCGCTGGGCGAGGCCGAGCGCGAGGGCCACGCCGAGGTGTACGTGATCGAGCTCTCGAGCTACCAGCTCGAGACCACCTCCAGCCTCTCGCTCGACGCGGCGGCCATGCTCAACCTCTCGCAGGACCACCTGGACCGCTACGACACGCTGGCCGACTACGCCCTGGCCAAGTCGCGCATCTTCCGCCACTGCGCCGCGCGCGTGGTGAACCGCGACGACCCGTGGAGCCTGGGCATGGGCAACGGCGCGGCGCGCACCTTCGGGATGGACGCGCCCCTGGACGACGCGGAGTGGGGGCTGGACGGCGACCGGCTGGTGCACGGCGCCGAGCCCCTGCTCGCCCTGGGCGAGCTGGGCATGCCGGGCCTGCACAACGCGGCCAACGCGCTGGCGGCGCACGCGCTGTGCCACGCCGTGGGCATCGAGGGCGAGGCGCCGGTGCGGGCGATGCGCGGGTTCCGCGGCCTGCCGCACCGCCTGGCGCCCGTGGCGAAGGCGCGCGGCGTCACCTTCTACGACGACTCCAAGGGCACCAACGTCGGCGCGACGGTGGCGGCGCTGTCGGGCATGCGCGAGCGCGTCGTGCTGGTCGCCGGCGGCGACGGCAAGGGGCAGGACTTCGCGCCGCTGCGGCCCGCGGTGCGGGACCACGCCCGCGCCGTGGTGCTCATCGGCCGCGACGCGCCGGCCCTGGCCGACGCGCTGGCCCCCACGGGCGTGCCCTGCGTGCGCGCCGGCTCGATCGAGGCGGCCGTCGACTCGGCCTTCGACCTGGCGCAGGCCGGCGACGCGGTGCTGCTCTCGCCCGCCTGCGCGAGCCTGGACATGTTCGCGAGCTACCGCCACCGCGGCGAGGCCTTCGCGGCCGCCGCGCGCGCCCTCGCGGAAAGGCTCGGGCCCTGATGCTCTACAACCCCGCCCGCCGCGACACCGCCGTCGACCTGGGGCTCGCCTTCAGCGCCGTGATCCTGGCCGCCTTCGGCCTGGTGATGGTGTACTCGGCCTCGATCGCCATGGCGGACGCGGAGCGGTTCACGGGGTTCCGCTCCTGGTACTTCCTCGCCCGCCACGGCGCCTTCCTCGCCGTGGGCGTGGTCGCCGGCGCGCTCGCCTTCAAGGTGCCGCTGCGCCACTGGCAGGCCGCGGCGCCCTGGCTCTTCATGGCCGGCGTGGGCGCGCTGGTGCTGGTGCTCATCCCGGGCGTGGGGCGCGAGGTGAACGGCGCGCGCCGCTGGATCGCGCTGGGGCCGGCCAACTTCCAGCCCTCGGAGGGGATGAAGCTGCTGGTCGTGCTCTACGCCGCGGACTACACGGTGCGCAAGGCCGCCTTCATGGACGACCTGAAGAAGGGCTTCCTGCCGATGTTCGCCGTGATGTTCATGGTGGCCGGGCTCCTGCTGCGCGAGCCGGACTTCGGCGCGCTCGTGGTGGTCACCGCCATCGCCATGGCCATCCTCTTCCTGGGCGGGCTCAACTGGCGCATCTTCGTCGCGCTCGCGATCGGGCTCGCCGTCGCCTTCGTGGTGCTCATCGTCTCCTCGCCCTACCGCCTGCAGCGCATCCTCGGCTTCATGGACCCGTGGGCCGACGCCTACGGCAAGGGCTACCAGCTCTCGCACTCGCTCATCGCCTTCGGCCGCGGCGAGTGGCTGGGCGTGGGCCTGGGCGCCTCGGTGGAGAAGCTCTTCTACCTGCCGGAGGCGCACACGGACTTCCTGCTCGCGGTGATCGCCGAGGAGCTGGGCTTCGCGGGCGTGGCCGCCGTCATCGCGCTCTTCGGCTTCCTCGTCACGCGCGCCTTCGCGGTCGGGCGGCAGGCCGCGAGCCTGGAGCGCTACTACGCGGCGCTCGTCGCCCAGGGCATCGGCGTGTGGCTCGCCGTGCAGGCCTTCATCAACATGGGCGTGAACATGGGCCTGCTGCCCACCAAGGGCCTCACGCTCCCGTTCCTGTCCTTCGGCGGCACCGGCATCGTCGTCAACTGCGTCGCGGTGGCGATCCTCCTGCGCATCGACTTCGAGAATCGCTACCTGATGAGGGGGGGCTCGCTGTGAGCCGCACGATCCTCGTCATGGCGGCGGGCACGGGCGGGCACGTCTTCCCCGGCATCGCCATCGCGCGCGAGCTCGCGGCCCGCGGCTGGCGCGTGGCCTGGCTGGGCACGCCCTCGGGGATGGAAGGCGGCCTGGTCGCGAAGGCCGGGTACCCGATGCACGCGATCGCGATGGGCGGCGTGCGCGGCAAGGGCGCGCTCGCCTGGCTGCTGCTGCCGCTTCGCCTGCTGCGGGCGTTCTGGCAGGCGAGCGTCGTCCTCTTCCGCGTGCGGCCCGACGTCGTGCTCTCGATGGGCGGCTACGTCGCCTTTCCCGGCGGCATGATGGCCGCGCTCTGGGGCAGGCCCCTCGTGGTGCACGAGCCCGGCGCGACGGCGGGCCTGGCCAACCGCGCGCTCGCCCTCGTGGCCGACCGCGTCGTGGCCGGCATGGAGGGCGCGTTCGAGGCGAGGACGGGCCACGCGGTCGGCGACCGCATCCCGCGGCCCCGGCGCGTCGAGTGGCTGGGCACGCCGGTGCGCGAGGACATCGCGCAGGTGCCGCCTCCGGAGGCGCGCTACGCGGGGCGCACGGGGCCGCTGCGGCTGCTGGTGGTGGGCGGGAGCCTGGGCGCGCAGACCCTCAACGAGCTGGTGGTGGCGGCGCTCGCGGCGCTGCCGGCGCAGGAGCGGCCGGTGGTCGTGCACCAGGCCGGCGGGCGCAACCTCGAGGCGCTCGAGCGCGCCTACCGCGAGGCGGGCGTGCAGGCCGAGGTGCTCGCCTTCGTCGACGACATGGCCGCGCGCTACGCGTGGTGCGACGTGCTGGTGGCCCGCGCCGGCGCCATCACCGTGGCGGAGATCGCCGTGGCCGGCGTGGCGGCCGTCCTCTTCCCGCTGCCCTGGTTCGTGGCCGACGAGCAGGCGGGCAACGCGCGCCACCTCGCCACGCGCGAGGCGGCGGTGCACCTGAAGCAGCTCGAGACGACGCCCGCGGCCCTCGCCGCGCTCCTGGCGGGCCTCACGCGCGAGCGGCTCCTCGCGATGGCGCGCGCGGCGCGCGCGCTGGGCCGCCCGGAGGCCACGCGCCAGTGCGCGGACCTGTGCGAGTCCCTGGCCGGAGGCGCCGCGTGAAGCACAAGGTGAAGCGCATCCACTTCGTGGGCATCGGCGGCTCGGGCATGTCGGGCATCGCCGAGGTGCTCGCGAACCTGGGCTACGCGGTGAGCGGCAGCGACATCGCCGAGAGCGCGGTGGTGCGCCGCCTGCGCGGCCTGGGGATGGGCGTGGCCATCGGCCACGCGGCGGCGAACGTGGCCGGGGCCGACGCGGTCGTGGTGTCCACGGCCGTCAAGCCCGACAACCCCGAGGTGGCGGCCGCGCGCGAGGCGCACGTGCCCGTCGTGCCGCGCGCCATGATGCTGGCCGAGCTCATGCGCTTCAAGCAGGGCATCGCCGTGGCGGGCACGCACGGCAAGACGACCACGACCTCGCTCGTGGCCGCGGTGCTGGGCGAGGCCGGGCTCGACCCCACCTGCGTGATCGGCGGGCGCCTGAACTCCATCGGCACCAACGCGCGGCTGGGCAAGGGCGAGTTCCTCGTGGCCGAGGCCGACGAGTCGGACGCCTCCTTCCTCTACCTGCAGCCCGTGGTCTCGGTGGTCACCAACATCGACGCCGACCACATGGAGACCTACGGCCACGACTTCGAGCGCCTGAAGGGCGCCTTTGTGGAGTTCCTGGGCCACCTGCCGTTCTGGGGCCTGGCGGTCGTGTGCAAGGACGACGAGCACGCGCGCTCCATCCTGCGCGACGTGGCGCGGCCCATGGTGACCTACGGCATCCGCAGCGACGCCGACCTGCGCGCCGAGGACGTGCGCTGGGACGGCGGGCGCATGCGCTTCCGCGCGGCGTGCCAGGGGGCGGCGCCCCTGGAGGTGACGCTCAACCTGCCCGGCGAGCACAACGTGCTCAACGCGCTGGCCGCCATCGCCGTCGCGCGCGAGGTGGGCGCGCCGGACGCCGCGATCGCGAAGGCGCTCTCGGAGTTCACGGGCGTCGGGCGGCGCTTCCAGCGATTCGGCGAGGTGGCCCTTCCCGGCGGCGGCCGCTTCGCGCTGGTCGACGACTACGGCCACCACCCGGCGGAGATGGCCGCCACCCTCGCGGCCGTGCGCGGCGCCTTCCCCGGCCGGCGCGTGCTGCTCGCCTTCCAGCCGCACCGCTTCACGCGCACGCGGGACCTCTTCGAGGACTTCGTGCGCGTGCTCTCCGGCGCGGACGCGCTGGTGCTTGCCGACGTCTACCCGGCCGGCGAGAGCCCCATCGTGGCCGCGGACGGCCGCGCCCTGGTGCGCGCCGTGCGCGTGGCCGGCCGCGTGGAGCCCGTCTTCGTGGCCGAGGCCGGCGAGATGCGCGACGCGGTGCTCGCCGCGGTGCGCGATGGCGACGTGGTGGTGACCATGGGCGCGGGCTCCGTGGCCGGCCTCGCGCCGGAACTCGCCCGCGCCGGCGGCGGCCCGGGCGCGGAGTGAGGGCATGGACATGAGCGAGGCGAAGCGGCTCACCCCCCCGGCCCTGCGCGGCGAGCTGCGCGCGGACGAGCCCATGGCGCGGCACGTGAGCTGGCGCGCCGGCGGGCGCGCCCGCCTCGCCTTCCACCCCGTGGACGTGCCGGACCTCCAGGCGTTCCTGGCCTCTCGCCCGGCGGACGAGGCGGTGCTGTTCGTGGGACTGGGCAGCAACCTGCTGGTGCGCGACGGCGGCTTCGACGGCGCCGTGGTCTTCACCCACCACGCGCTGGGCGGCATCGACGTGACCGGCACGGCGCCGGACCGGATCGAGGTGCGGGCCGGGGCGGGCGTGCCGCTGCCGCACCTGGCGCGCTTCGTCGCGCGCCACGGCGGGGCCGGCGCCGAGTGGATGGCAGGCGTGCCCGGCACCGTGGGCGGGGCGCTCGCCATGAACGCGGGCTGCTACGGCGGCGAGACCTGGAACCACGTGACG
>JAKOWJ010000052.1 GCA_029781595.1 Pseudomonadota bacterium | reverse complement strand
CGAGCCGCCGGAGGCGGACGCGCGCGCGCTCGCGGCGCAGGTCGTCTCGGGCGAGTACGGCCGGCCCTTCGTGATCGAGGAGGCGGGCGTGCGCTCGCTCTACTTCACGCGCGACTTCATCCAGACCGAGATGCGCCTGGCGGACCCCGACGCGCTCGCCTTCGCCTACACGCGCCGCATGGCCGCGTTCGTGCTGTTCGTGCCGGCGCCGCGCGAGATCCTCATGCTGGGGCTGGGCGGCGGCTCGCTCGCGCGCTGGTGCCTGCGCCACCTGCCCGGCGCGCGCGTGACGGCCGTGGAGGTGGACCCGGACGTGATCGCCTTCCGCGAGCAGTTCCTGCTGCCGCCGGACGGCCCGCGCCTGCGCGTGCTGGCCGCGGAGGCCGCGCAGTTCGTGGCGCAGTGCGAGGAGCGCTTCGACGTGGTGCTGGTGGACGCCTTCGACCGCGACGGCGTGGCGCCGGGCCTGGACACGCCGGCCTTCCACGCCGCGGCGCGCGCGCTGCTCACGCCGCGCGGGCTGCTGGTGGCCAACCTCGTGGGCGAGCCGGCCGAGCGCGCCGCGCACCTGGCCACCATCCGCGCCGCCTACGAGGGCAACGCGCTGCTGCTGCCCATCGCCGACGACGGCAACTACCTCGCCTTCGCCTTCCGCGACCCGGGCTTCGAGCCGCGCTGGCGCTGGATCGGCCGGCAGGCCGAGGCGCTGCGCGCGCGCTTCGGGCTGGAGCTGCCCGCCTTCGCGCAGTCGCTCGAGCGCAGCCGCAAGCTCGGGTACCTGCGCCGCGAGCTGCACCCGCGCCGCTAGGGCGCCGGCGCTTCCCCGAGGACCGCGCCGCCCGCGAGCGCCTGCTGCGCGAGCAGGAAGGCAGCCGCGTTCCACGACTGGCCGCGCATGCCCGAAGGCGCGTGGCTGCGGCCGTGCAGCCACTCGCGGAAGCCCCAGTCGTCCAGGGCGTTGGCGCGGGCCAGCCGCACGAGCGCGCGGCGGGCGTCGTCCGCCAGGCCCGCGCGGGCGAGCGCCGCCACCCAGAAGCCGCCCGCGAAGGGCCAGATGCCGCCGTTGTGGTACTGCCAGGCGAAGTTCTGCCCGTGGCGCGCCATGTACGGCCGCCACTGCGGGCTGCCGGGCTCGATGGGCTCGCAGGTGACGCGCACCGGATAGGGCTCGTCCACGCCCTCGGCCTGGAGGGCGCGCATCACGCCGGCGGCCTCGCCCTCCGGGGGCAGGCCGAAGAGCACCGCGAGGGCGTTGCCCAGCACGTCGCCCTCGTCGCCGAAGGAGGCGAAGTTCACGTAGGAGAGGTAGGCGCCGCGGTCGCGCGCGTGCTCGCGCGCATGGGCCGCGAGGAGCTCGGCGCGGCGGTCGGCGGCGCGCGCCGGGCCGAAGGGCCGCAGCAGCCGGTTCGCGTGCTCGCGCGTGGCCTCGCGCCCCGGCACGTCCCAGCGCCGCTTCACCTCGAGCCAGAGGGCGTTGGAGTACAGCACGAATCCCGAGCGCGGCATGATGTCGGCCCAGTCGCTCGCCTCGTTCTGCTGCAGCAGGAAGAAGCGCTGGTGCTCCTGCGCCTGCAGCCAGCGCAGCGCGAGCCCGGCCTCGCGCGCGAACCGCTCGCGAAGGCGCGGCGCCGCGCCCGTGCGGTCCAGCGCGTCCACGGCGACCAGCCACCAGAGGCTCGCGTCGAGGCAGCCCAGGTACCAGAAGTCGGGCTCCGCCGGCTCGTGGTGCACGAGCTTGGGAATCTGGCCGTTGGGCGCCTGGTGCGCCGCGAGCGTGGCGAGGCCCGCGACCGCGCCGGCCACCAGCGAGGGCTCGCCGCTCGTCGCCATCGCCAGCGCGCAAATGGCGGCGTCGCGCCCGAACACGGAGCGGTAGTGGCGCTGGCGCGCGCGCTCCTGGTCGGCGCAGGCGAGGATGCCCTCCGGCGCGAGGTTGGCCCGCAGCAGCGCGAGCGCGCGGGCGCGGCACTGCGCGAGGAGCGCCTCGTCCGCCGGATCGCCCTCCTCGCCCGGGTCCACGGCCCGCTAGCCCCGGTCCGGGTCGGCCGAGCTCACGATCTCGCGCTCGTCCAGCTCCTGCTCGATGAGGCTAGCCGTCTCGTCGTTGATGGCGTCCTCGGCGAGCAGCTCGTGCAGGCGCCGGCGCTCGGCGGCGATGGCCTCCAGCCGCAGCTGGCGGGCGGTGGCCACGTGCGCCGTGCGCAAGGCTGCGGCCTCGGGCGCGAGCTCGTGCAGGTCCACCTTGCCTTCGTAGCGCGCGAGCAGCGCCTGGGAGAAGGCGCGGTCCTCCGGGTCCGTCAGGCGCGCGGCCACGGGGCGCACCACGGCGATGGCGGCGCGGGCGAGCGCGGCGCGGGCCGCCTCCTCCTCGTGCTCGGTCTCGTTGTCGCCCGGCGCGCCCAGGCGCCGGATGATCCACGGCAGCGGCACGCCGTTGAGCGCGAGGGTGAGGACGATGGTGGCGGCGGCGAGGAAGACGACGAGCTCGCGCGCCGGGAAGTGCTCGCCCGCGGCGTTGAGCAGCGGCAGCGACAGGGCCGTGGCGAGCGTGATGGAGCCGCGCACCGCCGCCCAGCCGACGAGGAAGATGCGCCGCGCATCCGGCCCCTCGCGGCCGCCCGCCCAGCCCCACCCCAGCCAGAAGCGCAGGTACGCCGAGCTGAACACCCACCCCAGGCGCATCGCCATGAGCAGCGCCCAAAGCGCGATCGCCCACAGCGCGAGGTCCGCCGCGGGCAGGTCCGACACGCCCGCCACCATCTGGCGCAGCTGCAGCCCGAGCAGGATGAAGACCAGGCCGTTGAACACCCAGGAGATCATCCGCCAGACCTCGCGCGCGTGGCGGCGGCCTTCCGGCGAGAGGCCCTTCACCTCCTGGCCGCCCGCCCACAGGCCCGAGGAGACGACGGCGAGGATGCCGGAGACGCCCAGCCACTCCGCGGTGAGGTAGGCGGCGTAGGGCGTGATCACCGTGAGCAGCGTGTGCACCACCGGGTCGTCGGAGCGCAGCGCGATGAGCCGCTCGCGGATCTTGCGGCTCACCCACTCGACCACCACGCCCACGCACAGGCCCCCGCCGGAGAGGATCACGAACTGGCCGGTGACCTCGTTCATGGTGGCGTGGCTCGCGGCGGCGGCGGCCGCGACGGTGAGCTTGAAGGCCACCAGGCCCGTGGCGTCGTTGAGCAGGCTCTCGGCGTTGACGATGTGCGTCACGCGCGCCGGCAGCGGCACGCTCGCCGTGGTGGCGACGGTGGCCACGGCGTCGGTGGGCGAGACGATGGCGCCCAGGGTGAAGGCCACCGCGAGCGGGATGGCGGGCACCAGCCAGTGGATGAAGTAGCCCACCGCCACCACCGTGAGCACCACCAGGCCCAGCGCGAGCAGCAGCACGGGGCGCAGCACCTTCAGCAGGTCGCGGCGCGGCAGCACGCGCGCGTCGGCGAAGAGCAGCGGCGGGATGAAGAGCAGCAGGAAGACCTCCGGATCCACCGACACGCTGTCGAAGCCCGGGAGGAACGAGGCGGCGCCGCCCACCACCACGAGGAAGATGGGCAGCGGCAGCGGCACCCAGCGGGCGAGGACGCCACCGGCGGTGGTGAGGACGAGGGCGGGAGCGAGCTCGGTGACTTGCATGGTCTCTCGCCGGGGGATGGCGCGGGAAGGTGGGAATCATCGCCTCGCCCGGGCGCCCCGGCATTGCGGCAGCGCAAAGGAAAAGGGCCCGCCGAGGCGGGCCCTTCTTCGTGTCCTGCCGGCGCGGGAGGCGTGCCGCCCGCGCCGGTGGGACGAAGGTCCTACATGTCCATCCCGTCCATGCCGCCCATGCCGCCCATGCCGCCGCCCATGCCGCCGGCCATGCCCTTGTCTTCCTTGGGCAGCTCCGCGACCATCGCATCGGTGGTGAGCATGAGGGCCGCGACGGAGGCCGCGTTCTGCAGCGCGCAGCGCGTGACCTTGGTGGGGTCGAGCACGCCCATCCCGACCATGTCGCCGTACTCGCCCGTCTGGGCGTTGTAGCCGTAGTTGCCCTTGCCCTCGAGCACCTTGTTCACCACCACGCTCGGCTCGTCGCCGGCGTTGCGGGCGATCTCGCGCAGGGGCTGCTCGATCGCGCGCAGCACGATCTTGATGCCCGCTTCCTGGTCGGCGTTGTCGCCCTTCACCTTGGCCACGGCTTCCTTGGCGCGAAGCAGCGCCACGCCGCCGCCCGGGACGATGCCTTCCTCGACGGCCGCACGGGTGGCGTGCAGCGCGTCCTCGACGCGGGCCTTCTTCTCCTTCATCTCGACCTCGGTCGCGGCGCCGACCTTGATCACCGCCACGCCGCCGGCGAGCTTGGCCACGCGCTCCTGGAGCTTTTCCTTGTCGTAGTCGCTGGTGGCCTCGTCGATCTGCTTGCGGATCGTGGTGACGCGGGCCTTGATCTGGTCTTCCTTGCCGGCGCCGTCGATGATCGTGGTGTCCTCCTTTGCGATCTCGACGCGCTTGGCGCGGCCGAGATCCTTGAGGGTGACGTTCTCGATCTTCAGGCCCAGCTCCTCGGCGATGACGGTGCCGCCGGTGAGGATGGCGATGTCCTCGAGCATGGCCTTGCGGCGGTCGCCGAAGCCCGGGGCCTTCACGGCGCAGGTCTTGAGGATGCCGCGCAGGTTGTTCACCACCAGGGTGGCGAGCGCCTCGCCGTCGACGTCCTCGGCGACGATGAGCAGCGGCTTGCCGGCCTTGGCCACCTGCTCGAGCACCGGCAGGAGGTCGCGGATGTTGGAGATCTTCTTGTCGTGCAGGAGGACGTACGGGTCCTCGAGCACGGCGATCTGGCGATCCGGGTTGTTGATGAAGTAGGGCGACAGGTAGCCGCGGTCGAACTGCATGCCCTCGACGACGTCCAGCTCGTTCTCGAGCGACTTGCCGTCCTCGACCGTGATCACGCCTTCCTTGCCGACCTTGTCCATCGCGTCCGAGATGATCTTGCCGATGTTCTCGTCGGAGTTGGCGGAGATGGAGCCGACCTGGGCGATCTCCTTGGAGGTGGTGCAGGGCTTGCTGATCTTCTTCAGCTCGTCGATGGTGGCGGCCACGGCCTTGTCGATGCCGCGCTTGAGGTCCATCGGGTTCATGCCCGCGGCGACGAACTTCATGCCCTCGGTCACGATCGACTGGGCGAGCACGGTGGCGGTGGTGGTGCCGTCACCGGCCACGTCGCTGGTCTTGGACGCGACTTCCTTCACCATCTGCGCGCCCATGTTCTCGAACTTGTCCTTGAGCTCGATCTCCTTCGCGACCGACACGCCGTCCTTGGTGACGGTGGGCGCGCCGAAGGAGCGCTCGAGCACCACGTTGCGGCCCTTGGGGCCCAGGGTGACCTTCACCGCATCGGCGAGCACGTTCACGCCGGCGATCATGCGCACGCGCGCGTGTTCCTTGAACTTGACGTCTTTTGCAGCCATGGCTGTTTCCTCTCGATTCGAATGGGGTTGGCGGTCAGGCCACGACGGCCATGATGTCTTCCTCGCGCATCACCAGCAGCTCCTCGCCGTCGATCTTGACGGTGGTGCCGGAGTACTTGCCGAAGAGGATCTTGTCGCCGACCTTGACGTCGACGGGGGAGAGCTTGCCTTCCTCGTTCTTCTTGCCGGGGCCGACGGCGAGCACCTCGCCCTGGTCGGGCTTCTCGGCGGCGGTGTCGGGGATGACGATGCCGGAGGCGGTCTTGCGCTCCTCTTCCAGGCGCTTGACGATCACGCGGTCATGCAGCGGACGCAGTTTCATTTCTGGACTCCTCGATTGGTCTCTGGGTGTTGCGGACTGTCCATCAGGGACGGGATCCCCGACGCGAATATGGCGGGCGATTAGCACTCACCCGCGGCGAGTGCTAATAATAGTGGCGTGGCCGGCGGACTTCAAGAGCCCGAGCCCTTCCCGATGGTCCCATTCGTGTAAGTGGGCGCTCACAGCCCCGCCCGGGGTGCGCCCAAAGAGGTATTGCGGCCCCACCCGGGGGCGCGGCTAGATGGAAGCCTCGGCCACCCTATCGACTCCCGGAACCGGAGACCCCATGAAAGCGCTCCTCCTCGCCGCCGCCCTGGCCGCGGCCTTGCCCGCCGCCGGCGCCGACGACCTCCTGCCCGAGGCCCGCAAGGTCGCGGGCGCCCTGCCCGGAAAGCTCCTGACCATCCTCACCGAGGAGATCGAGCGCGGCGGGCCCGCCGGCGCCATCGGCGTGTGCCGCGAGAAGGCGCCGGCGCTCGCCAGGGCCGCCTCGCAGGAATCGGGCTGGGCCATCCGCCGCGTGAGCCTGCGCAACCGCAACCCGAAAGCCGTCCCGGACGCCTGGGAGAAGGGCGTGCTCGAGGACTTCGACCGCCGCGCGGCCGCCGGCGAGAGCCCGAAGACGATCGAGCGCGGGGAAGTCGTGACGGAGAACGGCGCGCGCACCTACCGCTACATGAAGGCGTTGCCCGTGGCCGAGCCCTGCCTCGCCTGCCACGGCCCGCAGGACAAGCTGGACCCGGCGGTGCGCGAGAAGCTGGGGGCGCTGTACCCCGCCGACCGCGGCACCGGCTACGCGGTGGGGATGATCCGCGGGGCCATCACGCTGAAGAAACCGCTCTAGGCGGCGCGCTCAGGTCACCAGCCGGTCGCAGCGCCCGAACTGGTAGACCACGCGCCGGTCCGTGCCGGGCCGCGTGGGCGCCGACAGCACGGGGCACGGCGGGTTGCGGTAGCCGCCCTGCTCGAGCGTCGCGTCCTCGGCCACCTCGGCCCACAGGCCCCCGCGCACGGGCCGGAACAGCCACTGCACGTAGCCCGACCGGCCCGCGGCGTCGATGAGCTCCTCGCCGTCCGGCACCTCGGCCACGATGGGCGGCTGCCCCTCGAGGGCCACGGGCAGGTTCCCGAAGGCGCCCATGCACTCGAGCGACTCCTGGGCGCTGCCGCCGGGGCGGATGAACGGCCGGGCCTCGCGGCGCTGCAGGTCCCAGGAGCCCAGTTCCCAGGCCACGTCGAGCACCGCGTGCTCCAGTTCCTCGAAGCGGTCCCAGCGGTCGTTCAGCTGCAGCGCGGAGCTGGGTACCGGCTGGTAGGCGACGACGTTGGCGTCCGTCACGTCCGCCAGGCGCGTCTCCACGAAGCCGTGCCAGTGAAGCGTGAGCACGACGGGCGTGTTGGCGTACGGCACCGCCGCCACGCTCACGCCGACGAGCGGCAGGCGGTTGGCGATGAGTTGCGTCTCGATGGTGTCGAGCAGTTGCATGGTCCGGTTCCTCCCTGGTTCGGAAAAGAAAGAAAGGGGCCGCAAAGACCGATCGCCACTGGGCGAAGCAAGTTGCGTGCGCGACATTTCTCGCACGATTTTTTTTCGCCGTGTTGCTAGCACTCGCCCCTCGCGGTTGCCACCAGCGCGCGCCGGCAGGTGCGCGGCCGCCTCGCGATAGAATCCCGTCGCAGGAAGACCGCCACGAAGGCCACCGACGCATGCCCCTGCTGGGACCGGACGAGAAGCGCGAGCTGGAGGCGCTCGTCCTCGCCGCGCTTCGCGCGCACGGCGAGGCCGGCGCCGGGCCGGACCTGCTCGCCGCCGGCACCTGCGTGCGGCTGGACGCCGCCGGCGCCACCCTGGCCGCGGCGCCCGATCCCGGTGCGCTCGCCACCGTGGAGGTGCGCACGCTCTTCACCGCGCTGTGCCACCTCTCCGACGGGCCGGCGGGCCCGCTGCCCGCGGAGAGCCTGGACGCCCTGGCGCGCGAGGCCGCGGCGGCGCTGGCCGCGGTCGTGAACCGCTACGGGCCGGACTGAGGCGATGGACAACCGCTCGCTCGTCGCGAGGAGCCTGGCGGCCGTCTGGCACCCCTGCACGCAGATGAAGGAGCACGAGCGCGTGCCGCTCGTGCCCGTGGCGCGCGGCCAGGGCGCGTGGCTCGAGGACTTCGAGGGCCGGCGCTTCGTCGACGGCGTGAGCTCGTGGTGGGTGAACCTCTTCGGCCACGCGAACCCGGAGATCAACGCGGCCATCGCCGACCAGCTCGGGTGCCTGCCGCACGCGATGCTGGCCGGGTTCACCCACGAGCCGGTGGTGGCGCTCTCCGAGCGCCTCGCCCGCCTCGCGCCCGGGCGCCTGGGCCACGCGTTCTACGCCTCCGACGGCGCCTCGGCCACGGAGATCGCCATCAAGATGGCCTGCCACGCCTGGCGCAACCGCGGCCACCCGGAGCGCAACCTCGTCGTCCACCTCGAGGGCGGCTACCACGGCGAGACGCTGGGCGCGCTGTCGGTGACGGACGTGGCGATCTTCCGCGATGCGTACGCGCCGCTCGTGCGCCGCAACCTCCTCGCGCCCTTCCCGGCGCAGCGCGCGGGCAGCCGCGAGTTCCAGTGCGAGTCCTGCGCCGAGGAGGCCGCCGGGGCCCTGGCGCGACTGCTGGAGGAGCGCGGCGAGAGCGTGGCGGCGATGATCGTGGAGCCCCTGGTGCAGGGAGCCTCGGGCATGCGCATGTACCACCCCCGCTACCTCGCCCTGGCGCGCGAGCTGTGCGACCGGCACGGCGTGCTGCTCATCGCCGACGAGATCATGACGGGCTTCGGGCGCACCGGGACGATGTTCGCGTGCGAGCAGGCCGGCATCGCCCCGGACCTGATGTGCCTCTCGAAAGGCATCACCGGCGGCTACCTGCCGCTCTCCTGCGTGCTCGCCACCGACGAGGTCTACGGCGCGTTCTACGACGACGAGGTCTCGCGCGCCTTCCTGCACTCGCACTCGTACACGGGCAACGCCCTCGCCTGCCGCGCGGCGCTCGCGGTGCTCGATCTCTTCGAGCGCGGCGACGTGATCGCCGCCAACCGCGCGAAGGCCGCGCGCTTCGACGCGCTGGCTGCGCCCCTGGCCGCCCACCCGGCCGTGCGCGACTGGCGCCGCCTGGGGATGATCTGGGCCTTCGAGGTCGCGGGCGCCGGCCCGGGCTTCGCGCGACGCGCCTTCGAAGTGGCCCTGCGGGAGGGCGCGCTGCTGCGGCCCATCGGCCCCACCGTCTACTTCATGCCGCCCTACGTGACCGACGAGGAGGCGTTCGCCGTCCTCGTGCGCGCCGCCATGTCCATCGCCGACGAGCTGGGGACGCGCGAGTGAGGGCGCTCCTGGCCGCGCTGGCCCTGGCGCCCTCGCTCGCGCTCGCGGCCCTGCCCGCGCCGGTGCTCGACTCGCTCCAGCGCGCGGGCGTGCCCCCGTCCGCGGTGGCGGTGGTGGTGGCGCCGGCCGGTGGCGGCCGCCCCGCGCTCGCGCACCAGGCCGACCGGCCCATGAACCCCGCCTCGACGATGAAGCTCGTCACCACGGCGGCGGCCCTCGACCTGCTGGGCCCGGCCTTCCGCTTCCACACCGACGCGCTGGCCACGGGCACGCTGGCCGACGGCGTGCTCGCGGGCGACCTCGTGCTGCGCGGCGGCGGCGACCCGGGCCTCACCTACGAGCGGCTGTGGCAGCTCGCGCACCAGCTGCGCGCGCGGGGCCTTCGCGAGATCCGCGGCGACGTGGTGCTGGACCGCGGCTACTTCGCCCCGGCGCCCTTCGACCCCGCGGGCTTCGACGGCGAGGCGCGGCGCGCCTACAACGTGGGCCCCGACGCGCTGCTCGTGAACTTCAAGGCGGTGGACTTCCGCTTCGTGCCCGGGCCCGACGGCGTGCGCGTGGTGCCCGAGCCCGACTTTCCCAACGTGGCGGTGGCGAGCCGCCTGCGCGCCTCGCGCGAGGCGTGCAACCACTGGCGCCAGGGCCTGCGCTACGAGGTGGACGAGAAGGGCCTGCTCGCGACCGTCTCGTTCTCGGGCGAGTACCCCGCCGACTGCGGTGAGAAGTCGCTGCCGCTCTCGCTCTTCGACGCCGACCGCTACTTCGAGTCGGCCTTCCGCTGGGTGTGGGGCGAGGCGGGCGGACGCCTCGCGGGCAAGGTGCGCGCCGGCACGACGCCGCCCGAGGCGAGGCTGCTGCTGCGCTTCGACTCCGAGCCGCTCGCCTCTCTCCTGCGCGACATGAACAAGTACTCCAACAACGTGATGGCGCGGCAGGTGTACCTCGCGCTCTCGGCGGAGCGCTCGGGCGGGCCGGGCAGCCTCGCGGCGAGCGCGCGCGTGGTCTCGGATTGGCTCGCCTCGCGCGGCATCGCCGCCCCCGGCCTCGTGCTCGACAACGGCGCGGGCCTGTCGCGCTCGGGGCGCATCACCGCCGGCACGCTCGCCGCCGTGCTGCAGTCGGCCTGGGCCGGACCGGCCATGGCCGAGCTGGTCTCCTCGCTCTCGCTCTTCGCCGTGGACGGCACCTTCAAGCTGCGCCCCGGCGGCGCGGCGGCAGGCAGCGCGCACCTGAAGGGCGGCACGCTCAACGGCGTGCAGGCCATCGCCGGCTTCGTGCTCGACGCGAACGGCCGGCGCTGGGTGGTGGTGATGCTCGCCAACCACGACAACGCCAACCGCGCGCAGGGAGCGATGGACGCGCTGGTGGAGTGGGTGCACGCCGGCGCGCGCTGAACGCGCGGGCGCCTGCTACGCGTGCAGCCGCGAGACGGCGTCGGCGAAGCGGCGCAGCGTGGGCGAGAGCGCGCCCGGGGCGAGGCGCACGTCCAGCAGGTGGAAGCGGCCGGGGGCCGCGACGGCCGCCTCCAGTGCCGCGGCGAGCTGCGCGCGCGTGCGCACCACGTGCCCCGTGCCGCCCAGCGCGTCGGCCACCTTCGCGAGCTCCCAGGTGCCCAGCGCGTTGTAGGGCGCGTCGGGGCGGAAGGCCGAGAGCATCCCCCAGCCGCCGTTGTTGAGCGCCACCACGATGGGGTCCCAGCCGTGGCGCGCGCAGTGGCCCAGCTCCAGGCCCGTCATCTGGAACGCGCCGTCGCCCACGAGGACCAGCGGCCGGCGCCCGCTCGCGGCCTGCACGCCCAGCGCCGCGGGCACGCCGAAGCCCATGCTGGCGTAGTAGCCCGGCGCCACGTGGTCGGTCTGCACGAGATCCATCGCCGTGAAGAGGCAGTCGCCCACGTCGGTGACCACCGGCATGCGGCCGTGCGCGCCCATGAGGTCGTTGAGGGCGCGCGCCAGGTCGACAGGCTCCACGGGCGCGCCGTCGCGCGCGAGGCCCCGCGGGGCGTGCACGGGTGGCACGCCGCGCGCGCTGGCGAGCGGCCGGGCGCGCTCGAGGAGCGCGGCCACCAGCGCGGCGAGCGGGATGTCGGGGTAGAGGTGGAAGCCCAGGCTCACCCGCCCTTCGTTGGCGACGATGGCGCGGCGCAGGTCCACGCGCCGGCGCGAGACACCGAAGTTGGTGTCCGAGAGGATCACGCCCAGCATGAGCAGCGCGTCGGCCTCCTCGACGAGCGAGGTCACCTCCGGCGTGCCGGCGAGGCCCAGGTAGGTGCCCACGAGCGGCGCGCCGGCGTTCTCCAGCAGGCCCCGCCCCATGAGCGTGGTGACCACCGGGATGCCCAGGCGGCGCGCGAGCTGCGCGACCTGCGCCTCCAGGCCGAAGCGGCGCACCTCCACGTCCACCATGAGCACGGGCGAGCGCGCGCCCGCGAGCCGGGCCAGCACCTCGTCGGCGCACGCCGCGAGCGCCTCGCGGTCCACGGGCGGGGCGTCGCGCGCGAAGACGGGCGCGCAGGCGGCCGACACCGTGTCGCGCGGAAGCTCCAGGTACACGGGCTGCGACCAGCGCCTCGCGGAGGCCAGCACGCGGGAGATGGCCTCGCAGGCGGTGGCCGGGTCGTCCAGGCGCGCCTGGTCGCAGGTCACCTGGCGGAACATCTCGAACTGCGAGTCCAGCGTCTTGGCCTGGTGGTGCAGCAGCAGGCCCGAGCCGCGCTCCTCGGTGCCGGGCGCGCCGGAGACCACCACCACCGGCGACTTCTCGGCGAAGGCGGAGGCCACGGCGTTCACCACGTTGAAGGCGCCCGCGCCGTAGGTGACGGCCGCGAGCGACGGCGCGCAGCGCACGCGCGCGGCCGCGTCCGCCGCGAAACCCACCGACGGCTCGTGCGAGAGCGTGTAGAGCGGCAATCGCGCGTCGGCCGCCAGCGCGTCGAAGAAGGGCAGCGCGAAGTCGCCCGGCACGCCGAAGGCCTCTCGCACGCCGGCGCCCACGAGGGCGTCGATGAGGCGCGTGGCGATCGTCGCGACCACGGCCGCCGCGCCTTCAGCGCGGGGCGAGCGCGCGCAGCGCCCGCCGCAGCAGCCCGCGCGTGCGCGGGATGTCGATGGTGTCGAGCGTGTTCTTCACCAGCAGCGCGATCTCGGTGTCGCCCTCCACCACCAGGCGGCGGTTGAAGAAGAGCGTGTCGGGGTCGGCCTCGCGCGCGGCGAGCGCGGCGTAGTCCCAGGCCACGGCGCGGAAGCGCAGCAGCGGCTCCGCCGCCCGCGCCGCCGGCGCGAAGCGCCGCCCGCGCACCGCGAAGAGCAGCTCCACGCCCGCGTCCTCCACGGCGATGGCGAAGGTGTGGCCCTCGAGGCGATCGAGCACCTCCGCCGGGAAGCGGCGGCGCAGCGTGAGGTTGAGCGCGGTGGCGAAGGCGACGGAAGCCGGCAGGCGCGGCAGGCGACGGGCGAGGGCGCCGACCGGCCGCGGCAGGCGGCGCAGGGCCGGGGCGCTCACGCGTGCCCCGCCTGCGCGGGCGCGATGCCCGCGGTGCCGCGCCAGTAGCCGTCGCAGGCCGGCACGGCGTGCAGCTTCGCCAGGCGCGCCGACGCCTCGCCCGGCGAAAGCGCGCCGTCGGCCGCCGCGCGGAACACGGCCGCGACCTCTCCCGTGCCGTGCGGCTGCGGCGACAGGCGAAGGTGCGTCACGCCCGCGGCGCGCGCGCCCCCGAGGTCGCCCGCCAGGCTCTGCGGGCTGGCGGACTGCGTCTGCACGCCGTTGAGCACGAGGAAGGGCTTGCCGTCCTGCGTGTCGACCGCCAGGCCCTCGGGGTGGCCGATGCAGCGCAGCTCGCAGTGGTCCTTGGTGAGGTCGTAGTAGCGCGCGGTGAAGCAGCGCGCCGAGACGGCCAGCGGCAGCCGGCCCCAGGCGAAGACCTCGGTCTCGATCCCGGCCGGCGCCTCGGCCGCCACCGCGGCCACGCCTTCGCGCGAGAGCTCGACCGGCGTCACCCACCGCGAGGCGCCCAGGTCCGCCAGCACCGCGAGCGTGGCCGCGTTGTAGACGTTGAGGAAGGGGCCCGCGACGAACGGCATGCGGCCCGCGAGCGCGCGCACCGCGGCCATGTCGTTCGCCTCCACGCGGAAGGCGCCGTTGTCCGCCACCGCGTGCATGGTGCGAAGGTCGGCGTCGCTCTCGATGAGCTCGTAGGTGGAGAGCACCACCTCCTTGCCGCGCGCGGCGAGCGACTCGCCGATGGCGAGCCAGTCCTCCAGGCGCAGCTCGCGGCGGCGCGGGCACACCGTCTCGCCCAGGTACACCGTGTCGACGGGCCAGGCGGCCGCCTCGGCGTAGAAGTCGAGCACCGACTCGCGCGGCCAGAAGTAGAGGAGCGGTCCGAGGGCGAGCTTCATGGGCGCGGTCATTTCCAGGGCCGGTGGTAGGCGCCCAGCGTGCACTGGCGCCCTTCGGAGATGCCGGCGAGCGCCTCCTGCCAGGCCGGGCGCACGCGGAAGCGCTCGCGCTCGCGCGCGCAGGCGTCGATCGCCTCGCGCCAGACGCGCGTCACGGTCTGCACGTACACGGGGCTGCGCTGGCGCCCCTCGATCTTGATGGCCGCCACGCCCATGGCCTGCAGGCGCGGCAGGAGCTCGAGCGTGTTGAGGCTCGTGGGTTCCTCGAACGGGTAGTAGGTGTCGCCGTTGACCACGAAGCGCCCGCGGCAGAGCGTCGGATAGCCCGGGTGGTCCGCGGCGGCGAAGCGGTCGATGAGCACGCCCCCCAGGCGCGACTCCAGCCCCCGCGGCGTCTCCTGCCAGCGCACGGCGCGCGCCGGCGAGCAGCCGCCGTGCGTGTTGGGCGACTCGCCCGTGGCGTAGGAGGAGAGCGCGCAGCGGCCCTCCACCATGATCGACAGGCTGCCGAAGCCGAAGACCTCGATCTCCACGGGCGTGCGCGAGACGACCTTCTCCGCCTGCTCCACGGAGAGCACGCGCGGCAGCACGGCACGGCGGATGCCGAAGCGCTCGTGGTGGAAGTTGATGGCCTCGTGGCTGGTGGCCGAGCCCTGCACGGACAGGTGCAGGCGCAGCGCGGGGTGCGTGCGCGAGGCGTAGGCGAGCAGGCCCGTGTCCGCGACGATGATGGCGTCCACGCCCAGCGCGGCGGCGCGGTCCACCGCCGACTGCCACTTGCGCCAGGTCGCCGGCTGCGGAAAGGTGTTGAGCGCCAGCAGCACCTGCGCGCCCTTGCGGTGCGCGTAGTCGATGCCCTCGCGCAGCGAGCGCTCGTCGAAGTTCAGGCCCGCGAAGTTGCGCGCGTTCGTCTCGTCCTTGAAACCCAGGTAGACGTCGTCGGCACCCTGGTCCACGGCAATCTTCAGCGCGGGCGGCGTGCCGGCCGGGCAGACGAGCTTCAGGCGCCGTGCGGGCGCCTCGGGAGCGGCGGCCTGGGCCACGGGATCCTCGGGTCTTCGCGAAAGCCGACAGGCTAGTCCCCGGCCCCGTCGCTTCCTTGAGACAGATCAGGTTTTCGGAAGAAAGCGCTCCGTCAGTGCGGGGCCGCCTCGCGCCGGGCCCACCGCGCCGCGCGGCGCAGCAGGCGGCGCGCGTGGTCCACGTCGAGGGCCGCGATCGCCTCGCGCAGCTCGTGGGCGACCACGGGGTCGCCCGCCACCGAGATGGCGCGCAGCAGGTCGCCGGGCGGGGAGCCCGGCGGCGCGGCCAGCGTGTCGAGCGCGCCGGTCTCCAGCCGCACGCGCAGCGCGGTCGCGCCGGGCCCGCCGGCCACCGGCACGAAGCGCCGGCCGCGGCGGCGGAAGGCCATGTCCAGGCCCATGCCGGGCACGCTCACCGCGAAGCGCCTCTCGCCCAGGCGGTAGAACGCGAGCCGCGACAGGCGCCTGCGAAGCAGCAGGTCGAGCGCCGTGGCCACCACGGCCGCGGACGGCACGTGCGGCAGGTTCCTCACGAGGGGGCGGATGGAAGGCGGGGTCACCTCCCGACGCCTCCGTCCTCCCGGCGGCGCGGTCATCGGGGCACGGCTCATCGTTTCAGGCTAGACCGCGCGCCCGGAAAGGTGTTGAGCGTCGTCAGGAAATGACGCCGCTCACGAACGCGCGCCGCGAAGGCGCATTACCGTGGCCACGGCCGCGGGCGCCGCCACCGCCGCGAGCGCGAAGGCCGGCGCGATGCCCCACGGCACGACGGCGAGGCTCACCACGAGGAAGAACGCGGTGAAACCCGCGAGGCCCGTGACGAAGCCGCGCAGCAGGCGCGCGAGCGCGTCCGGCCCGTGCCGCGCGAGCGTGAACGGCGGCAGGATCGAGCCGGTGATGGGCATCGACAGCAGGATGCCGCTCACCGTGGGCCCCAGCATCGCGCCGCCCAGCAGGATGGCCGCGGCGAGCGCGAACGCCGCCGCCAGGCGCAGCCACAATTCGGCCGCGGGCACGGCGGGCAGGCGCGCGTGCGCGCCGGGCCGCGGCAGGAATCGCGAGGCGAGCGCGAGCCCGCCGGCGGCCAGCGCGAACGCCGCGGCCGGCACGAGCGGGAGGTTCCCGGCGAGCGTGGCCACGGCCGCGAACGCGAGCCAGCCCGCGGCGAGCCCGGCGAGCGCGCCCGCCGCGCGCCCCGCGCGCGAGAACGCGAGCAGGTGCGCCGACTGCCCCGCGACCGCCGCCATCGTCACGAGCGCCGAGCGCGCGGCGAACGCCTCGCCCTGGTCGATCGCGAGGTAGAGCGTGATGGGCCCGCCGATGAGCGGCAGCCCGCCGAGGTACCCCGAGACGGCGTGGCCCCAGCGGCGCGAGGCGAGGCTCGCGGCCCACACCACGAGGGGCACGAGCGCGAGCTTGAGCGCGAGGACGGGCGTGAGGGTCATGGACCGCGGCAGGCCGCGGCGCTCAACGCCGGTTGGAGCCGGCGACGAGGCGGTACTCGTAGAGCCGGCACTCCAGGGCCCCGTTGTAGAGCACGGTGCGCTTCGAGGCCGAGAGCCGGATGAGCTTCGGCAGCTCCGCGTCGCCCGAGAAGATGTGCGCCGTCCACCCGGCGAAGCGCTGCTTGAGCAGGTGCCCCAGCTCGGGATAGAACTTGGCGAGCTCGGCCTTCTCGCCCAGGCGCACGCCGTACGGCGGGTTGGTCACGAGGACCCCCTCGGGCGCGGGCGCCGAGAGCTCGAGCAGGTTCGCCTGCTTGAGCGAGACCGCGCCCTCCAGCCCCATGTCGCGCAGGTTCGCGCGCGCCGCGTCGAGCGTGCGGCCGTAGAGATCGGAGCCGTGGATGGCGAGCGGGGCCACGGGCATCGCGCGCGCCGCGGCCGCGGCCTTCAGTCGCGCCCACGCGGCCTCGTCGAAGCGCGCGAGCTTCTCGAATCCGAAGGCGCGGTCGCGCCCGGGCGCCAGGGCGAGGGCCATCTCGGCCGCCTCCACGAGGATGGTGCCGGCGCCGCACATGGGGTCGAGCAGGGGCACGCCCGGCTGCCAGCCCGACAGGCGCAGCAACCCCGCGGCGCGGTTCTTCTTGAGCGGCGCCTCGCCCACGCGGTCGCGCCGTCCGCGCTTGAAGAGCGGCTCGCCGCTGGTGTCGAGGTAGAGCGTGCACCACTTCGCGTCGAGGAAGGCGTGCACGCGCACGTCCGGCTCGCGCGTGGCCACGCTGGGGCGCGAGCCCAGCGCCTCGCGGAAGACGTCGGCGACGGCGTCCTTCACGCGCAGCGTCACGAAGTCCAGGCTCTTCACCGGCGCCTTCAGGCCCGTGGTCTCCACCTTGAAGGTGCGCCCCACGCCGAAGTGCGCGTGCCAGCGCACGCGCTTCGCGCCTTCGTACACGTCCGACTCGTTGCGGTAGTCGAACCGCGCCACGCGCGCGAGGATGCGCGTGGCCAGGCGCGACTCCAGGTTGGCCGCGTAGCAGAGCTCGAAGGGCCCCTGGAAGGCCACGCCCGCCTCTCCCGGCTCGAGCGCCGTGGCCCCCAGCGCCGCGAGCTCGTCGGCCAGCGGCCCCGCCAGGCCCCTCGGGCAGGTGGCGAAGAAGTGCACGGCGGCCGGCGCCTCGCGCGTCACGGGGACGGCGGGCCCGGCCTGGGGCGTTCGCCTGCGGGTGAGGGTGGCCATGGAAGGCTAGAAGGGCTTGACGACCACCAGGACCACGATGGCCACGAGGTAGAGCAGCGGGATCTCGTTGATCCACCGGTAGAAGACGTGCGAGCGCCTGTTCGCGTCGCGCGCGAACACGCCCACCAGGTGCCCCAGCCAGAAGTGGTGCGCCAGCAGCAGCAGCACGAGGAAGAGCTTGGCGTGCAGCCACCCGCCGCGGAAGCCCCAGCCCAGCCAGAGCCAGGTGCCCAGGGCGACGGTGCCGACCATGCAGGGCATCATGATCCCGCGGTAGAGCTTGCGCTCCATCACCTTGAAGCGCTCCCGGGAGGCGGCGTCCTCCGCCATGGCGTGATAGACGAACAGGCGGGGCAAGTAGAATAGCCCCGCGTACCAGGCCACGACGAAGACGATGTGGAAGGATTTCACCCAGAGCATGGTTCGCCGGCCGCGCGGGAACTCGCCCGCGCCGCGCCGCTCTATTCGTTGATCCCCGGGATTCTACCGTGAGCCTTCGAAGCGCCCTCTCCGCCCTGCTCCTCTTCGCCGCCCTGGCCTGGGTCGGCAGCCACGCTCCCGTCCACGCCGCCCCCGTGCGCACGGAGCACGTGGAGGCCGAGCTCCTGGCCGAGCGCGCCGCCGCCGCCCCCGGGCAGCCGGCCATGGTGGCCCTGCGCCTGCGCATGGACGAGCACTGGCACACCTACTGGCGCAACCCCGGCGACTCCGGCCTGCCCACGAAGATCCGCTGGCAGCTTCCCGAGGGCTGGACGGCCGGCCCCATCCTCTGGCCGCACCCGGAGGCGCAGCGCGTGGGCCCGCTCATGAACTACGGCTACTCGGGCGAGGTTCTCCTGCTCGTGGAGCTCACGCCCCCCGCGGGGGCCAGGCCCGGCCCGGTGCCCGTCAAGGCCGACGCGAGCTGGCTCGTCTGCAACGACATCTGCATACCCGAGAAGGCGGCGCTCGCGCTCGACTTCGCGGTGGCGGGCTCGCCCGGCGAGCCGGTGGCGGCCAACGCCGCGCGATTTTCCGCCGCGCGCCTTCGCCTGCCGGCCGCCGCCCCGGAAGGCTGGAAGGTCGAGTCGGCCCTCTCGGGCAACCGCCTCACGCTGCGCCTCGCGCCGCCCGCCGGCGCCGTGGCCCCGGCGCAGGTCGCCTGGTTCCCGCTGCGCGAGAACTTCGTGGATCACCCCGCGCCGCAGGTCCTGCAGCGCGACGGCAACGGCGTGCGGCTGGAGGTGAAGCTCGTCGAGCCCGTGGCCCCCGGCGTGCAGGAGGCCGCGGGCGTCTTCGTGGCCGGCAGCCCCTGGCCGGGCCTGGGCGGCCGCACTGCCCTGGAGGCGACGGCGCCCGTGCTCGCCACCCTCCCCCCGCCAGCGACGGCGGTGGGCGTGCCTGCGTCCGCGCCGGCTTCGGCGCCCGCCGGAGGCCTCGGCCTCGCCCTCGCGCTCGCGCTCGCCGGCGGCCTGCTGCTCAACCTCATGCCCTGCGTCTTCCCGGTGCTGGGCATCAAGGTGATGGGGTTCGTGCGCCACGCGCACGGCGACGCCGCGGCGCTGCGCATGCAGGGCTTCGTGTTCACCGCGGGCGTGCTCGCCTCCTTCCTCGCGCTGGCCGGGCTCCTGCTCGCGCTGCGCGCGGGCGGCGCCGAGCTGGGCTGGGGCTTCCAGCTGCAGTCGCCCGCCTTCGTCACGGTGCTCGCCGCGCTCTTCTTCCTGATGGCGCTCAACCTCTTCGGCGTGTTCGAGTGGGGCGGCTTCGCGCAGTCCATGACCTCCAGCGTCTCGGCCGAAGGCCGCTACGCGGACGCCTTCCTCGCGGGCGTGCTCGCCTCCGTCGTGGCCACGCCGTGCACGGCGCCGTTCATGGGCGCCGCCGTCGGCTACACGCTGGCGCAGCCTGCGGCCGTGGCGCTCGTGGTGTTCGCGGCGCTGGGCGCGGGCATGGCGGCGCCCGTGCTCGCGCTCTCGTTCTTCCCGCAGCTCCTGCGCCGGCTGCCGAAGCCGGGGCCGTGGATGGAGACCTTCAAGCAGGTGATGGCCTTCCCGCTCTTCGCGACGGTGGTCTGGCTCGCGTGGGTGCTGGGCGCGCAGGCGGGCAACGACGCGGTGCTCGCGCTGCTCTCGGGGCTGCTGGTGCTGGGCATCGGCGCGTGGATCTACGGGCGCTGGGCGCGCTCGGAGGGGCTGGCGCGCTTCGCCTTCGCGGCGGCGTTCGCGGCGGCGGGCCTGTGGCTCGCGTGGCCGGGCGAGGCCGCCAGGCCGGGCCAGGCGCCCGCGGCGGCCAAGGCCGGCGAGATCGCCTTCGAGCCCTGGTCCCCGGAGCGGCTGGCGCAGCTGCGTGCGGCCGGCACGCCCGTGTTCGTGGACTTCACGGCCGCCTGGTGCGTCACCTGCCAGGTGAACAAGCGCGTGGCCCTCAACCGCGACGAGGTGGTGCGCGCGCTGGCCGAGCGGGGCGTGGTCGCGCTCAAGGCCGACTGGACCAACCACGACCCGCGCATCACCGAGGCGCTCGCCGCCCTGGGCCGCAACGCGCTGCCCGTCTACGCGCTCTACCCGCCCGGGGCCGCGCAGCCGACGCTGCTGCCGGAGGTGCTCACCGTCTCCCTCGTCGTCGACGAGATTCGGCGCCTGCCCGCCACGCGCCAGGCCGCCGCCGACCCCGCCCCGCCACGCTGACCCGTCCAGGAGAACCCATGAACCGCGCCCTGCCGATCGCCCTGTGCCTCGCCGGCCTCGCCGCCGGTCCCGCTCTCGCCAACGCCGTGGTGGGCCAGCCCGCGCCCGCCTTCACCGCCACCGACCTCGACGGCAAGCCCGTGGGCCTCGCGGACTTCAAGGGCCGCACCGTCGTGCTCGAGTGGAACAACTTCGGCTGCCCCTTCGTGATGAAGCACTACCGCAGCCACAACATGCAGTCGCTGCAGAAGAAGTACGGCGCGGACGTGGTGTGGCTGATGGTCAACTCCACGAATTCCGGCCACCAGGACTACGAGGCGCCCGCCGCGCTGCACAAGCGCCTGGCGGGCTTCGGCGCCTCCCCCGCGCGCTACCTGATGGACGAGCCCGGCAAGGTGGGCCTCGCCTACGGCGCCAAGGTGACGCCGCACATGTTCGTGATCGATCCCTCGGGCAAGGTCGCCTACAACGGCGCCATCGACGACCGGCGCTCCACGGACCCGGATGACGTGAAGGGCGCCCGCAACCACGTGGCCGCGGCCCTGGACGAGATGAAGGCCGGCAAGCCCGTGAGCGTCGCCTCCACGGCGCCCTACGGCTGCACGGTGAAGTACCGCTAGCGCGCCGTCACGCGGGCGTCACGCGCGCCCCGTAGCCTTTCGTTCCAGGCGACGCGGGGGCTCGAGGCTCCCTCGGCGCCGGGCCGCCGCGGACGCCGGAGATACCGGCGCCGGGGCAGCCCACCCGCCTCCCGAAGGCCCGCCCGCGCGGCGGGCCTTCGCCTTTTCGCACCCCCCCCGGCGACCCGGCTTTCCCGAAAATTGACACATATCAAGGCAGGGGTATTTAAGCTGCATAGGATACGCATCTTATAAAAGGTTCATTCCAGATCCAGCTTAAACGACCCCGCCGGGGCGAAAGGAAAGGCCGCCATGCAACCCACCCGCACCCTCTGGCGATGGCTCGCCATCGTCTTCGTGCTCTCGTTCGCCGCCCTCGGATGGCTGGGCCGGGAGATCTACCTCGCCGCCCCGCCCATCCCGACGGTGAAGGCGGCCGACGGCGCCGTCGTCTTCACGCGCGAGCAGATCCAGGACGGCCAGCGCGCCTGGCTCGCCGCCGGCGGCCAGCAGCTCGGCACCGTGTGGGGCCACGGCAGCTACGTGGCGCCCGACTGGAGCGCCGACTGGCTGCACCGCGAGGCGCTGGCCCTGCGCGAGATCGTCGCGCAGCGCATGTACCAGTCGGCCTTCGGCGCCCTCCCGGCCGACCGCCAGGCCTCCGTGGACGCCATCGTCAAGGCCGAGATGCGCCGCAACACCTGGGACGCGCGCTCGAACACGCTCACGCTCGAGGCGGACCGCGTGACGGCCATCCGCACGGTGGGCGCGCACTACGAGGGCCTGTTCGGCAACGAGGCCGGCCTCGCCAAGCTGCGCGAGCAGTACGCGATGACGGCGGACGCGCTGCCGCGCGCCCAGGACCGCCAGGCGCTCGCGGCCTTCTTCTTCTGGTCGGCCTGGTCGGCCGCCACCGACCGGCCGGGCGAGACGGGCCTGTCGTACACCAGCAACTGGCCGCACGAGCCCATCGTCGGCAACACGCTGCCCGCCAGCGCCTCCATCTGGACGCTGGTGAGCATCGTGCTGCTCATCGCCGGCATCGCCGGCATGCTCTGGTACCACGCCGCGCACCACGAGCCGGCCGACCCCACCGTGCCGCCGAAGGACCCGCTGCTGGGCATCGCGGCCACCGCCTCGATGAAGGCCGTGCGCAAGTATTTCTTCGTGGTGATCGCGCTCGTGCTCGTGCAGATCGGCATGGGTGCCATCACCGCCCACTACGCCGTGGAGGGCCAGGCCTTCTTCGGCATCCCGCTCGCGCAGGTGCTGCCCTACACCGTGAGCCGCACCATCCACACGCAGTTCGGCGTCTTCTGGATCGCCACCGCCTGGCTCGCCACGGGCCTGTACATCGCGCCGCTCCTGTCGGGACACGAGCCGAAGGGACAGGCGCTGGGCGTGAACGCGCTCTTCGTCGCCCTGCTGGTCGTGGTGGCGGGCTCCACGGCCACCGGCTGGCTCGGCACGCTGCAGCACCAGGGCTTCGAGTTCACCTTCTGGCTGGGCAACCAGGGCCTCGAGTACACCAGCATGGGCCGCGTGTGGCAGATCGCGCTCTTCGCGGGCCTGCTCTTCTGGCTCTTCCTCATGGGCCGCGCGCTGTGGCCGGCGCTCAAGCGCCCCTCGGAGACGCGCGGGCTCGTGGCGATGGTGTTCCTGTCGGCCGCGTGCATCGGGCTCTTCTACGCCGCCTCGCTCACCTGGGGCCAGCGCACGCACTACGCGATGATCGAGTACTGGCGCTGGTGGCTCGTCCACCTCTGGGTGGAGGGCTTCTTCGAGGTGTTCGCGACGGCCGTGGTGGCGCTCATCTTCACGCGCCTGGGGCTCATCCGCGCCTCGACGGCCAACAAGGCCATCGTGCTCGAGACCATCGTGTTCCTCTTCGGCGGCATCCTGGGCACGCTGCACCACCTGTACTGGACCGGCACGCCGACCTCGGTCATCGCCGTGGGCGCCGTCTTCTCCGCGCTCGAGGTGGTGCCGCTCGCGCTCGTGGGCCTGGAGGGCTGGCAGAACTACCGCCGCTCGCGGGCCGCGCCGTGGGTGTCGGCCTACAAGTGGGCCATCCTCTCGTTCGTCGCCGTGGGCTTCTGGAACACGGTGGGCGCCGGCCTCCTGGGCTTCGCCATCAACCCGCCCGCCTCGCTCTACTACGTGCAGGGCCTGAACCTCACGCCGGCGCACGGCCACGCCGCCCTCTTCGGCGTGTACGGCATGCTCGGCATCGGCCTCATGCTCTTCTGCCTGCGCGGGCTCTTCGACCGCGCGCTGCACGCCGACCGCTGGCTCGCGCCCGCGTTCTGGAGCCTGAACGTCGGCCTCGCGATGATGGTGTTCATGTCCCTCGTGCCCGCCGGCATCGTGCAGGCCTGGGCGAGCATCACCCGCGGCATCTGGTACGCGCGCTCGCCGGAGCTGCTGCACTCGCCGCTCATGGAGACGCTGGTGTGGCTGCGCGTGCCGGGCGACGTGGTCTTCGCCCTCGGCGGGCTCTTCCTGGCCGTGTACGCCGCGAAGCTGCTGCGCCGGCCGCGCCGCGAGGCCGCCGCGCCCGCCGGGGAGGTGCAGCCGACCTAAGGAGGATGTAGGATTCCACTTTGACGGGCGGGCCGGCCGAGCCGGTCCGCCCGCTTCGCCTCCCGGAGACCGCCCCCGCCATGCGCCTGACGACCTTCACCGACTACAGCCTTCGCGTGCTCATGTACGTGGCGGCGCACCCCGAGGGCCGCGCCACCATCGGCGAGATCGCGGCGGCCTACGCCATCAGCGAGAACCACCTCACCAAGGTGGTGCACTTCCTGGGCAAGGAGGGCTACCTCACGAACCTGCGCGGGCGCGGCGGCGGGCTGCAGCTCTCGCGGCCCGCCACGCAGATCAACGTGGGCGAGGTGGTCAAGGCCACCGAGGGCGGCGACGTGCCCGCCGAGTGCTTCGAGCGCGAGAGCAACTGCTGCGCCATCACCGCCGACTGCAAGCTCAAGTTCGCCCTGGGGGCGGCCGTGCGCGCCTTCTACGACGAGCTGCGCCGCCACACGCTGGAGGACGTGGCGAGGAACCGCCGCGCCCTCACGCGCGTGCTGCTCGCGCCGCCCGCCGCCGGCGGCTACGACAGGAGCCGGCGCCGGAAGAGCGCGAGCGCCAGCGCGAAGCCCGCGAGGCCGTAGGCCGCCAGCACGGCCACGTGCAGGAGCGGGTCCGCCGGCCAGCGCCCCAGGAAGAGCGGCCGGCCCAGGGCCACCGCGTGCGACAGCGGCAGCGCCGAGGCCAGCGCCTGCAGCCACGGCGGCATGTTCGCGAGCGGGAAGAACACGCCGCAGAGCATCATCTGCGGCGTGAGCACCAGCGTGAACCAGTAGGTGAAGAAGTCGTAGCTCTTCGCGAGCGCCGTCATCACCAGGCCCATGCCGGAGAAGGCCAGGCCGATGAGGAAGGCGAGCGGGACGATGAGGAGCATCGTCCACGACTGCCCCAGCCCCAGCGCGGTGGCCACCAGCAGCACCGCCGTGCCCGAGAGCAGGCTCTTGGAGGCCGCCCACGTCCACTCGGCGAGCACCACGTCCTCGAGCGAGACGGGCGCGTTGAGGATGCCCTCCCAGGTGCGCTGCACGTGCATGCGCGCGAACCCCGAGTACAGCGACTCGAACGAGGCCGAGAGCATCGTGGTGTAGCAGACGGTGCCGCCGGCGAGGAAGGCGATGTAGCGCACGCCGTCCACCTCCGGGATCATCGCCCCGAAGCCCAGGCCGAAGCCCAGCAGGTAGAAGAGCGGGTCGACGATGTTGCCCGCCACGCTCTCGGCGGCGAGCTTGCGCCAGACGAGGTAGTTGCGCCGCCACACGGCCACCCAGCGCCGCGAGGCCAGCGCGCGCAGCGCCGCGCTCACTCGCGCATCTCCCGCCCCGTGAGCTTGAGGAAGAGGTCCTCGAGGTTGGCGCGCCGGTGCACGAAGCGCAGCCTTGCCTCGCCCGCGAGGCTCGCGACCAGGGGCGCGGCCGCGTCCGTGTAGCAGAAGGCCGTCTCGCCGTGCAGCTCGGCGCGGCGCGAGAGCGGCCCGGCGTGCGCCGCGTACCACGCCTCCACGCCCTCGCCGTAGACTTCCACCACCTCCGGCTCGACGTGCTCGGCGATGAGCGCGTGCGGCGCGCCCTCGGCGAGCAGGCGGCCGTGGTCGATGATGGCCAGGCGGTCGCACAGGCGCTCGGCCTCGTCCATGAAGTGCGTGGTGAGCAGGATCGACTTGCCCTGGCGCAGCAGCAGGCGCAGCCGCTCCCACATGAGGTGGCGCGCCTGCGGGTCCAGCCCGGTGGTGGGCTCGTCCAGGAACACGAGGTCGGGGTCGTTCACCAGCGCGCGCGCGAGCACCAGGCGCCGCTTCATGCCGCCCGAGAGGGCCTGGATGCGGCTCGCCGCGCGCCCCTCGAGCGCCGCGAACTCGAGCAGGGCCGGCACCCGCGCCTCCACCTCCCGGCGCGACATCCCGAAGTAGCGCCCGTAGACCAGCAGGTTCTCGCGCACCGTGAAGTCGGGGTCGAGGTTGTCGACCTGGGGCACGACGCCCACGCGCACGCGCGCCTCGCGCGCCTGGCCGGGCACGGGCCGGCCCAGCACCTCGATGCTGCCGGCGTCCGGCGCGGTGAGGCCCAGCAGCATGCGCAGCGTCGTGGTCTTGCCGGCGCCGTTGGGGCCCAGCAGCCCGAAGCACTCGCCGCGGCGCAGCTCGAGGTCCAGGCCGGCCACCACCTCGGCCCCGCCGTAGGACTTGCGAAGGCCCCGCGCGCGCACGACGCTCACGGGCGGCGCCTTCAGGTCGCGGGCCGCACCAGGCGGCCGACGGTGTCGCGGATGACGTGCAGCTTGCGGTGGAAGAAGTGGTCCGCGCCCGGCACCACGAGCACGGCCACCTCGCGCTCGGCGGCCCAGAGGAGCGAGTCGGCCAGCGGCACCGTCTCGTCGCGGTCGCCGTGCACGATCACCGTGTTGGCCGCCGAGTGGCGCCCCGGCTCGCCCAGCGCCGGGTCCTTCGGGTCGGGCGCCTCGCCCAGGCCGTGCCCGGTGAGCCGTCGGAAGGCCGGCGCCACCAGCACGAGCTGCGCGAAGGCCAGGCGCGCGCTCGCGCGCAGCGCGACGCCCCCGCCGAAGGAGAAGCCCGCGAGCCACAGCGGGAGCTCGCCCGCCGCGAGGCGCGCGTGGTCGGCCACCGCGAGCAGGTCGTCCGTCTCGCCGCGCCCCTCGTCGTGCCGGCCCTGGCTCGCGCCCACGCCGCGGAAGTTGAAGCGGAAGACGGCCGCGCCCGCCTCCTGGAACGCGCGCGCGAGCGTGGTGACGACCTTGTTGTCCATCGTGCCGCCGAAGAGCGGGTGCGGGTGCGCGATCACCGCCACGGCCGCGGGCGCCGGCGGAATGGCGTGGGCGACCTCGATCGCGCCGGCGGCGCCGGCCACGAGCGTGCGCCCGGCCCCGGGCGCGCTCAAATGCGCAGCCTCTCCACCACGCGGCCGTTGACCAGGTGCTCCTCGACGATCTCGTCGATGTCGGCCTTGTCCACGTAGGTGTACCAGGTGGCCTCGGGGTAGACGACCAGCACCGGGCCCTCCTCGCAGCGGTCCAGGCACCCGGCCTGGTTCACCCGCACCTTGCCCGGGCCCGCGAGGCCCAGCGCCTTCACGCGCGCCTTGCAGTGCTCGCGCATGGCCGCGGCGTCGTGGTTGGCGCAGCAGGCCTCGGGGGCCTCGCGCCGGTTCTGGCAGAAGAACACGTGGTGCTTGTAGTGGCTCATGGCTCGCGTCGGCTGTGGCGCGTCATTGTAGCGGCTCGTCGCGGCGCCACACGAAGAGCGCGACCAGCCAGGCCAGCGCCGCGAGCGGCCAGGCCTCGTGCAGGTAGCGCGTGAGCGTGGCGAAGGAGGCGAGCTGGCCGTAGGGCCAGTGGAACAGGCGCAGGAAGTCGCCGAGCGCGCTGTAGGCGCCGAAGATCTTCGCGAAGAGCGCGCCGGCCAGGGTGAGGACGATGGCGAGGTAGATGCGCGCGGGCCGCGCCAGGCGCCGCAGCGGCGCGAAGGCCGCCAGGCCCGCGGCCAGGCCCGCCATGCGCCCCGCCGAGACCCACTCCGCGGCCAGGGGCGGGCGCAGCATGAGCGTGGCCATCGTGAACTTGCACCACAGCGCCGCCGTGAGCAGCAGCAGCGTCCAGCGCAGCGCCCCGCCCGGGCCGCGCAGCAGCACCGACACGAAGAAGCCGAAGCCGGCCACGGAGAGCGCGACCGAGGCCAGCGTCACGCCGAACTCCACCGGGTGCGGCTCGCCCTGGCCGCCGATGTTGCCCGCCTCGAAGAAGGGCAGCGCCGGGTTGAGCTGGGCGAGGAGCCAGAGCGCCACCAGCACGAGCCCGGCATCGCCCCACGAGCCCGCGGCCACCAGGCGCGATCGGGCGCGCGCGAGCGGCCCGGTGACGAGCCCGCGCAGCGGCGGCACGAAGAGCAGGGTGCCGGCGAAGGCGCCGGCCGCGTTGGCCGCCACGTCGTAGGCCGAGGCCACGCGCCCCGGCACGAAGAGCTGCATCGCCTCCATCGCCAGGCTCATGGCCGCGCAGGCGGCCACGGCGCGCGCGCCCGCCGCCGCCGCCGAGCGCCCGCCGCGCAGCGCGAGCCAGGCCAGGGCGCCCAAGGGGACGTAGGCGAGGGTGTTGAGCGCGAGGTCGAACTCCAGCACCACCTTCGGGCGCAGGAACACCGCGAGCGCGTCCGGCCCGGGCATGCGCAGCGGCACGAAGGGGTACAGGCTCGCGTAGGCGACGAGCAGCGCCCAGACCGCGAGCGCCCCGCGATGTCGGGCGGGCTCAGCCGGCAGGCTTGAGCCCCCGCAGGTACATCCCGGCGCGCTCGACGTAGTGCTCCGCGATCCAGGCGTTGTTGGCGATCTCCTCGGGCGAGAGCTGGCGCACCACCTTGCCGGGCACGCCCAGCACCAGCGAGCCGTCGGGGATGTGCTTGCCCTCGGGCACCAGGGCCCCGGCGCCGACGAGGCAGTTCTTCCCGACCACGGCGCGGTTGAGCACGATGGCGCCGATGCCCACGAGCGAGTTCTCGCCGATGGTGCAGCCGTGCAGCATCACCAGGTGGCCCACGCTCACGCCGCGCTCGAGGACGACGGGGATGCCGCCGTCGGTGTGGACCACCGAGCCGTCCTGCACGTTCACGTTCTCGCCCAGCGTGATGAGGTCGTTGTCGCCGCGCAGGGTGACGCCGAACCAGGCGCTGGCGCCGCGCATCATCCGCACGGAGCCGATCACGGCGGCGTTGGGGGCGACGAAGTTCTCGCCCTCCAGGACGGGCTTGCGGTCGTCGAGTTCGTAGATCACGGCGCGGCTTTCCGGCGGGTGGGGACCCCATTCTAATGGGGACGCGGGCCGCCGGCCGCCTACATCTGCTTGAAGAGGTGCGAGTAGATGCGCGAGACGACGAGGGTCTCGTCCTTGCCCTTGACCTTCACGTGCGCCTGCCCGCGGAAGTCGCGCGTGACGCCGGCGATGGCGTTCACGTTGACGAGCGTGGAGCGGTGGATCTGCCAGAACACCTCCGGGTCCAGGCCGTCCAGCAGCTCGCGGATGGGCGTCTTGATGAGCGCCTCGGCCTCGGCCGTCACCACGCGCGTGTACTTCTCGTCGGACTGGAAGAAGAGCACGTCGGCCACCGGGATGAGGCGCAGGTTCTGCCCGAAGCTCGCCTTGATCCACTGCAGCCGCTCCTTGCCCGGCCCGCGCAGCTGCGCGGCGAGCTGCGCCACCACCGCCCCCAGGTCCGGCGGCGGGCTCGAGAGCTTGGCCTTCAGGCGCTCGACGGTGACGGCGAGCCGCTCGTCGGTGTAGGGCTTGAGCACGTAGTCCACCGCGCCGGTCTCGAAGGCCTGGATGGCGTACTGGTCGTAGGCCGTCACGAACACCACGTGCGCTCGGGCGCCCACGTGCCGCGCCACCTCGACGCCCGTCATCTCGGGCATCTGGATGTCCAGGAACATGAAGTCCGGCGCGCGGTCCTCGAGGGCCTCGAGGGCGGCGGCGCCGTCCTCCACGCTCGCGAGGATCTCCAGCTCCGGCCAGAGCCTCGCGAGCTTGGCCTGGAGCTGGGCGCGCAGGATGGGTTCGTCCTCGGCCAGGATCGCGGTGGGGTTCGCCATGCCGCGATTCTAACCGGCCGGCGGCGGCTCCTTCGGGACGGGGGGCGGCTCGGGCGCGGGCGGCGCGGCGGGAGCCGGGGGCGCCGCCGTGGCCATCACCGGCTCCACGCGGCCGGCGGGCGCCGGGGCCGCGGCAGGGGCGGCGCTCTCCTTCTTCTTCGAGCGCATCAGCCACCAGACGAACAGCACCACCAGGATCACCGGCGCCAGCGCGGGCGACAGGGCGATGACGATGACGATCGGCACGAAGATGGCGAGGCCCACCAGCAGCCAGCCCAGCCCGTAGATGATGGCGGCCACGACGGCGAGCACCAGCACCACGGCGGCGAAGGCGATGGCGATGCCCGCCGCGCCCAGCAGCACGCCGCCGGTGCCCGAGAGCGTCTCGGAGCCCACCTGCACGGGCACGAGCCCGGTCATCACGCCGAAGACGCCCAGCCCCGAGGCCACGGCCGCCACGACGACGAG
>JAKOWJ010000048.1 GCA_029781595.1 Pseudomonadota bacterium | reverse complement strand
GTGCTGTTCGATTCCCTCGCGGATCTCGCGGCCACCCAGAAGCGCTTCGACGCGGGCGAGCCCATCGCCACCTACGGCATCGTCAACATGCCGCAGCGCAACGCCTTCGAGGAGCTGGTGTGCGAGCTGGAGGGCGGCCACCGCGCGGTGAGCGTGCCCTCGGGCCTGGCGGCCGTCGCCGTGGCCATCATGGCCGTCGTGAAGGCGGGCGACCACGTGCTGATGGTCGATTCCGTCTACGGCCCTTCGCGGCACTTCTGCGACCACACGCTCGCCAAGTTCGGCGTGGCCACGGACTACTATGATCCGCTGGCCACGGGCGAGGAGGTCGCGGCGCTCATGAAGCCCAACACCACGGCGGTGTACGCGGAGAGCCCGGGCTCGCTCACCTTCGAGGTGCAGGATCTGCCGGCGATCTGCCGCGCGGCGCACGCCAAGGGCGCCTTCGTCATCGCCGACAACGCCTGGGGCACGGGGCTGCTGTACCCGGTGATGTCCTACGGCGTGGACCTCGTGGTGCAGCCGGCCACCAAGTACCTGGGCGGCCACTCCGACGCGATCGTGGGCGCGGTGATCGCCAACGAGCGCGCCTGGCCGGGGCTGCACGCCGTCTCGCGCGACCTCGGGCAGACGGCGAGCCCCGACGACCTCTTCCTCATGGTTCGCGGCATGCGCACGCTCGCGCTGCGCCTGGAGCGACAGGGCGCCGCGGGCCTGGAGATCGCGCGCTGGCTGGAGAAGCGCCCGGAAGTGAAACGCGTGCTGCACCCGGGCCTCGAGAGCGACCCGGGGCACGCCTTGTTCAAGCGCGACTTCTCGGGCGCCTGCGGCCTCTTCGGCGTGGAACTCGCGCCGTGCACGCCGCAGCAGGTGGCCGCGCTCGTGGACCACTGCGAGCTCTTCGGCATCGGCTACTCGTGGGGCGGCTTCGAGAGCCTCATCATCCCGGCCAACCTGCGCCACGGGCGCAAGGTGCGGCCGTGGACGGGCGGGCCGCTCGTGCGCCTGCACATCGGGCTGGAGGACCCCGCCGATCTCGTGGCGGACCTCGAGGCGGCCTTCGCGCGGTGGCGCGCCGCGGCCTGAGCGGGCTGGACGCGGACCTGCACGCGGCGCTGGAAGGCGCCGTGATGCAGGCCACGCGCGCGGACTTCACGCTCCTTTCGGCCACCGGCGTCTCCGGCGGCTGCATCCACACGGCGCTTCGCCTCGAGGGCGAGGACGCGGACGGCACGACGCGCCACTTCGCGAAGATCGCGAACAGGGAACGCGCGCCGATGCTCGTCGCGGAAGCCGAGGGGCTGGCCGCGATCCGGGCCGCGGGCGCCCTGCGGGTGCCGGCCGTGATCGCGCAGGGCGACGACGGCGAGAACGCCTGGCTGGTGCTGGAGTGGCTGGACCTCGAGGGCCTGTCGCCCGCCTCGGGACGCCGGCTCGGCGCCGCGCTCGCCGCGCAGCACCGCGTGCCGCAGGCGCGCTTCGGCTGGGAGAAGGACAACTTCATCGGCGCCTCGGTGCAGGTGAACGGCTGGAGCGAGGACTGGCTCGCGTTCTGGAGGGACAAGCGCATCCACGCGCAACTGCGGATGGCCATGAAGAACCGCTACCCCTCGCGCCTCATCGACCGCGGCGAGCGCCTGCTGGCGGACTGCGAGGCGTTTTACCGCAGCCACCGGCCGGTTCCCTCGCTGCTGCACGGCGACCTCTGGGGCGGCAACGCCTCGGCGCTGGCCGACGGCACGCCCGTGGTGTTCGACCCCGCGGTGTACTGCGGCGACCGCGAGGCGGACCTGGCGATGACGGAACTCTTCGGGGGCTTCCCGAAGGACTTTTACGCCGCCTACCGCGAGGCCTGGCCGCTGGACGACGGCTATGCCACGCGCCGCGACTTCCACAACCTCTACCACGTGCTCAACCACGCCAACCTCTTCTCGGGCGGCTACGTGGAGCAGTCGGCGCGCCTGGTCGAGCAGCTGCTGGCGGAGATCCGCTAGGCCCTGGGCGCCCGCCCGGCAGGCGCGTGCCGGGTATATAGTCGGCGCGTCACTCATTCGCGGACGCCATCACCGTGGACCTGCGCCAGATGCGCTACTTCGTGGCGGTGGCCGAGGAGCTCAACTTCTCCCGCGCCGCCGAGCGGCTGCACATGAGCCAGCCGCCGCTGTCGATGCAGATCAAGGCGATCGAGGAGGAGCTGGGCGCCACGCTCCTGGAGCGCACGCGCCGGCGCGTGGCCCTCACGGAGCCCGGGCGCCTGTTCCTCGAGAAGGCGCGCGCGGTGCTGGCCGAGGTGGACGGCGTGGGCGACACGGTGCGCCGCGCCGCGCGGGGCGAAGTGGGCGAGATCCGCCTGGCCTTCACCGGCTCCGTGCCGATGTTCGAGGCCTTCCCGCGCTTCATCCAGGCCTTCCGCGAGCGCTACCCCGGCGTGCGCGTGGAGATGGGGCACCTGTCCACGGGCGGGCAGCTCCAGGCACTGGTGGAGCGGCGCATCGACGTGGGGTTCCTGCGGCCCGCGCACCTCTTCTCGCCCTCGCCGGAGCTGGCGGTGCACGAGATCTGGCAGGACGAGCTGCACGCGGTGCTGCCGGCCTCGCACCGCCTCGCGCGGTCGAAGGGCGGCATCCGCATGGCCGACCTCGCCGACGAGCCCTTCATCCTCTTCCCGCGCGGCATCGGCTGCGGGCTCTTCGACCACGTGATGACGCTGGCGAGCCAGGCCGGCTTCGCCCCGCGCGTGGTGCAGGAGGCGCGCGAGGGCACGACCATCATGGCGCTGGTGGCCGCGGGCACCGGCATCTCCATCCTGCCGGACACCTACCAGAAGGCGAGCATCCCGGGCGTGGCGCACCTGCGCATCCGCTCGGCCCCGACGCGAAGCCGGCTGCTGCTGGCGTGGCGGGCGGCGGAGCGCGCGCCGCTGCTGGAGCGGTTCGTGAAGATGGCGGAGGCCTGGCCTGCCTTCGGCCGCCGCAAGCGCCGACCGCACGCCGGATGAAGCTCGCGCTGGCGCAGGCGGCGCTGGGGCCGCTGCTCCTCGCGCAGGGCCAACGCGTGCGGCGCACCACGCCCGTGCTGCCGGAGCCGCCGGGCGCGCGCGAGGGCGAGGCGGGCGAGGGACCGTTGCTGCGCGTGCTGGTGACGGGCGACTCCGCGGGAGCCGGCGTGGGCGCGGCCTCGCAGGAGGAGGCGCTGGCGGGCCGTCTCGTGGCGCAGCTCGCGCCGCGCTTTCGCGTGCGCTGGCGCGTGGTGGCGAGGACGGGCGCGACCACCGCCTCGACGATCCGGCACCTCTC
>JAKOWJ010000027.1 GCA_029781595.1 Pseudomonadota bacterium | reverse complement strand
CGGCCCGGGGCCGCGCTTCTAGGGGCCGGCCCGATGCACGCCGCGTCCGCCAGGCTCGCCGCGATCCTCCTCGTCGCCGGCGCCAGCCTCGCGGGCGCGGCGGGCCGTGCGGATGCCTCGCCGATGGGCGAGGCCGAGGCGCGGCACCTGCTCGTGCGCACGGGCTTCGGCGCGACGCCCGCCGAGGTCGCGGCGTTCGCGCCGCTGGAACGCGAGGCGGCCGTCGACCGGCTCCTCGCGGCCACGCGCACCGAGGCGTCGACGCCGCCCCCGGCGTTCGTCGCGACCGAGGCCTCGTTCTCGTTCCGGCGCCTGCGGGAGCTTCCGGCGCCCGAGCGCCAGGCGGCGGTCCGCGAGGAGTTCCGCAAGGGGCTGGAGCTGCGCGAGTGGTGGCTGGGCGAGATGCTCGCCACGCCCTCTCCACTCACCGAGCGCATGACGCTCTTCTGGCACAACCACTTCGCCACGAGCCAGCAGAAGGTGCGCTCGAGCCTGCTCATGTACCGCCAGAACGTGCTCCTGCGCCGCCACGCGCTGGGCAACTTCGGCGAGCTGCTGCGCGAGGTCGCGCGCGACCCGGCGATGCTCGTGTACCTGGACAACGCCCGCAACCGGCAGGGCGCGCCCAACGAGAACTTCGCGCGCGAGGCGATGGAGCTCTTCACGCTGGGCGAGGGCCACTACACCGAGCACGACGTGAAGGAGGCGGCGCGCGCCTTCACGGGCTGGAGCCTGGATCCGGACACGGGCGCGTACCGCTACCGGCCCTTCATCCACGACCGGGGCGAGAAGACCGTGCTGGGCCGCAAGGGCCGCCTCGACGGCGACGACGCGCTGGCCGCGATGCTCGCCCGGCCGCAGGCCGCGCGTTTCCTCGTGGGCAAGCTCTGGCGCGAGTTCGTGTCGCCCCAGCCGCCGGAGGCCGAAGTCGACCGCCTGGCGGGCGTGTTCCGCGGCTCGGGCTACGAGGTGAAGCCGCTGCTGCGGGCGATGCTGCTGTCGCCCGCGTTCTGGGCGCCCGAGACCCGCGGCTCGCTCGTGCGCTCGCCCGTGGACCTGGTGGTGGGCACGCTGCACACCTTCGCCATCCGCGGGCCCACGCTGCGGCCGGCGGTGGTGGTGGCGGCGAGCCTGGGCCAGAACGTGATGTCGCCGCCGAACGTGAAGGGCTGGCCCGGGGGCGACGCGTGGAT
>JAKOWJ010000025.1 GCA_029781595.1 Pseudomonadota bacterium | reverse complement strand
GCAAGAGAGGCGCTGCCCCTGCTCACGCGCGGGCTCATCGCGCTCTCGTCCTTCCTGCAGCTCACCTGGCCCGCGTGGATCGCGCTGGCCGTGGCCGCCTGGGCGGGGCTGCGCCTCGCGCTGCGCCGACCGGCCCCGCGCGCGAGGCTGCACCGCCTGGCCCTGTCGCTGCCGGTGGCCGGGCGGGCCCTGCGCCAGCTCGACAGCGCGCGCCTGGCCGCCACGCTCGCCATCCTGGTCGGCAGCCGCGTGCCCATCCTCGCCGCGCTGGAGGCGGGCGAGGGCGTGATGACGCTCGTGCCCATGCGCGAGGCGCTCGCCGCCGCCGCCCGCGGCGTGCGAGAGGGCATGCCGCTCTCGCGGGCCCTCGCGGCCACGGGCGCCTTCCCGCCGGTGATGGTGCACCTCATCGCCGGGGGCGAGGCCACCGGGCGCCTGGACGAGGCCCTCGAGCGCACCGCGCGCCAGCAGCAGGCGCTGCTCTCGACGCGCCTGGCCGCCGCCGTCGCCGTCTTCGAGCCGGCGCTCATCGTCGTGATGGGCGCGGTGGTGCTCGCCATCGTGCTCGCGATCCTGCTGCCCATCTTCAACCTCAACCAGCTGGTGGGCCGCTAGCGCCCCCGTGCCGCCATGAGACGCCAATCCGCCTTCACCCTCATCGAGATCCTCGTCGTCGTGGCGATCCTGGGCATCCTCGCCGCCATCGTCGTGCCGCGCGTGATGGACCGGCCCGACGAGGCCAAGCGCGTGGCCGCCAGGGCCGACGTCGCCGCCATCGTCCAGTCGCTCAAGCTCTACCGGCTCGACAACGGCTTCTACCCCTCCACCGACCAGGGCCTGGCCGCGCTCGTGCAGAAGCCCGCGACGGACCCGGTGCCCGCCAACTGGAAGTCCGGCGGCTACCTCGAGCGCCTGCCGAAGGACCCGTGGGGCGGCGACTACCAGTACCTGCAGCCCGGCGTGCACGGCGAGATCGACGTCTTCAGCCTGGGGGCCGACCGCGCGCGCGGCGGCGAGGGCAGTGGCGCGGATATTGGCAACTGGAACTAGGCGAGCTTCGCTCGCTCGGGCAACTGGAACCAGGCGAGCTTCGCTCGCTCGGGCAATTGGAACCAGGCGAGCGGCGTCCGCCCGGGGATTCACCCTCGTCGAGCTGCTCGTCGTGGTGGCCATCGCGGGCATCGTCCTCGCGGTGGCCGCGGTGAACCTCTTCCCCACGGACGCGGAAGTCGCGCGGCGCGAGACGACGCTGCTCGCCCTGGACATCGAGTCCGCGCGCGACGACGCGTGGTTCGGGGGCCGGCCCACGGGCGTCTCGCTCGCCGGCGGCCGGCTGAGCGTCCTGCGCCTGGCGGCGGACCGCTCCTGGGCGCCCGTGCCCGGCCGCGGGCGGGCGCTGCCCGAGGCCATGCGCGTGGCGGGCCTCGCCATCGACGGGCGCGAGGCCGATCCGCGCGAGGTGCTCGTGTTCCTGCCCGACGGGCTGGGCGTGCCCTTCCGCGTCTCGCTCACCGTGCGCGGCGTCGCCGGCGCCATCGAGGGCGACGCGGCCGGCGCCGTGCGCAGCCTCGCGCCATGAGGCGCGCGGCGCCCGGCTTCACCCTCGTCGAGGTCCTGGTCGCCATGGCGATCCTCGCGGTGGCGCTCGCCGCCACCACGCGCGCCGCGGGAATCGCCACGGACGGCGCGCGCGAGACGCGCGTGCGCCTGCTCGCCACCTGGGCGGCGCAGAACCGCGTGGCCGAGATGCGCGCGCGGGGCCTCTTCCCGGGCGCCACGAGCAGCGTCGCCACCGTCGAGCAGGGCGGGCTCTCGCTCCTGCTCGCCGAGAAGGTCTCGGAGACGCCCAACCCGACCATCCGCCGCGTGGACCTCTCCGTGGCCGAGTCCCGCGATCCCTCGCGCGTCATCGCGACCGAGGTCGCCTTCCTGGTGCGGCCGTGAGGCGCGGGCGCGGCTTCACCCTCGTCGAGCTGCTGGTGGCGCTCGCGATCTTCGCGGTGCTGGCGGGCTTCGCCTACCGCAGCCTCGGCGTGATGCTGGAGAGCCGCCAGGCGCTGGACCGCGACGCGCGCAAGTGGCGCGACGTGGCGCTCCTGGTCGGCCGCTTCGAGCGCGACGTGCAGGCCGTGCTGGACCGCCCGGCCACGGGTCCCTCGGGCACGCCGCAGGGCGCCGTCTCCTCCACGCTGGACCTCGGCGGCACCGTGGCCACGGGCCTCGCGCTCACGCGCTCGGGCGCGGCGCTCTACGCGAACGAGCTCGCCGCGCCGCAGCGCGTCGGCTACCGATTCCTCGAGGGCCGCATCGACCGCCTGGCCTGGCCCGGCGTGGACGCGGGCCCGCGCGCCGAGGCGGCCGCCACGCCGCTGCTGGCGGACGTGCGCTCCCTCGCCTTCCGCTACCTGGACCGCACGCGCGAGTGGCGCCGCGACTGGGCGCTGCCGGCGCAGCAGGGCCTGCCGCTCGCCGT
>JAKOWJ010000326.1 GCA_029781595.1 Pseudomonadota bacterium | reverse complement strand
TGCCGCCGGCGCCACGATGTACTGCTGGAAGGACAAGCTCGTCGCCTCGTCCGGGGGCCTCGCGTGCAACTGGGGCGGGACGGTGCGCGAAGCCTGCGAGTCGAGCTTCGTCGTCGAGCTGCCGCGCGCGAAGTTCTCCGGCGAGCCGCAGGAAGGCCCGCGCTGCGCCAACGGGCAGTGGCTGGTGGCGGTGACGACGCGCTGAGTGCGAAGCGCGGCGCCGGCCGCCGCGCTCAGGATTTCTTCTTGTCCTCGCTGGAGCCGAGCAGGCCCGCGGCGCCGGTGCCCGCGGGCAGCACGCCCGCCTGCGAGTAGATCCCGAGCTTGTCGCGCGAGTCGAGGATGTCGAGGTTGCGCATCTGCAGCTGGCCGATGCGGTCCACCGGCGAGAACGCCTCGCCCTGCACCTTCTCCATCGACAGCCGCTCGGGGTGGTAGGTGAGGTTGGGGCTCGTGGTGTCGAGCAGGGTGTAGTCGTCGCCGCGGCGAAGCTCGATCGCCACCTCGCCCGTGACGGCGCGGCCCACCCAGCGCTGGAGCGTGTCGCGCAGCATGAGGCTCTGCGGGTCGAACCAGCGGCCCTCGTAGAGCAGGCGCCCGAGCTTGCGGCCCATCGTGCGGTAGTTCTCGATGGTGCCCTCGTTGTGGATGGCCGAGACCAGCCGCTCGTAGGCGATGTGCAGCAGCGCGATGCCGGGGCCCTCGTACACGCCGCGGCTCTTGGCCTCGATGATGCGGTTCTCGATCTGGTCCGACACGCCCAGGCCGTGGCGCCCGCCGATGCGGTTGGCCTCCAGGGCGAGTTCGACGCGGCTCGCGAAGGCCTGGCCGTTGAGCGCGACGGGAAAGCCTTCCTCGAAGCGCACCGTCACCTCCTCCGGCTTGATGTCCACCGACGGGTCCCAGTGCTTCACGCCCATGATGGGCTGCACGATGCGAAGGCCCTTGTTCAGGAACTCGAGCTCCTTGGCCTCGTGCGTCGCGCCCCAGATGTTGGAGTCGGTCGAATACGCCTTCTCCACGCTCATCTTGTAGGGCAGGTTCTTCGAGAGCAGGAACTCGCTCATCTCCTTGCGCCCGCCCAGCTCGCGCACGAAGTCCTGGTCCAGCCAGGGCTTGTAGATGCGAAGCGCCGGGTTGGCGAGCAGGCCGTAGCGGTAGAAGCGCTCGATGTCGTTGCCCTTGTAGGTCGAGCCGTCGCCCCAGATGTGGACGTCGTCCTCCTGCATCGCCTTCACGAGCACCGTGCCCGTCACCGCGCGCCCCAGGGGCGTGGTGTTGAAGTAGGTGCGGCCGGCGGTCTGGATGTGGAAGGCGCCGCACTGCAGGGCCACCAGGCCCTCGTGCACGAGCGCCTCGCGGCAGTCGACCAGGCGCGCGCTCTCGGCGCCGTAGACCTTCGCCCGGCGGGCGATGTCGTCGTAGTCGCTCTCGTCCGGCTGGGCGAGGTGAGCGGTGTAGGCGTAGGGGATGGCGCCCTTGTGGCGCATCCACGCGATGGCGGCGGAGGTGTCGAGACCGCCCGAGAAGGCGATGCCGACGCGCTCGCCCTTGGGCAGCGAAAGGAGGATCTTGCTCATGGTGCCGCCATTTTATCGTGGCGGCCCGGTTCCCGCCTTGAGCGGCCCGGCCGGGCGCCCCGCCGGGGGTAGAATCGAACTCCTGCCCCATCCCCCCGCCCGCATGCGCCTCCCCCGACTCGTCCTCGCCTTTTCGCTCCTGCTGCCGTGGTGCGTGCCCGCCCAGTCCGCGGCTCCCGCGGCCGCGCCGGAAGCCGCCCCGGCCGCGACGCAACCCGCCGCCACGCCGCCCGCGCGCAACTTCCTGTGGGAGGTCACCTCCCTCACCAACCGCATCTATCTCTACGGCACCATCCACGCCGGCAAGGCGAGCTTCTATCCGCTGCCGCCCGCGGTGCAGGGCGCCTTCGCCGATGCGCAGGTGCTGGCGGTCGAGGCCGACATCACCGACGAAGAGTCCATGCGGCGAAACGCCGGGACCATGACCTACGCGCCGCCGGACACGCTTGCCAAGCACGTGCCGGAGAAGACCTACGAGCGCTTCCGGCACATCCTCGACCGCTTCGGCGTGCCCGAGGCGCAGATGGCGCCCATCAAGCCGTTCTACGCCGGCTCGCTCCTTGCCATGCTGCAGTGGGGCCGAATGGGCTACCTTCCGGAGCAGGGCGTGGACCTGCACCTCATCAAGCTCGCCAAGTCGAAGGGCAAGCGCGTGGTGGAGCTCGAGGGCGCCGATGCCCAGTCCGAGCTCATGGACTCGATCAGCGAATCCGACGCCGTGCAGTCCTTCGAGGGGGCGGTGGAGACGGTGGAGAACGGCCAGGTGCGCGACCTCGTCACCGGCATGATGAACGCGTGGCAGTCGGGCGACCCCGCGCTGCTGCTGGACGTGGTGCACGGCTACAACAAGGCCATCCCCGGCGCCGAGGCGCTGGAGGAGAAGTTCATCTGGTCGCGCCACCCGGCGATGCTCCGCAAGATCCAGTCCTGGCTCGACACCGGCAACGAGCGCGTCTTCGTCGCGGTGGGGGCGCTGCACCTGGCCGGTCCGCGCGGCCTGGTGGCGGAACTGAAGAAGCGCGGCTACACGGTGAGGCAGCTATGAGCGCGGCACGCGAAGGCGGGCGAATCCTCGTCGACCAGCTCCTCCTGCACGGCACCGACACCGCGTTCTGCGTGCCCGGCGAGAGCTTCCTGCCGGTGCTGGACGCCCTGCACGAGCACCGCGCGAAGGTGAAGACCATCGTGTGCCGGCACGAATCGGCCGCGGCCAACATGGCCGAGGCCCACGCCAAGCTCACGGGCCGGCCGGGCGTGTGCCTCGTGACGCGCGGGCCGGGCGCCACGCAGGCGAGCGTGGGCGTGCACACGGCCTTCCAGGATTCCACCCCGATGATCCTGCTGGTGGGCGACGTGGGCTCGGACTTCCGCGACCGCGAGGCCTTCCAGGAGGTGGACTTCGCCGCCATGTTCGGGCCGCTCGCCAAGTGGGCGGCGCGCATCGATTCCGTCGAGCGCATTCCGGAGTACCTGGCGCGCGCCTTCTCGGTGGCCATGTCGGGCCGGCGCGGCCCGGTGGTGCTGGCCCTGCCCGAGGACATGCTCTCGGCCACCGCGAGCGTGGCGGACGCGCGGCCCTACGAGCCGGCGCACGCCGACCCGGGTGCGAGCGAGATGGAGCGCCTTCGCGTGCTGCTCGCCGGTGCCAAGCGCCCGCTGGTGGTGCTGGGCGGCAGCGGCTGGACGGTGCCCGCCTGCGAGGACATGCGCCGCTTCGCGGAGGCCAACAGGCTCCCGGTGGCCTGCGCCTTCCGCTTCCAGGACCTCTACGACAACCGCCTCGAGAACTACGTGGGCGACGTGGGCATCGGCATCAACCCGATCCTCGCCGAGCGCGTGCGCACGGCGGACGTGCTGCTCGTGGTGGGCGCGCGCCTGGGCGAGATGACCACCTCGGGCTACACACTGCTCGATTCGCCCGTGCCGCGCCAGAAGCTCGTGCACGTGATGACGGGCGCGGAGGAGCTGGGCCGCGTCTACCAGGCCGAGGTGCCCATCCTCGCGAGCCTGGGGCGCTTCGCCCGCGCGGCGGCCGCGATGGCGCCCGTGGACGCCTCGGCGTGGGAGAAGAGCGTGGCGGAGGCGCGGGCGGACTTCCTCGCCTGGCGCGCGCGCCGCGAGATCCCCGGCAAGGTGCAGATGTGGGACGTGATGAACTGGCTGGAGGCGAACCTCCCGGCCGACACGATCTACTGCAACGGCGCGGGCAACTACGCCACGTGGCTGCACCGCTTCCACGCCTACACGGGGCTTCGCACGCAGCTCGCGCCCACCTCCGGCGCCATGGGATATGGCGTGCCCGCGGCCATCGCCGCCAAGATCGCCGAGCCCTCGCGCACGGTGGTCGCGTTCGCGGGGGACGGCTGCTTCCTCATGGCCGCGCAGGAGCTCGCCACGGCCGTGCAGTACGGCGCGGCGATCCTCGTGGTGGTGGTGAACAACGGCATGTACGGCACGATCCGCATGCACCAGGAGAAGCGCTATCCCGGCCGCGTGCACGCCACGGACCTCGCCAACCCCCACTTCGCGGCGCTGGCCCGCGCCTTCGGGGCGGTGGGGGAGATCGTCGAGGAGACGGCGCAGTTCGGCCCCGCGGTGGAGCGCTGCCTCGCCTCCGGCAAGCCCGCCGTCATCGACGTGCGCATCGACCCGCAGGCCATCACGCCCAACACCACGCTGGATGCCATCCGCGCGGCGGCGTCGAAGAAGTGATCGGTGGGGAGTGATGCGGGCAGCAAACCTTTGGAACACGGATGAACACGGATGAACACGGATGATTCCGGAGCGGGATGCGCCCTGCCGAGAGGATTGATGTCGGGGTACTTGGCACTGCGCTCGCTTGGTCACCCACTCACGAGAATCCGTGTTCGTCCGTGTTCATCCGTGACCTCGTCTTTGGGCAACCATGAGCACCCTGCCTCCTGAATCCTGGCCGCAAGAGCCCGACACCGATCCCCTCGAAACCGGCGAGTGGATCGAGTCCCTCGACGCCCTGATCGCCTCCGAGGGCAAGGAGCGCGCCACCTACCTGCTGCGCCGCCTGCTGCAGCACGCCCGCGTGCGGCGCGTGCCGCTGCCGCAGGTGCTCGCCACGCCGTACGTGAACACCATCGGCCTGGACGAGCAGCCGCCCTACCAGGGCAACCTCGAGATCGAGTCGCGCCTCTCTTCGCTCGTGCGCTGGAACGCGCTGGCCATGGTGGTGCGCGCCAACCGCGAGAGCGCCGAGCTGGGCGGGCACATCGCGAGCTACGCCTCCGCGGCCGATCTCTTCGAGGTGGGCTTCAACCACTTCTTCCGCGCCGGCCAGACGGGCGACATCGTCTATTTCCAGCCGCACTCGGCGCCGGGCGTGTACGCGCGCGCCTTCCTGGAGGGGCGCCTGGAGGCCTCGCACCTGGAGCACTACCGGCGCGAGACGGGCGGCGGGGGCCTGTGCTCCTACCCGCACCCCTGGCTCATGCCCGGCTTCTGGCAGTACCCCACGGGGTCCATGGGCCTGGGCCCGCTCTTCGCCATCTACCAGGCGCGCTTCATGCGCTACCTCGAGCACCGCGGCCACCTCGACACGAAGGGCCGCAAGGTGTGGGCCTTCCCCGGCGACGGCGAGATGGACGAGCCCGAGGCGCTCGCGGGCCTTTCCATCGCGGCGCGCGAGCGCCTGGACAACCTGGTGCTGGTGGTCAACTGCAACCTGCAGCGCCTGGACGGCCCGGTGCGCGGCAATGGCTCCATCGTGCAGGAGCTGGAGGGCCTGTTCGCCGGCGCGGGCTGGAACGTGATCAAGGTGCTGTGGGGCGGCGACTGGGACCCGCTCTTCGCCCGCGACCTGCATCAGCTCCTGGAGAAGCGCTTCGCCGAGACCGTGGACGGCGAGTTCCAGACCTACGCCGCCACCGACGGGCGCTTCAACCGCGAGCACTTCTTCAACAAGTACCCGGAGCTGCAGAGCCTGGCGGCGCACCTGTCGGACGACGACATCGACCGCCTTCGCCGCGGCGGCCACGACCCCGTCAAGATCTTCTCGGCCTACTGGCACGCCATGCACCACGTGGGCCAGCCCACCGTCATCCTCGCGCAGACCAAGAAGGGCTACGGCATGGGCACCGCCGGCCAGGGGCGCATGACCACCCACTCGCAGAAGAAGCTCGACACAGACGAGCTGCTCGCCTTCCGCGACCGATTCGCGCTGCCGCTCAGCGACCGGCAGGTGGAGGATTGCGAGTTCGTGCGCCCGCCGCGCGAGGCGCCCGAGATGGCCTACCTGCACGCCCGCCGCGAGAAGCTGGGCGGGTACCTGCCGGCGCGCACGGGGGCATGCGAGCCCGTCGCCACCCCCGCCGCCACGGCCTTCGCGAAGTTCGCGCTGGAGGCCGGCGGCAAGGAGATGTCCACCACCGTCGCCTTCGTGCGCATGATCGGCGCGCTGCTGCGGGATGCGTCCCTCGGCAAGCGCATCGTGCCCATCATCGCCGACGAGGCGCGCACCTTCGGCATGGCCGACCTCTTCCGGCAGGTCGGCATCTATGCGCCGCTGGGCCAGCTCTACGAGCCCGAGGACCGCGAGCAGCTCTCCTTCTACAAGGAGGCCGTGGACGGCCAGATCCTCGAGGAAGGCATCAGCGAGGCGGCGGCCATCGCCTCGTGGGTGGCGGCGGCCACCAGCTACTCGGCGCACGGCTTCGCCATGCTGCCGATGTACATCTACTACTCGATGTTCGGCTTCCAGCGCGTGGGCGACGCCATCTGGGCGGCGGCGGATTCGCGCTCGCGCGGCTTCCTCATCGGCGCGACGGCGGGCCGCACGACGCTCGCGGGCGAGGGCCTGCAGCACCAGGACGGCTCGAGCCACCTCGTGGCCTCGACGATCCCCAACTGCCGCGCCTACGACCCGGCGTTCGCGTGCGAGCTCGCCGTCATCCTCGAGGACGGCATGCGGCGGATGCTCGCGGACCAGGAGGACGTCTTCTACTACGTGACGGTGATGAACGAGTCCTACGCGCAGCCCTCGCTGCCGGAGGGCGCGCGCGAGGGCATCCTGCGCGGCATGCACCGCGTGCGTGAGGTGGCGAAGCCCGCGGTGCGGCTGCTCGGGGCGGGGACCATCCTCGGCGAGGCCCTCGCCGCGGCCGACCTCCTCGAGCGCGACTGGCAGGTCGCCGCCGAGGTGTACTCCGTCACGAGCTTCACGGAGCTGCGCCGCGAGGCGATGGAGGCCTCGCGCCTGGCGCGCCTGGGCGGCAAGCCCGACACGCCGTGGATCGCCCGCATGCTGCCCGCCACCGGCGCGCCGGTCGTCGCGGCGAGCGACTACGTGAGCGCCTTGCCCGACCTCGTGCGCCCGTGGGTGCGCGATCCCTACCTCGTGCTGGGCACCGACGGCTTCGGGCGCAGCGACACGCGCGAGCGCCTGCGCCGCTTCTTCGAGGTGGACCGGCATTCGATCGCCGCGGCGGCGCTGCGCGCCATGGGCGACAAGCGCGCCGCCGAGGCGGTGAAGTGCTACGGGCTGGATCCGGAGAGCGCGCCGCCCTGGCGACGCTAGGGCCCGGCAGTCGCGTGCGGGCCCGCCGCCTCGCCGGCCCTCAAGCGAATCACCGCTGCCACACGAACCAGGCCACCGAAAGCGCGGCGATCGCCATGAACGGCGCCGCGTAGCCCGCCACGCGCGCGAACGAGGCGGCGGGCGCCGCGGCCGGCCAGTCCGCCTCCAGGAACGAGAACGTTACGCCGCGCCCCGGCCGCCAGTCCAGGTTCCACAGCAGCCCCGCCGAGAGGTAGAGGACGGAGGAGGCGGCGATGTTGGCAGCCCAGGTGGGCGGATACGCGCCGTCGCGCAGGAGAATGTACAGGTCGTAGGACCAGCTCGCGCCGAAGAGCCACGCGCAGGCCGCGACGTACGCGGCCTTGGCCGTCGCGCGGCCGCGCAGCGCCAGGTACAGCGTGCCCACGGCCCACGGCGCGCCCAGGTAGGTGAGGACGGACTGGAACGTGGCGTCGGTGCGGTCCCAGGTGGGGTCGCCCGTGTACGGCGCGACGAGCGCGAGGCCCGCGGCGGCCACGACGAAGGAGGCGAGCTTCCACGGCACGAGGAGGAAGCGCCGGTACGCCGGCCGCGTGAGGGAGAAGGCGGCCGGGTCGCGGGCGACGAGCGCGAGCGCTGCGGCGCAGGCGACGGCCCAGGCGGCCAGGTAGGCGACGAAGAACGGCTCCATGACGGGGTTCGGCAACGGCCGCATCATGGCCGGTGGCACAGGGCGCCGCAAGCCGGCGCCGGTCACCCCGGAAGGCGCCGCCTTGAAATGCGCGAAGCCGCCTTCACCTTGCAGCGATGGGGTTCACGCCGTCGCCCGCCATGACCTTCGCCTTCCTCGCGCTCGTCGCCTTCGCCGTGGCGGCGTGGATCGCGCTCGAGCCCCGCCTCGTGGCGCGCCGCCGCCGACGGCTGCGCGCGACGCCGCTGCCCCCGGCCTGGCGCGAGATCGTCCTGCGCCGCGTGCCGCTGGTGGCGGCGATGCCGGAGGAGCTGCGCCGCCAGCTCTTCGCGCACATGCAGGTCTTCCTCGCCGAGAAGCGCTTCGCGGGCTGCGACGGCCTGGCGATCACCGACGAGATGCGCGTGACCATCGCCGCGCAGGCCTGCCTGCTGCTCCTGAACCGGCCGGGCGAGTACTTCGCGCGGCTGCGGCAGGTGCTGGTCTACCCCGGCCCCTTCGTCGTGTATCGCGAGCGGCGCAACGCGATCGGCCTGGTCACGGACGAGGGGCGCGTGCACGCGGGCGAGTCGTGGTCGCACGGGCAGGTGGTGCTCTCGTGGTCGGACGTGCTCGAGGGTGCGGCCGTGCCCGACGACGGCCGCAACGTGGTCATCCACGAGTTCGCGCACCAGCTCGACCAGGAGAAGGGCCACGCCAACGGCGCGCCCGACCTCGCGGATTTCCATCGCTACCCGCGCTGGTCCAGCGTCATGGCGCAGGCCTGGGGCGAGCTGCACGAGCGGCTGCGCAACGCCGCGCCGGGCGTGCTGGACCCCTACGCCGCCACGGACCCGGCGGAGTTCTTCGCGGTGTGCAGCGAGGCGTTCTTCGAGCAGCCACGCCAGCTCGCGGGCGAGCACCCGGCGCTCTACGGCGAGCTGCGGGACTTCTACCGCGTCGACCCGCTGCGCTGGTGAGGGCGGAGGCCGGCCGCGCGCCGGCGCATCCGCCCGGGTCGCGCAACGGCCCTCAGTCGACCGCGCGGATCATCCGCTCGACGTCCGCGGCCAGCGTGTCCGAAGGCGTCACGGTGACGGACTTGCCGGCCACGGTGGCCGAGAAGCGCTCCTCGCCCGCGTGTCGCTTGTAGGCCTCGCGCAGCTCGTCGGAGAGCTTCTGGATGCGCAGCTGCGTGAGGCCGTGCTCCTGCATGAGCGACTTGAAGCTGTGCTCGGCGCCGTCCTGCCACCAGACCATCCCGAAGTGGCCCGGCGGCTTGCCGATGAACGCGTAGAGCGAGCTGGCGGCCGGCACGAGCTCCAGCCGGTCGTTCACCCGGCCCAGGAAGCGCTCCAGCTCCGGGCGGAAGGGCTCGAGGCGCCTGGCGGCCGCGCTCTGCGGGTCGAGCGCCGGCAGCGCCTTCTCCTTGCCCAGGAGGGTGTCGAAAAATCCCATGCTTTTCTCCTCCGCGGGGCGAGAGGAGGGACCACGGCGCCTGGCGTCCCGGAAAGGGAGCCCGGGTGCTTCAGGGCACGCCGCGAATGACGGCGAGTGGGGAGTGACGGCGGGAGCCGGCCTGCCTTCCCGAGCGGTCACGCGCAAGCGGGCCCGTGGCGTTCCTCGACTGTCCCCGCAATTCTTCTGCGAGTCACCGGGGGAGCGGCCCGACTGCCCCCGAACGCCTGTGGCCGCCCCATGCGACCACACCCGGGTCCGAAAGTAGTCCGCGGCCGATCGGCGTGTCAAGAACGCGGCGTCCCTAATTCCCCGCTAATTCAAGGTCACTAGCCTTCTCCTCACGCGAATCCCCGCGTGCCAGACCAGGAGTGACCATGAAGCGCAACGTCAGGATCGCGGCGATCGCCGCCCTCTCGGCGGCCGTGGCCGGAGCCGCGTACGCCGCCATCCCCAAGGAGAACGACGCTCTCGCCGCAAGCGCCGCGAGGATCGGGCTCGCGCAGGCGATCGCCGCCGCCGAGGCGCACGCGGGAGGCAAGGCTACGCGGGCCGAGTTCGAGCGACATCACGGCCACCCGGTCTACGACGTCGAGGTGGTCGCCGGCGCGAAGGTCCTGGACGTGAAGATCGATCCGGACACCGGCAAGGTCGTGGCCGCGACAGAGGACCGGGTGGACGGCGACGACGCCCGCGACGCCGAGGACTGACCGGCGTCCTTCTCACGGGATGCTCGCGCGGCCGCGGGCGTCCCCATTTCCGTCACGCCATCGCGAGAAGACACCATGACCGAGCTCCAACGCTCCCAGGCAATGCGCATGCTGAACAAGGTCCCGGAGGTCACCCTCTGGTTCTGGATCATCAAGATCCTGGCCACCACCGTCGGCGAGACGGCGGCCGACTTCCTCAACGTCAACCTCAAGCTGGGCCTGGGCGGCACGACGGTGGTGATGGGCGCCCTGCTCGCTGCCTTCCTCGCCTTCCAGCTGCGCGCCCGGCGGTACGTGCCGTGGCTCTACTGGACGGTGGTCGTGCTGATCAGCGTGGTCGGCACCCTCGCGTCGGACAGCCTGGTGGACAACCTGGGCGTGCCGCTCGCCACGACGAGCGCGATCTTCGGCCTCGCCCTGCTGGCCACCTTCGCCGCGTGGTTCGCGTCGGAGCGCACGCTTTCCATCCACACGATCTTCACCACCCGGCGCGAGGCGTTCTACTGGGCCGCCATCCTGTTCACCTTCGCGCTCGGCACCTCAGGCGGGGACCTCGCCGCCGAGGGGCTGAAGCTCGGCTACGGCACCGCCGCCGCGTCGTTCGTGGCCGCGATCGGCGTCGTGGCCGCCGCGCACTTCCTGTTCCGGGCGAACGCCGTCGCGTCGTTCTGGCTGGCCTACATCCTCACGCGCCCGCTCGGCGCTTCCCTGGGCGACCTGCTTTCGCAGCCCGTGCCGGACGGCGGACTGGGCCTCGGCACGGTGATCACCAGCGCGATCTTCCTCTCCCTCATCCTCGGCTCGGTCGCCTACCTCACCCTGACGCGGCGGGACGTCATCGAAGGCGCTGCGCGACGGTCCGCGTAGGAGCGGGCGGCCATGCTCGCCATCGACCGCGCCGGGTTCCTGCTGCTGAACGCCGGCCCGCATCCGGCCCCGGTCGCGGTCGCGATCGCCACGTTCCTGGCGAGGGACCTGGTGTGGCTCGTGCCGGCCGGTCTCGCCCTGGGGTGGCTTCGCTGCGGGCGGGGAGGCCGCCTGGCGCTGGTGTCGGCCGCTGTCGCCGGCCTGGCGGGTCTCGCCGCCAGCCTGGTCATCGGCTGGGCATGGCCCGTCGCCCGCCCGTTCGCACAGGGGTTGGGCCACCTGTACCTGGCGCACGCGGCGGACAGCTCCTTCCCGAGCGACCACCTCACGCTCATCTGGGGCGTCGGCGCGGCGCTGGTCCTGCGCGGGACGACGAGGCGCGCGGGGGTCGTGATCGCGCTCGCCGGCCTTCCCGTGGCCTGGGCGCGCATCTATCTGGGCGTGCATTTCCCGTCGGACATGGCCGGCGCCGCTGCGGTGGGCCTGGCGTGCGCGCTCATCGTCCGGCGCGGCGAGGGCCGGGTGGTTGCGCCGGTCCTGCGGCTCATGCTGCGGAGCCACGCCGTCCTGCTCGGGCCGGCGATCCGGCGCGGCTGGGTGAGACAATAGGCGAAGCGGAGGCAGGCGACGATGCGCATTCTCCTGGTGGAGGACGATCCGATGATCGGCGAGGCGGTCTCGCTCGCCCTGCGCGACGCCGCGTACGCCGTGGACTGGGTGAGGGATGGCGTGACGGCCCAGCAGGTGATGGGGGACCACGAGCACCAGGCCATCCTCCTGGACCTGGGCCTGCCGCGGCGCGACGGCCTGGAGGTGCTGCGTCGCGCGCGCCGCGATGGCCTCGCGCTCCCGGTCATCGTCATCACCGCGCGCGATGGCGTGGAGGACCGGATCCAGGGGCTGGACCTCGGCGCGGACGACTACGTCCTGAAGCCTTTCGACATGAAGGAGCTTCTCGCGAGGCTGCGCGCGGTGGTGCGGCGGCAGGGCGGGCACAGCGCACCCGTGCTGGACAACGGCATCGTCACCCTGGACCCGGCCACCCGCGTGGCGACTTCCGCCGATGCGCAGGCCACGCTGGGCGCGCGGGAGTTCGCCCTGTTGCACGCGCTGCTCCTTCGCCCGGGGCGCATCCTCGCCCGGTCGGAACTCGAGGGCCACATCTACGGCTGGAACGAGGAGGTCGAGAGCAATGCCGTCGACTTCCTCATCCACGGCATCCGCCGCAAGCTCGGCAGCACGGTGATCCGCAACGTGCGCGGCGCGGGGTGGATGGTGGACGCGCCGCGGTGAGCCGCTCGCTGAGGGGCCGGCTCACCCTCTCTCTCGGCGGGGCGGTGCTGCTGGCCGCGCTGCTGGCGGGGATCGCGTCGGCCTGGCTCGCGTTCGCGGAGGCACGCGAGTTCCAGGACGACCTGCTGAAGCAGGTGGCGGCGCTGGCGGAGACCGTTCCGCGTTCCGGCGCCTCCGGCTCGGTCGCGGCCGTTGCCCTGGCCGATGGCGAGTCCCGGATCCGGGTTCATCGCCTGCCCGGGCACGATTCGCCGTCCTGGTATCCGTCCGCGGGGCTCGCGGCCGGCTTCCACACGATCGACGCGCAAGGCACGCGCCTGCGGGTCTTCGTGCGCCGCGATGCCGGGGTCCAAGCCACCATCGTGGCGCAGCCGACGGCGACCCGGGACGAGATCGCGCTGGACAGCGCCCTGCGCACGCTCGTGCCGCTCCTGGTCCTGCTGCCGGTGATGGGCTATCTCGTGGTGCGGATCGTGCGGCGCGAGCTCGAGCCGGTGGACCGGCTCGCCCGCCGGATCGACGACCGGCCGGGCGATGCGCTCGAGCCCCTGTCGGACGAGGGCGTTCCCCGCGAGATCGTGCCGTTCGTGCGCGCGATCGACCGGCTGCTCGGGCGCGTTCGCGATCTCGTGGGACAGCAACGCCGCTTCGTCGCCGATGCGGCGCACGAACTGCGCAGCCCCCTCGCCGCGCTGTCCGTCCAGGCCGGCAACCTGGAGCAGGCAGGCTCCCTGGAGGAAATGCGAGCGCGCACCGCGCCGCTTCGGGCGGGCATCGAGCGGACGCGCAAGCTGGCGGGCCAGCTGCTAGACCTCGCCCGGACGCAGGCGGGCGTGCCGGCCGCGACCACCGTGGACCCGGGGAGGCTGGCGCGGGAGCTGCTCGCCGAGCTCGTGGCGGTGGCGCAGGCGCGCGAAGTGGAGCTCGGGCTGGACGAGGTCGAGCCCCCGGTGCTGCGCGCCGACGCGGGCACCTTGCGACTCGTGCTGCGCAATGCCCTGGAGAACGCGATTCGGCACGCACCGGCGGGCAGCGAAGTGACGCTGCGGCTGCGCCGGGACGGCGACGAGGCGGTCGTGGAGGTGGTCGACTCCGGGCCCGGCATCCCGGCCGACGAGCGCGAGCGGGTCTTCGCGCCTTTCCACCGCCTCGGGGGCGCGGACGGCAGTGGCAGTGGCCTGGGGCTGGCGATCGCACGCGAGGCGGCGGCACGGCTCGGGGGGCACGTGAGCCTGCACGATCGAGCAGATGGGCCGGGGCTCGTCTTCCGCTATCGCCAGCCGATTGGGAAGGTCGACCGACCCCCGCCGGGGGCGCGCGCGCAGGTGTAAGCTCGCGACCTCCCCAGCGGAGAGCAGCGCGGAAATTCGGCGCTCCCGGTGGCACCCGAACGGACATCACGGAGAGAACCCATGGCCGACAGGAAGATCATCGCGGTGACCGGCGCCACCGGCGCCCAGGGCGGCGGGCTCGCGCGCGCCATCCTCGCCGATCCGGCGGGCGGCTTCGCCGTGCGCGCGATCACGCGCGACGCGGGCTCGGAAGGCGCGAAGGCGCTCGCCCGGGCCGGCGCCGAGGTGGTGGCCGCCGACATCGACGACGAGGCGAGCCTTCGCCGCGCGCTCGAGGGCGTGCACGGCGCCTACTTCGTCACGTTCTTCTGGGCGCACTTCTCGCCGGAGAAGGAGGTCGCGCAGGTGCGCAACATGGCCGCCGCCGCGAAGGACGCCGGCGTCCGGCACGCCGTGTGGTCGACGCTGGAGGACACGCGGCGCTGGGTGCCCCTGGAGGACACCCGCATGCCCACGCTCATGGGCCGGTACAAGGTCCCGCACTTCGATGCCAAGGGCGAGTCGGACCGCTTCTTCACCGAGGCGGGCGTGCCCACCACGTTCCTGCTCACCTCGTTCTACTGGGACAACCTCATCCACTTCGGCATGGGGCCGAAGCGCGGGCCGGACGGCACGCTCGCCATCACGCTGCCGATGGGCGCCCAGCCGCTCTCGGGCATCGCCGCCGAGGACATCGGGCGCTGCGCCTACGGCGTGTTCAGGCGGGGCGAGGCCCTCGTGGGCCGGACGGTGGGCATCGCGGGCGGGCACCTCACGGGCGAGGAGATGGCCGCCTCGCTCTCGCGCGCCCTGGGGCAGCCCGTGCGCTACAACGCCGTGACGGCCGAGGCCTACCGCGGGTTCGGGTTCCCGGGCGCCGAGGACCTCGGCAACATGTTCCAGTTCTACACGGACTTCAGCGACTACTTCACGGGCGCCCGCAGCCTGGAGGTGTCGCGCTCGCTCAACCCGGCGCTGCAGTCGTTCGACGCCTGGCTGGCGGCCAACGCAGGCCGCATACCCCTCGACTGAGGCCAGGGGGGCCGGCGGGGGCCGCGGCGCGGCGGCTCCCCTTGCCGTGGGTCAAGAGCCTGCCCCGGATTGCCCCGACAATCGGCGGACGATCCACCGTCCGCCGCAGGAGGAGCCATGCCCACCCGTCTCGACATCTCGCAGCTCTCGCTCATGGACGCGCTGGACCTCGCCACGCTGATCGAGGTCGAGGCCCACAAGCGCTACCTGCAGTTCGCCGACCAGCTCGGCAGCCGCACGGACGACGATGCCGCGTCCGTCTTCCGCTCGATGGCCGTCAACGAGAGCAAGCACGGCGAGCAGCTCGCCGAGCGCCGCGTCGCGCTCTTCGGCGAGCAGAAGCCGCGCGTGAAGCTCGACGACATCTTCGACGTCGAGGCGCCGGACTCCGGCTCCACCCGCTGGTACATGTCGCCGTGGAAGGCCTACCTGGTGGCGCTCTCCGCCGAGAAGAAGGCCTGGGACTTCTACGACCGGGCCCTGCGCAACGTGACGCACCCGGAGGTGAAGGCGCTCTTCGAGGAGCTGCGCGAGGAGGAGGCCGAGCACGTGAAGATGATCGAGGACATCCTCGCGAAGCTGCCGGACTCGGCCAAGGTCGACCTCGAGGACGAGGACGATGTGCCCGAGTCCCTCGTGCGCCCCCTCGCCAAGGACCGCTTCGAGTAGCCCCCCCCGGGGCCCCGCCCCCGAAATCGGGGACGCTCCCCGATTTTCACCAGCCGAAAATCGGGGAGCGTCCCCGATTTCCGGTTTCAGTGGCGGCAGTGGGGGCTGTCGCCCTTGCCGTGGCGCAGGACGTCGCGGACGTAGTAGGTGGCCATGGCCTCGGCGCGCTTCGCGTCCTGGCCGTTGGCCGCGAGGAGCGGGGCGGCGTCGCGGGTCCAGCCCGTGGCGCAGGTCGCAGGCGCGGCGTCGCTGGCGGCGCAGGCCACGAAGGCGTCGAACGCGCGACGATAGAGCTTGAACTCGGCGCGCGACATCGGCCTGCCGTGCCCCGGCACGAGCGTCTCGAAGGGCGTGGCCTCCACTTCCGCGAGCGCCGCGCGCCAGCCATCCACGCAGGCGGTGTCGAGGAAGGGCACCGGAAGCGTCACCAGGTCGCCAACGGCCGCGAGCCCGAGCGCGGGATCCACCAGCCACACGTCGCCCGCAGTGGGCCCGTCCCGGGAGAGGTGCACGGCGATCGGCCGGCCGGCCAGGCGCATCGTCGCGTTGGCGCCGATCACCACGTCGGGGCGCAACGCCCGGCCATTCGCCACGCTCGCCAGGTCGCCGCGGATATCCTCGGCCGTTTCGGGCGCGAGGCCGGGCGTGGCGAGGAACTTGCGCGCGCCTTCCGCCGACGAGCGCAGGAACCCTTCCAGCGCCCCGTCGATCGCGCCGCTCGCGTAGACGGTCGCCTTCGGGAAGGCGGCCTTGAGCGCCGGGTTGCCGCTCACGTGGTCCAGGTGCCAGTGGCTGTTGACGATGGCGGCGACGGGCGCGCCGCGCGCGCGGGCCAGGTCGAGGATCGCCTGGCGGTGCCACGCGTGCCGGCCGGTGTCCAGGACCACCAGGCCCTCGGGCCCCTGCAGCACCACCGTGTTGCCGTCGGGCTGGCGCTTCGGGAGGAACCCGCCGGGGATCCACCACGCCCCCTCGCCCAGCGGTTGCGGGGCGGGCGGCGAAGGATCCGCGGCGAGGGCGAAAAAAACCGCCGCGCCCGAGAGCGCGGCGGCCCCACTCCAACGCTTTCGCACGCCTGCCATGCCCTCGATCATGGCGAGCCGGCGCCGCGCGCGGTGTTACCGATCGTTCGGCCCGCGTATCAGCGGATGCCGGCGAGGCGGTCCAGCGACAGGGGCCCGGCGCCGCGGCCGGCGAGGTAGAGCGCGAGCCCGGCCCAGGACAGGTGCGTGGGCCACGCGTCCGGGTACACGAAGAGCTGGATCACGGCCGTCATGCCCAGCACGCCCAGGGCCGAAAGGCGCGTGGCGAGCCCCAGCACCAGCAGCAGCGGCAGCAGGTGCTCGGCGTAGGCCGCCAGGTGCGCGGCCAGCTCCGGCGGCAGCAACGGCAGCTTGTACTCGTCGCGGAAGAGGGCGTAGGCGCCGTCGGTCACCGTGAGCCAGCCCTCGACCTTCGTGCGCCCGGACTGGAAGAGGATGGCCGCGAGCGACAGCCGCGCGCAGAAGGCGAGGGTGGCGTGGCCGATGCGCGCGGAGAGCGCGTCGGCGATCCTGTTCCAGGGGGCGAGCGGGCCCGCGAGGGCGGGTGTGGGCAGCGTGGCGGTGGCGTCGTTCAATTCGGTCTCCTGTCGGGGTCGGTGTCGGTAGGCATCGCGATCCGGCAGAACGCGCCGGCGTCGATGAGGTCGGCGAGCAGCCGCACGAGGTTCGCGTTCGGGTCGCATTCGAGGGCGAGGTCTAGGGCGCCGGCGACGGGCTGGCCGCGCGCGCAGGCGTCGAGGAACGCGCAGGCCGCCTCGTCCACGCCCATCCAGCGCACCGCGTCGGCCGGCCGCGTGACCAGCGCCCCCTCGCCGCGCCAGTCGAAGTCGCCGTCGGCGTCGCCCTCTTCGCGGTTGCGCGACCACAGGGTGAAGATCGGCAGCTCGGGGTGCCACGCCCAGCGCGCGGCGGGGTGCGGGACCAGCCGCGCCTCGCCGAGCGACTCGGGATCGAGCCCCGGGAATGCCTCCCGGGAGAGGACCGGCCCGTCGGCCGAGACGTGCGCCGCGGTCCACAGCCGGTCCAGGCGCGCGACCGCCCCCAGGTAGGGCAGGGACGCGGCGGGCTCAAAGCCGTCGAGGAAATCCGGGAATTCCTCGCCGTACTCCAGCATCGACGGCGACCGGGGCAATACGCGGGCCGCGAAGACGGCCGCGGCGGCGCGCATCCACTCCTCGCCCACGAGGCGGGTGACGGCCGGGAAATTGGCCTGGAGCGCGTCGATGCAGCCCTTGGCCACGGTGTTGCGGTACACGGCGAAGGCCGGCTGCGCCACGAGGCTCGCGACGAGCGGGTCGACGTCCTGCGCGCCGGGCGCGAGCGCCGCGGCGAAGGCGTCCTGGAAGCGGGCGAGGGCGGTCATCACGCGGCCCTCTCGCGCGGCCCGCGCAGCGCGGCGTGGGCGCGGTCGCGCTCGGCCAGGAGTTCGCCGAACGCGGGAACGTTGTCGTCGCGCTCGACGAGCGTGGGGCGCGGCCCGATGCGCGCCACGAGCCGGCGGTGCAGGGCCCACACGGCCTCGTCCACGGGCGCGTCGTGCGAGTCCACGAGCAGGCGCTCGCCGAGGGCCGGGTCGCGCGAGTGGCCCGCGAGGTGGATCTCCATCACCGCCGCGCAGGGGAAGGCGTCCACGTAGGCCTCGGCGGGAAAGCCCAGGTTGGCTGCCGAGACGAAGACGTTGTTCACGTCCAGCAGCAGCCCGCAGCCAGTGCGGCGCGAGAGCTCGGCCAGGAAGTCGATCTCGTCCCACTCGTGCCCCACGTGGCGCAGGTAGTGCGACGGGTTCTCGATGGCCAGGCGCCGGCCCAGCGCGTCCTGCGCGGCCGAGACGTTGGCGGCCACGCGGTTGAGCGCCTCGGTGGTGCGCGGGAAGGGCAGCAGGTCCGGGCGGTACGCCCCGCCCCACGCCGACCACGCCAGGTGCTCCGAGACGAGGGCGGGCTCCACGCGGTCGGCCAGCGCGCGCAGCCGCGCGAGGTGCGACCGGTCCGGCGGCGCGTCGGCCGCGAGCGAGAGCGCCACCCCGTGCAGGCTCACCGGGTGGCGGGCGCGGATCGCCTCCAGCCACGCGAGCCGGGGCCCGCCGGCCACGAGGTAGTTCTCCGGGTGGACCTCGAACCACAGCCCCTCCGCCGGGCAGTCCCGGGCCTCGGCGTAGTGCTGGGGCTTGAGGCCCAGCCCGGCGGTGAGCGTGGCGGACATCGGCGGCGGGCCTCAGCCCTTCATGGGCTTGAGCGAGCCCATGCCCTTGGGGGTCTTGATCGAGGTGCAGGTGCCCTTGGGGACGTTCTTCCAGGCGCTGCCCTGGTAGTCGACCTTCGAGGTGCCGGCGCAGCTCGTGCCGGGGCCGGCGGCGCAGTCGTTCTCGCCGGCCTTCGACACGCCGTAGCACTTCTCGACGGCCTTGGCGGCCTTCTTGTCCATGCCCATGTCGCCGGCGAAGGCGGCGCCGGAGGCGAGGGCGGCGAGGGCGATGGCGGCGATGGCGGCGTTGCGGTTCTTCATGCGGTGTCTCCTGTGGTTGGGTTGGGGTGCCGCGCGCCGCTCGCCCCGTGGGCTCGCCGTCGCCGGTCCGACAGGTAGTTCGGGCATCCGTGGCGCGCGGTTACGGGGTCGGGCAGAATCTGCGCGCCACCGGTCTTTTTCGTCCCCCCCGTAACCGGACGGCCCCCGCCCGCGAATAAGGAGCCAGGGAGCGCTTGAGCGCCCAGGAAGCCCAGCTGAAGGACCTGATGGTCCGCGGACTCGCCGGCGACGGCGCGGCCTACGAAGCCTTCCTGAGGACGGCGAGCGCGTTCCTGCGCGCCTTCCTGCGCGGTCGGCTCGCGGGCGTGCCCGACGAGGTGGAGGACCTAGTGCAGGAAACGCTTCTCGCCATCCACAACCAGCGCCACACCTACGACGCGGCCCTGCCGCTCACCGCGTGGGTGCACGCCATCGCGCGCTACAAGATGATCGACTTCCTGCGCCGGCGCTCGGGACGCGAGGCGCTGCACGACCCGCTGGACGAGGAGGCGGAGGTGTTCGCGCGCTCCGACACCGAGGCGCACGAGGCGCGGCGCGACCTCGCGGTGCTGCTCCAGCGCCTGCCCGACCGCCACCGCCTGCCCATCGTGCTGGTGAAGCTGGAGGGCAAGAGCGTCGCCGAGGCCGCCGCGGCCACGGGCATGTCGGAGTCGGCCGTGAAGATCGGCATCCACCGCGGCCTGAAGGCGCTCGCGGCGCTCATCCGGGACACGCCGTGAGGACGGACCAGCTCATCGCCATGCTCGCGCGCGAGGCGCCGCCGGTGGCGCCGGGGGCGGCGGGCCGGCGCTGCGCCGTGGCCCTCGCGCTGGGCGTGCCGGCCGCGTTCGCGATCATGCTCCTGCGCCTGGGCCTGCGGCCGGACCTCGCGCAGGCCGTGTCGCTGCCCATGTTCTGGGTGAAGCTCGCGGTGCCGGCCGGGCTCGCCGCCGCCGCTCTCGCGGGCACCCTGCGCCTCGCGCGTCCCGGCGCGCGCCTGGGCGGGGCGGCGCTGGCCGTGCCGGTGCCCCTCGTGGCCATCTGGGTCCTGGCGGCCGGGGCGCTCCTCGCGGCCGCGCCCGGCGAGCGCCTGGCCATGCTGCTGGGCCTGTCGTGGAACGTGTGTCCCCTCAACATCACCATGCTCGCGGCGCCGATCCTCGCGGGCGTCTTCTGGGCCATGCGCGGGCTCGCTCCCACGCGGCTCGCGCTCGCGGGCGCCTTCTCGGGCCTGCTCGCGGGCTCGGCCGGGGCGATGGTCTATTGCCTGCACTGCCCCGAGATGGCCGCGCCCTTCATCGGCACCTGGTACGTCCTGGGCATGGCCATCCCGGCGGCGCTCGGCGCGCTGGCCGGGCCGCGGCTGCTGCGCTGGTAGGCGCGGCTCAGGCCGGCGGGGCCTTCAGCACCTCGAGCACGGCGCGGAACTTCGGGTCCTCGCAGGTCGCGAGCCACTCGAAGGCGATCATCTCCACGGTCGCGATCACGGCGCCGAACTGGCGCAGCCGGCCCAGCGCCACCTCGTGATCGGCCGCGTGGCGCGTGCCGCAGGCGTTGGCGGCCACCCACACGTCGAAGCCGGCGCGACGCAGGCCGTGCGCCGTCTGCAGCAGGCACACGTGCGTCTCGCAGCCGGCCACCACCACGTCGGTGGGCGGCTCGCGCGAGCCGGCGCGCAGCAGGTCCGCCAGGCCGTCCTCGCACGCGTCGAAGTGCATCTTGGCGAGCGTGCGCTCGCAGCGGCTGCGGATCTCGGTGGCGTTGGGGCCCAGGCCCTCGGGATTCGGCTCGGTGCCCACGACGCGGATGCCCAGCGTGCGGGCGCAGTCGGCCAGGCGCGCGGCCTCGGCCAGGACCTGCGCGCCGCCGGCGATGGCGGGCAGCAGCCGCTCCTGGAAGTCCACCAGCACCACGGCGCAGCGCCGGCGGTCGATCGTGAGGTTCATGGCGAGGGC
>JAKOWJ010000321.1 GCA_029781595.1 Pseudomonadota bacterium | reverse complement strand
TGGCCCTCGAACTGCCACTCGGTGGTTTCGCCGGCCCAGAGCGCGCGGACGATGCGGAGGTACTCGGTGAAGTCGCGCAGCCGCATGGCGTGCATGCCCATGGTGTTGCGGCCGGTGAAGCCCGTGCCGACGCCGAGGACGATCCTGCCTGGGGCGATGGCGTTGAGCGAGGCCATGGCGTTCGCGGCGACGGGGGCGATGCGGTTCGAGGGGATGAGCACGCCCGTCGCGAGCTTGATGCGGTCGGTTTTGACGGCGGCGGCGCCCATGGCCACGAAGACGTCGGCGGCGAGGAGCTGGGTGTCGTAGAACCAGGCGTAGTGGAAGCCGAGGTCCTCGGCGCGTTTCACCACCTTCCAGCTGTTGGGTCCGGGTGCGAGGGCAATGCCGTACTCCACGGTCCACCTCCTCGAGGCATTCTACGCGGGAGGCTGGCGCTGGCTGGCGGCCTATGGGCGAACCGTTACAGGCGGCTCACCACTATCAGCGGGAGGGGCGAATGGGCGAGCAGCGACAGCGCGGTGCTGCCGCCCCAGAGGCGCCGTTTCAGGCGATGGCTCGAGGTCGCCAGGGCGAGGGCGTCGGCGCGCGTTTCGACCGCCACGGAGAGGACTTTCGCGAGCACGTCGCCGCGATCGGCCACGTGTTCGAGCCGGCCGGTGACCGTGTCGTTGGGAGAGAGGAGCCCACGCACGCGGTCCACGCGGTGGTTGAAGGTGAACGGGTCGAGCGCGCTGCTCTCCCCATCGACGCCGACGTGCAAGACGGTCACGGTTGCTTCGGCGGCGGCTACGGCGGCATGAAGCAGCCGCGCAAGCGAAGCCGCCCCGACTGCATCGTCGGAGAGAAAGAGAATGCGGTAGCCGCCGGCATCCACGGGCGGCCGGGTAGCGGGGCCGGCGAGGAGCAGCGGGAGGTGGTCGCGGGCAAGCACATCGAGCGCAGTGCTGCCGAGCAACGTGCGGCGCCACCGGCGCACGCTGCTGCTCGTGCCGAGGGCGAGCATGGCCGCGCCTTCCTCGGCGGCGGCCTGGACGAGGGCGCGGCCAACGCGCTCACCGACGCCGAGATGGATCGTCCGCATTCGGGCGTTCGCCGTGCCGAGTGCGGCCTTTGCCGTGCCGTGGATCCTGGCCGCGTCCTGGGCGGCGCGAATGCGGCCGCTGCCGGGCGAGATCGTCTCGGCGGCGACGGTCTCGGCCACGTGGATGGCGACGACCTCGTGCTCGAACGCGGCGGCGAAGGTGCTCGCGTGCTGGAGTGCGAGCAACGACTGGGGCGACCCGTCCAGGCCGACGACGACCCGTGCCATGTGTACCTCCTACTCGCCCTGGCTTTGGGCGCGGACCCGCCGCAGGAGCGACTCGGCCGCGAGCTCGGGCACATCGAACTGGTGAAGCGTCCGCCTGCTCATCTCGATCGCGAGCTCGAGTTCGCCCACGACGGCCTCGTTCGCTCCCTGCGCTTCGAC
>JAKOWJ010000315.1 GCA_029781595.1 Pseudomonadota bacterium | reverse complement strand
GGGCCCTCGGCGAACTCGACCTGCGCGGTGCGCTCGCCGAAGGCGTACTCCAGGCGCGTGGGCGCGACGACCTTGGTGTAGGTGCAGGCGTTGGCGATGGAGACCGCCAGGTAGATCATCTCCTTGGTGAGCGGGTCCAGGTGCGAAGGCGCGGCCATCAGCGCCTTCACCTCGCCCCAGGTGCTCTCGAGCAGCGCGGGGTCGAAGGCGAGGGTTCGCCACAGGTTGTTGATGAAGTCCGTCCTGCGCGTGGCGCGGATGTCGTCGAAGACGGCCTTCACGCGCGGGTCGGACTCCGGGTCGGCGGGGATCTTGCGGGTGGACATCGGGCTCTCCGGGTCGGAAGCGGGATCGCGGGCGGCGCTCAGCGCCCCGCCGCGACGTGCCGCGCGAAGTTGTCGAGGATGGCCTGCCACCCGGCCCGCTGCTGCTCGACGGAGTGGGTGTCCTCGCCGTCGAAGGTGACGCGAACGCGCACGCCCTGCGGGCCCTCGGCGAACTCGACCTGCGCGGTGCGCTCGCCGAAGGCGTACTCCAGGCGCGTGGGCGCGACGACCTTGGTGTAGGTGCCCGCGAAGTCGAAGCCGAAGCTGCCGTCCTTCGCCTCCATGCGCGAGGAGAACGCGCCGCCCTCGCGCAGGTCCACCGTGGCCGCGGTGGTGTGCCAGTCGTCGGAGGCGGCGTTCCAGTGCCGGATGTCCTCGGGCGTGGTGTAGGCGCGCCACACTTCGGCGATCGGCGCCGCGACGGTGGTTTCGACGGTGATCTTCATCCGTGGCCTCCTTCCGGGATGGCGAAGCCTAACACCTTGCGCGGCGCCGCCGGCCCGCGAGGCGGTATTCTGGGCACTCGCCCCGCCCGCCTCCCATGTCCGCCAACGCACGGCCCCTTCCCTATTTCGACGCGCTCCTGCGCCGGCTGGATGCCGACCCGGAGGTGGCGCTGGCGTTCGGCCGGCACGTGCACTGGGGCTACTGGACCGAGCCGCCGGCCGGGCCCGTCGACGCCCCCGCCTTCGACCGCGCGGCCGAGCGCCTGGCGCTGGAAGTGTGCGGGGCGGCGGGCGTGGCGGACGGACAGGCGATCC
>JAKOWJ010000214.1 GCA_029781595.1 Pseudomonadota bacterium | reverse complement strand
GGGCCGCCGAGAGCGAGCGGGTCACGATCGCCTTCGTGACTCACGACGTGAACGAGGCGGTGCACCTGGGCCATCGGATCATGGTGATGAGCCGCGGTCCCGGGCGGCTTCGCGCCCTGGTCGACAATCCGAGCGTGGGCACTCCCCCGCACGACGCGACGGCGCTCGCCCTCGTCGAGAACCTGCGCCAGCTGCTCAAGGACAACTGATGGCCACCAACGAGACCCCGGCCGCGGGCCGCAAGCGAAACGCCCTCGTGGCGGACCTGCTACGGGCCGGCGCGCTGAAGAAGCTGGCCGTGATCGTGGCGCTGGCCGTGTCGTGGGAGGCGGCCGTGCGCCTGCTCCACGTGAACAAGCTCCTGTTCCCGCCCTTCTCGGACGTGGTGGTCCGGCTGGCGCACGGCCTCGTGCCGGGCGAGGGCACGCGGGGCGAGCTCTGGGCCTACATCTGGGAGACGCTGTCGGTGATCCTGCAGTCCTTCGCGCTGAGCGTGGCGCTCGCGATCGCCGCGACCGGGCTCGCCGTGAGCAACCGGTGGATGCGTGAGGTCCTGAGCGTGATGACGGGCGTCTTCCAGCCGCTGCCGTCGATCGCGCTGCTGCCGATGGCCATTCTGTGGTTCGGCTTCTCCCGCGAGTCCCTCGTCTTCGTGGTGGTGATGGCCATGGTCTGGCCCATCGCCTCCTCCCTCACGGTGGGCTTCGCGACGCTTTCGCCGACGCTGCTGCGCCTGGGCCACAACTACGAGCTCGGCCGCCTGGCGATGATGACGCAGATCCTGCTGCCGGCGGCACTGCCCATGATGATCTCGGGCCTGCGGGTCGGATGGGGATTCGGTTGGCGGACGGTCGTGGCCGCCGAGCTGGTGTTCGGTGCCACCGGCAACGGAGGCGGCATCGGCTGGTACATCAACAACAGCCGACTGTTCATGAACATCGCGGACGGCTTCGCCGGCATCCTGCTCGTGATCATCTTCGGACTGCTCACCGAGAGCATCTTCCGGCTTGTGCAGTACTTCACGACGCACAAGTGGGGAACCGAGTCCTACTAGAGGATGAGCCCGGGTTCCGCGCTAAGGCGGGCGGCGGGAGCCACGCTCGCGGCCATGTGGCTTTGCCAGGAGATCCGGCTGGCCACCGGGTCGGCCGCCGTGGCGTGGGCGGGAGCGGCCGCGTTCGCGGCCTACTTCGTCCTGGCGCTCGGCTGCTCGCGGGCCTCGCAACGGGGCGTGATCCTGGCCGTGGCGGCAGTTGCCGTCGGGCTGGCGCTGGAATATGGGATGCCGCAGGCGCTGGGCGCCGGCGTGGACTCGGCGGTGTTGTTCGCGGCATTCCTGTCTTCCATGCAGATGCTGCGCGTGGCGCTCTCCACCAGCACGCTCATGGTCGCCATGCGGGAGCGGTTCGGGCTGCTCACGCCGCAGCAGCAACATGACTCGACCCTGGTGGGCTCGCACCTGACGGCCTCGGTGCTCGGCGCCGGGTCGCTGGCGGTCGTCTCCCCTCTGCTCGCTCCCGACGCACCAGCCGGGCACCGTCGCGCATTTGCCCAGGCCGCCTTGCAAGGCGTCGGGCTTGCCGTGCTGTGGTCGCCGTTCTTCGTCGCGATGGCCGTCTGCGTGCGATTCGTCAGCGCTCCGGGCCTGGGCCTGGCGGTCCTGAACGGTCTGGCCATGGCCGCGATCGGGCTCGCGCTTTCTCACATGGTGGACGGCGGGACGGGCCGACGGCGCTCGCTGGCCGGACTGAGGGGCACGGCGGGTGCGGTGGCGGCGCTTGCCCTGGCGATCGTCCTCGCGAACCGCCTGTGGCACCTGTCCAGCCTGGAGTCCGTGGTGATAGGCATTCCCGTCCTGAGCCTGGTGATCGCCCACCGGCAGCTTCGCGCGGGAGCGGCCCGCACGGTGCGGATGTGGTTCGACTCGCTGGAGTCGATCTCCGTGGAGGCGCTGATCGTGGGCGTGGCGCTCGTGCTCGGGGAAGTCGTGAACCGGATGCTGATGCAGGGAATCGTGGCGATCCCCCACGGCGCGGACGCTTGGCCCGTGCCCTTGCTGATCCTCATGCCGGCCGTGGTGATGCTCACGACGTCGCTGCTCGGCCTCCATCCCATCGTGTCGGCGAGCTGCCTGCTTCCCGTGCTCACGTCCATCACCAAGCTGCACGGGCTGGTGGTGATCGGCAGCGTCCTGCTCGGCTGGATGCTGTGCGTGATGCTCTCCGGGTTCGTGGTGCCGGTCATGTACGCGGCGTCGGTCTTCGACGTGCGCGTGGGCGGCCTGGTGATGGGGCGGAACCTGCGGTTCTGCGCCGGTTTCGTCCCCGTGGCGGTCGCCTACCTCTGGGCGCTCAACGCCTTGCTGGCATAGGGTGGCCCCGGCGCGCCTCAGTCGCGGAACTGGATGGCCAGCATCTCGCCGCGGGCGCAGGTCTCGCCGCCGGCCAGGAGCGTGAGCGCCACCGTCGCCTTGCGCCCGTCGAGCGAGACGAGCCGGCCGCGGATCACGAGCGCCGTGCCGATGGGCGTGGGACGCAGGTACTCCACCTTGAGCGAGGCGGTGACGAAGCGCATGAAGTCGCCCGCATCGCCCATCTCGCGCCCCGCCGCGCGATAGGCGAAGGCCGCCGCCGAGGCGGTGCCGTGGCAGTCCAGGAGCGAGGCCACCATGCCGCCGAAGACGAAACCGGGCACGCCGCCGCTGTACTCGGGCGGCACGGTGAAGCGTGCGACCGTTTCGTCGCCGTCCCAGTGGCTCTTCAGGTGGTGGCCGCGCGGGTTGTCCTTGCCGCAGCCCCAGCAGTGGCTGAAACGGGCGGGGTAGCGGTCCTGGAAGGCGACCGGGGCGTCGGCGGCGCTCATGCGCGTCGGGCGGCCGCGCTCAGTCGACGAGGATCTTCTGCGACGGGTTGTCGACGATCACGGGGCTCTGCATGTAGACGAGCTGCGGGGCCGTGCCGTACTTCTCGGTGACGAAGGCGCGCCAGGCGTCGGTGTAGAGCGCGTCGGCCGCCTCGCGCGACTCCCACAGGTAGACCCCGCCCGCGGTGAGCCCGTCCTCCGAGAGCACGTAGTACTTGCGCACGAGCCCGGGCTGCGACTGGTAGCGGGGCGCCGTGCCCTGGAAGATGGCCTTGGCCTCGTCGACCGTGAGGGCCTTGGGCAGCCTGAAGGTGGCGATGGCGGTGATCATTCGCTTCTCCTCTCGGTTTCGCGTGTCGGCGGCCGCGCCTACCGCCCGAGCGCCTGCGCGACGAGCCGCACGAACGTCGCCGAGTGCGCGCCGTCCAGCCAGCGCGCGACGACGACGGCCTGGTGGTCCGGGTCGATCCACACCGTGTGGCCGCCCGCGCCGAACATGAACCAGCTCGCGCGCGAGGCGTCGGCGAAGAGCCGGCCGTCGCCGTTGAGCCAGGTGAGCCAGCCGTAGAAGGGCGCCACGGCGCACGGCGTGTGCAGGCGGCGGACCCACTCGGCGGGCAGCAGCTGGCGGCCCTCGTGGGCGCCCCCGTCCAGCAGGAACTGGCCGATGCGCGCCTGGTCGCGCGCGCTGATCGAGACGCCGCCGCCCCAGTGGGTGCCGCCCGGCACGGACTGCACGCGCCGGCCGTCGATCTCCACCCACGCGTCGTCGTAACCCTCCCAGCGGAAGCCCGCGCCGCCGCCCAGGGGGGACAGGAAGTGCTCCACGAACACCTCCGGCAGCGGCCGCCGGAAGAGGTGCAGCAGCGCGAGCGAGAACTGGTTGATGCGCACGTCGTTGTATTCCCAGTACGTGCCCGGTTCGCGCAGCGCCCGCTTCTCGCCCTTGCGGCCGGCGGGCGGCTTGGGGTCGTGCGACACGCGCCGGTGGTGCTCCACCTGCTCCGGCATGCCGAGGCACTCGCCCTCCCACTCGCTCGTCTGCGTGAGCAGGTGCTCCCAGGTGATGGCGCGGTTGCGCGGCGAGTCGAAGCCGATGCCGGGCAGGCGATCCGCCACGCGCTCGCCGGGCTCGAGCAGGCCATTCGCGTGCGCGAGGCCCGCGAGGAGCGCAAGGTAGGTCTTCGCGACGCTGAAGGTCTGGTCCGCGCGGTCGGGCTCGCCCCACGCGGCGACTTCCTCGCCGCGCACGCGGATCACCCCGGAGACGCCGCCGCGAGGATGCACGGGGCCGCGCAGGCGGTCGAAGGGCGGCGGGTCCTCGTGGTGCACGCCCCAGCGCGCCGGGTCGGCGGCGGGGTCTCGAGGCCAGGGAATCTCGTGCGACTGCGCGAAGTCGATCGCTTCGGTGAACTTCTCCATCCCGGAATGATAGTCGCCGCGCGTGGCGGGCGCAGCCGGCACGCCGCGAGGGGGTATGCGGGCGGAGCGCGACCGGGCAATCGTGGTACGGTTGCCGGTGGCACCCGCCTCACACCCAGGGAGAAAACAAAATGAGAATCGCTGTCGCCACGCTCTGCGGCCTGCTCGCCTTCGCCGCGCCGTCCGCCTTCGCCCAGAGCGAGGAGTGCTGGAACCCCCGCGCCCACCACTTCGAGGGCGTGCGTCCCGGCGAGTACCAGGACGACCTCGACTACCGCTACTGCCGGCCGACCTGGCGCGGCAGGGGCCAGCCGGACTGGTTCAAGCGCGACCGCGAGTGCTGGAACCCGCGCGCCAGGCACTTCGAGAAGGTGCGGCCGGGCGAGCGGCAGGGCGACCTCGACTTCTCGCGCTGCCGCCCGCTGGACTACCGCTCCGGCCACGGCGGCCGTCCGCATCGCCGCGACGACGGGCCCAGGGAGTGCTGGAACCCGCGTGCGCGGCACTACGAGGCGGTGCGGCCCGGCGAGCGCCAGGACGACCTCGACTTCGGCCGCTGCCGCGACCGTCGCTAGCGGCGCCCGGTCGCCAACACGCCGCGGGGCGCCGCATGCCCCGCGGCGGTTCTCTTTCTGAAAGGGAAGCAAAGCATGGGAACTCTCGCCATCCTCGGCACCGGGCTGCTCGGCAGCGGGTTCGCCGAGGCCGCCGCCAAGCGCGGCGATTCCGTCGTCGCCTGGAACCGCAGCGCGGACAAGGCACGCGCCCTCGAGCGCTTCGGCGTGAAGGCCGCGGCCACGCCGGCCGACGCCGTGCGCGGCGCCTCGCGCGTGCACCTGGTGCTGCGCGACGACGCCGTGGTCGACGAAGTGATCGCCGCCGCGCGGCCGGGCCTCGCCGCAGGAGCCGTGCTGGTCGACCACACCACGACGCTGCCGGCCTCGACCGCGGCGCGTGCCGCGCGCCTTCGCGCCGAGGGCGTGGACTACCTGCACTGCCCGGTGTTCATGGGGCCGGCGGCGGCGCGCGACGGCACGGGGTCGATGCTCGCCTGCGGGCCGCGCGCGCTCTTCGCGCGGGTCGAGGCCGAGCTCGCGAGGATGACGGCGCGCCTGGAATACGTGGGCGAGCGCGACGACCTCGCGGCGCTGCACAAGCTCTTCGGCAACGCGATGATCATCGGGCTGGCGGCGATATCGGCGGACGTGATCGCCCTCGCGGCCGCCGGCGGCGTGGACCCGGCCGAGGCCATCGAGCGCCTGAAGCGCCTGGACGCCAACGCCATGGTGGCGCGGCGCGGCACGCTCATGGCCCAGGGCGACTACGCGCCCAGCTTCGAGCTCGCCATGGCGCGCAAGGACGTGGGGCTGATGCTCGAGGCGGCCGGCGCGCAGCCGCTGGCGGCCCTCGCCGGCATCGCCACGCGCATGGATGCGCTCGTCGCCGCGGGGCACGGCGCGAAGGACACCTGCGCCCTGGCCATCGACGCGGTGCCGCCGAAGTAGGACGGGGAAGTCCCGGCCGCGGCGGCCTCAGCGCCGCTTGCGGCCGACGCGGCGCTTCGCCTCGCGCGGCGCCAGCGCCCCGGAAGCCGCCGCCTTCAGCAGCCGCTGGAAGCTCGGGCACTCCGCGTGGCTCTTCGCCGGGCACACGGCGGCGTGCCGCAGGCCGTCGCTCATCGCCTTGAGGCGCCTGACCGTCGCGTCGAGCTCGTCGGCCTTGGCCGCGAGCATCGCGCGGTCGATGCGCGGGTTGCCCTCGGGCGTGAACATCGCCGCGATCTCCTCCAGCGAGAACCCCGCCGCGCGCCCCAGCGCCACGAGCGCGAGCTGGTCCAGCACGCGCGGGGCGAAGGTGCGCCGCAGCCCCTGCCGCCCCACCGAGGCGATGAGCCCCTTCTCCTCGTAGTAGCGCAGCGTCGAGGCCGGCAGCCCCGAGCGCCGGGCGACTTCCGCGATGTCCACGGCCACCCCCTTGACTTCAAGTCGACTTGAACTTTTATCGTGCCGTCCATCATCCCCTCCCGTCAATCGAGGCACCGCCATGAACGCAACCGCGCCAGACCTCCTCCGCATCGTCCTCATCGGCATCGGGGCGACCGTCGCCATGGACCTGTGGCTGCTCCTGCTCAAGCGACTGCAGGTGCCCACGCTCGACTTCGCGCTCCTGGGCCGCTGGGCCGGGCACGCCGCCCGCGGCAGGTGGACGCACGAGGCCATCGCGAAGTCCCCGCCGCTGCGAGGCGAGCGGGCCGTGGGCTGGATCGTCCACTACGCCATCGGCATCGCCTTCGCGGGCTTGCTCGCGGGCGTGGCGGGCCTCGCCTGGACGAAGGCGCCGACGCCGTTTCCCGCGCTCGCGGTGGGCGTGGCCACGGTGATGGCGCCGCTCTTCGTGATGCAGCCGGCGATGGGCGCGGGCTTCGCCTCTTCGCGCACCCGCACGCCGGTGCGAAACGTCCTGCGCAGCATCGCCAACCATGCCGTCTTCGGCCTGGGGCTCTTCCTCGCCGCCGCCGCCCTCGCGGAGGTCGCGTGATGAGCGCCGACGCCATCGTCCTCCGGGAAGAGCCCGTGCCGGGCGACGCGAGGCCCGCGAAGCAGATCGCCGTCGTCTTCCACAGCGCGCACGGCCACACGGCGCACATCGCGCGGCACGTGGCCGACGGCGCGGCCGAGGTGCCGGGCACGCGCGTGCAGGTGCTGAAGGCCGAGGACCTCGCCGCGGCGCCGGGCGCGCTCGTGGCCTTCGACGGGATCGTGATGGGCTCGCCCACCTACCTGGGCGGGGTGTCGGGACCGTTCAAGAGCTTCATGGACTCGACGGGCCGGATGTGGCGCGAGCAGGCGCTCGCGGGCCGCCTCGCCGCGGGCTTCACGGTCTCGTCACTGCCGGCCGGCGACAAGCAGTCGACGCTCCTGTCCATGTTCGTGTTCGCGATGCAGCACGGCATGCTCTGGGCCGGCAACCCGATCCTGCCCGAGCAGCACCGCGGCGTGCCCTACGACGAGGCCGCCAACCGGCTGGGCTCGTGGTCGGGGCTCATGGCGCAGGCGGGACACGGCTCGGCGGCCGACAGCTTCGTGCCGGGGGACATCCGGACGGCGCGAATGTTCGGTCGCAACTTCGCGCAGGTGCTGCACCGGGTCGCGGCACCCGTCGACGAAACCGCGCGGGAGGCCGCATGAGGCTCCCCGCGCGGTTTGCCCCGGCGCTCCTCGGGCTGGTCCTGTCGGGGCTCATGTCCCTCGTCGTCTCCGGCATCGCCACCTGGCGCGTGGCCGGCGCGTCGCCGGGGTTCGTGCAGGCGTGGATGGGCGCGTGGCTCGCGGCCTGGCTCGTAGCGTTTCCGGTGGTGCTGGTGGTGGCCCCGTTCGCCCGCCGGCTGGTCGTCAAGGTCGTCGCGGCCGAGTGAGCCCCGGGGCCTCGGCTATCATGGGCACGCCCCGCATCGGGGCCTCATCCCGACCGATTTCCCATGCGCGCCATCGTCATCGAGCAGTACGGCGGTCCCGAAGTGCTCCAGCATCGCCATGACATGCCGGTCCCCGTGCCCGGGCCGGGCGAGACGCTCGTGGAGGTCGCCTGCGCCGGCGTGAACTTCATGGACGTGCACACGCGCCAGGGCAAGTACGCAAGATCGCGCACCTACCCCGTGCGCCTGCCGTGCACGCTGGGCATGGAGGGCTCGGGCCGCGTGGTGGCGCTGGGCGAGGGCGTGACGAACGTCGCGGTGGGCGATCGCGTGGCCTGGTGCATCGCCTGGGGCAGCTACGCGGAGTACGCGAGCCTGCCCGCCGCGCGCCTCGCCAGGCTGCCGGACGCGATGGGCGACGAGCTCGCCGCGGCCTCGATCTTCCAGGGCTGCACCGCGCACTACCTCGTCGAGGACACGGCGAGGCTGCGCGAGGGCAGCACGTGCCTGGTGCACGCGGGCGCGGGCGCCATCGGCCAGATCCTCATCCAGATGGCGCGCAGCCGCGGCGCGCGCGTCTTCGCCACGGCCAGCACGCCGGAGAAGCGGGCGGTCGCGACGGCCCGGGGCGCCGAGCTGGCGCTGGCCTACGACGAGGGCCGCTTCGCCGACGCCGTGCGCGAGGCCACCGGCGGGCGCGGCGTGGACGTGGTGTTCGATTCGCTGGGTCTGGCTACGCTTCGCGGGAGCCTGCGCGCCACGCGCACGCGCGGGCTCGTAATCAACTACGGCAGCGTCTCGGGCTCCGTGAACGACCTCGACCCCATCGAGCTGGGCGAGGCCGGATCGCTCTTCCTCACGCGGCCGCGCCTGGCCGACCACCTGGCGGACGCGGCCACGGTGCAGCGCCGGGCCGACGCGGTGTTCGGCGCGCTCCTGGACGGCTCGCTCTCCATCGAGCGCGGCGAGCCGTACACGCTCGACACCGTGCACGAGGGCCACGAGCGCCTGGAGCAGCGCACGCAGGTGGGCAAGTCGGTGGTGCGGATCGGCGCGGGCTCGCGCCGCGGCTAGCGGGAACGCCCGGTTCCCACGGCGGCCGTCGCGCGAAAGGGAGCCGGGCGGACGGGCCTTCGACCGTGCGTCATCAGCAGTCCGCCGGCGCCGGCCGCTGCTCGCAGCGCGAGGGCGGCTCGAAATAGTAGGACTTGCCGTCGCCCGCGAAGGAGAACTGCTTGCCGTCGCGCACGGTGGTCTGCCCCGTCACCGGCGAGAGGATCAGCGTCTCCTTGTAGAGCTGCTGGAACTGGAAGCGGTAGCGGGCCGGCTCGAGCGCCACCGGCTCCGGCGCGCCGCGCGCGTTGCCCGCCTTGTCGCGCAGCAGCTTCGCCGCCTTTTCCGGGGAGAGCTGGACGGTGCCGCCCTCGATGCGATAACGCCCGGACTCCTCGATGAACCAGTAGTCGAGGTGGTGGTACTGCGACCACCACTCCTTCATGAAGCTGTAGGTGCCGTCGGCGCCGAAACGGTAGCGGTAGCGCAGGTAGCCGTCGCTCTGCCAGGTGCTGGCCACCGAGCGGTACCACTCGTGGGCGGTGAGCGCGCCGGGAGCGGCGCCGGTGGCGGGCCCGGCCGGGGCAGAGGGCGACGCGGCCGGTTTCGCGAGGCGGATCGCGGCGAGGAACCGGTCGATGTCCGGGCGGTAGAGGTCGTCGTTGTACTTCACCAGCACCGACAGCTTCACGCCGTAGCCGGTGAACACGCTCATCAGGGCGCCGTAGTTGCGCTGCTCCGGCGTCCACACCTTGGCGGCGCCCATCGTCATCTTCCAGCCGCCGGGCCAGTCGACGGTCTGCGTGCGAAGCTCCGTGGTCTGGCGGGAGACGCGCGTCACGATGGCCTGCCACTCGTCCTGGAAATCGCGCGCGGGATCGCCCGTGCCCGGCACGCTCCGGTAGACCGCGTACACGGCGAAAGTGGTCGGTGCCGAGACCGTGTAGCCGACGGCGTGCGCGGTCTCGGAGCGCGTGCCGGGCGGCGGCTCGAAGGTGGCGAGGTCGAAGGTCTCGGCCCGGGCGACGGGCGACGCCGAGATGAGCACGCCGCCGAGAAGAACTGCGGCGGCGAGGCCACGGCGGACGCGCCGGATGGAGGTGCTGTCGGGATACACGGTTCAGGATCGGGATCGAGGGCTCTCTCCCGGGTGAAACGCGATCGCGCGGCCAAACCGGCCAGGAGTTGCCTCGGGTGGCACAAGCGTCCGCGGCCTGCCCCGCGGCAAGCCTATGGCCGGCGCAGCCCCTTCCACCGGATTGGCGGGTGCCCCAGCAGCTGCAGCGCCGCCGAGGCCCACGCGAAGGCGCTGACGAGCGCCATCAGCGCGATGCCCGCGCCCTCGACCGTGCCGAGCAGGCGCCCGAGTGGGCTTTCCGGCGCGAGGCGCGCTGCCGCAAGCCCGCCCGTCATCACGAGGGCCATGACGATCGTGAGCGCGATGCCCGTGGGCGTGACCTCGACGACGGCCGGGCTGTCCGGCCGGCGCCGCGCCACCGCATGCGAGAGCCGCCGGCCGCACAGGAACAGGCCGGCGAGCGCGCCGAGGAGCAGGGCGATGACGAGCCAGGCCTTCCACATGGTCGGGTTTCTCCGCCGCGAGCGGGAGCGGCCGCGGCCGTCGACTAACGGAAGTTTACCCTGCCCGGACGGGGGCCCGGAGGGGGAATGGCGCGGCGCGGGGGCGTACGTGCCTGCGCGCCTAGCCGCCCAGCGGCCGCGCAATCTCCCGCGCCTCGTCCTCGCCCGGCAGCTGCGGCCGGTCGCGCTCGCGGTTCACGAGGCAGAGGAACCCGAGGGGCTCGCCCTCGGCCGCGCGGAACTGGTGCCAGGTCATGGGCGGCACGCTCACAAGGTCGTTGGGGCCGATCTCGTGCGCCGACTCGCCCACGAGGCAGCGCCCGCGGCCGCGGATCACCATCACGTTGTGCACGTGCTCGTGGCGCTCGAGCGTGGTCCACCCGCCGGGCGCCACCTCGAAATAGCGAAGCTGCGCGCCCATCGCCGGGTCGTCGAAGAGCACCTGGCGCGTCACGTCCCGGAAGGGCGCCGATCCCTCTTGCTTGTAGGCGAGGACATCCACGCCCTCCCAATGGAAGGCGCCATCGTGCCGGCGGACGGGCTTGTCGTTCATGAGGAGGCCTCGCGGACGGCGCGGACGAAGTCGCGGCTGCGCTCGGCGAGCGCGTCGCCCGCGACAAGCAGGCCGCCGCCGATGAGCAGCATCGTATCGCGTCCGTAGTCGGCCAGCATCTCCGGCACGCGCGCCACGCTCATGCCGCCGGCGGGCACGGGGAGCGTGGCAGGCAGCGACTCCCAGTCCCCGCGCGCCGCCTGCACGACGGCGAGGCACGTCTCGCGCGGGTAGCTGACGCGCCCGCCGTGGTTGGGGAAGATCGTCGCGTCGGCGCCCAGCAGGCGGAAGAGCGTGCCCAGGAGCAGCGCCGGCGCCACGCGCGAGGCACCGCCGAAGGCCGGGTGCGCGAGGAGCGCGAGGCCAGACTCGCGCCGCAGCCACTCGAACACCGGCAGGCCCACGAGCATGGGCGCGACCAGGGCCACGCGCACGCCGCAGTCGCGGGCGATGCGGGCCTGCTGCGCGAGCGCGGCCGGGCCTCCCGAGAAGGTGGGCGCGTAGAGCGTGCGGCCGCCCGTCTCGCGGTTGGCCGCCTCGATGGCGCGCTGCACCGCCGGCACGCGCGCGGCGAACGGCGAGAACGCCTGGTTCGCGAGGCCGTGGTCGTCCTTCACCAGGTCCACGCCGGCGCGCGCGAAGGTGCCCGCGAGGCCCGCGAGGTGCGCCACCGTGGAACCCTGCGGCTTGAGCGCGGTGCAGGTGAGGGCGCGGCCCGCGGCGCCGGTCATCTCGCGCAGCCCCGCGACGCCTTGCGCCGGACCCGGGAAGGCGGCCGCGTAGCCCGCGGGGAAGGCGACGTCCAGCAGCTCGACCTCGGGCTGCAGCGAGCAGTTGCCGAAGAGCATGTTGGCGAGCTGCGAGGCCTCCGGGCCCGTGGTCGCGGCGGCCAGTCCCAGCGTCACCTCGAAGGCCTCGCCCGCGGGACGGATCGACTCCACGGTGGCCACGATCTCGGCACGCACGCGCGCGTCCGCGATCGCCTCCACCGGCATCTCCACGCTCTGCTCGGCGGTCAGCGCGGCGGCACGCGACTCGGCCTCGGCGGCCGGCACCGCGAGGCGGTAGGTGGCGAGCAGGCGCGCTTGCATCGCTAGGCGGCCCGCAGGGCGTCGACGATCTCCAGGCGCGCGGCGCGCACGCTGGGGAGGAACCCGCCCACGAGGCCCATCGCGAGGGAGAAGGCGAGGCTTCGGGCGACGATGCCGCCGGTGAGGTCGAAGCCGAAGGCGAGCTGGCTGAAGCTCTGCCAGTTCATCGTGGTGACGGTGAAGGCCTGCAGGAACGAGGCCGCCACGAGTCCCGCGACGCCCCCGGCCAGCGCGAGCAGGAGCGACTCCACGAGGAAGGCGCCGAGGATGCTCGCGCGGCGGAAGCCCAGCGCGCGCAGCGTGCCGATCTCGGCCGTGCGGTTGGCCACGGCGGCGTACATGGTGATCATGGCGCCGATCATCGCACCGATCGAGAAGATCACCGAGAGGGCCACGCCCAGGTAGCTGATGAAGTTGGACAGGGCCCGCGACTGGTCCTGGTAGTAGAGCGGCTCGGGCTTGACCTCCAGCACGAGGCGCTGGTCGCCCGTGACGCGCGCCTTGAAGGCCTCGAACTCGCCGGCGCCGCCCAGGCGCGCCAGCACGGAGGAGTACGCCGAGCGGCGGAAGGCCTGCATCATCTGGTCCACGTCGCCCCAGATCTCGGAGTCGAAGCCGCTCCGGCCGCCGTCCATCGTGCCCACGATCGTCCACTCGCGGCCGGCGAAGCGCAGGCGCTCGCCGATTCCCGTGCCCTCGAAGCCGTCGGCGACGGCGCGCCCCACGACGATCTCCGAGGAGCCCGGCCGGAACATCCGCCCGTCGACGACCTTCACCTGCGTGCGCAGGCGCACGCCCTCGGCGGGCAGGCCGCGCACCATGAGGTTGGCCGGCTTGTCGCTGCCGCGCTTGGGGATGGCGATGAGCACCAGCGTCTCCTTGGACACCAGCGGCCGTCCGTCCGGGCCGTGCGCCACTTCCGGCAGCGTCTCCACGAGCGAGGCCTGGTCGCGCGTGACGGCGCTCTGGATCTCCGTCTGCGCGGCCTGGCGCAGCAGGATGGCGTTCTCCCAGCTGCCGGTGGAGACGAGCGTCCTCTTCAGGCCCGCGTCGAGCATCAGCACCGCGGCGAAGACGAACACCACCAGCGCCATGCCGCCGGCGGTGAGCACCGTGGTGAGGCGCCGGGTCCAGAGGTTGCGCGCCACGTAGGAGAGGGGGATCTTCATCGCGCGCCTCAGCCGATGTGCCGCAGCCCCTCGACGATGCGCACGCGCGCGGCGCGGATGCCCGGCGCGATGCCCGCGGCCAGGCCCACGGCGAGCGCGCAGGCCGCCTGCAGCACGACGGTGTCGTGGGAGACGCGGAAGACCGGGAAGAACGCCCCCATGGCCGACTTGAACGCGGCGGCGACGGGGAAGGTGGCGAGGATCCCGGCCCCGCCTCCCAGCAGCGTGATCAGCACCGACTCGCCCAGGATGAGCGCGCCCACGAAGAGCGGGCCGAAGCCCAGGGCCTTGAGCGTGGCGTACTCGCCCAGGCGCTCGCGGGCCGTCATCGCCATCGTGTTGGCCACCACCGCGAAGATGATCACGATCACCACGAACGAGACGATGCGGATGGCCATGACGATGGCCTCCGTCTGGGCGATGAAGCCGAGCTGGAAGGCCTTCTCCGTCTCGGTGAGCGTCTCGGCGAGCGAGTTGCGGAACTCCGCGTCGATGGCCTGGCTGATCTCGGCCGCGCGCGAGCCGTCGGCGATCTGCACGACGAACACGCCCACCTGCTCGGCGCGGCGCGGGAAGCGCTTCTTGATCTCCTCGTTGAGGTAGTCCCAGTGGAAGTAGAGCTGGCGCGTGACGGTGGTGTCCTCGCCCGGCTCGTAGATGCCGCGCACGGTGAACTCCCACGTGCCGGGGTAGATCGTGCCCTTCACCGGGATCACGTCGCCCACCTTGAAGCCGTGCTGGTCGGCGAGCACGCGCCCGACCATGGCCCCGCGCCGGTCGCGCTGGAAGGCGAGCAGCTCGTCCGGGTTGGTGCGGAACTCCGGGTAGAGCGCGAAGAAGTTGCCCGCGTCCACCGCGAACTGCGCGAAGAAGTTGCCGGGCGACTGGTCCTTGTAGATGCCGCCGAACCAGTTGGAGGTGGACACGGCCGTCACGCCGTCGATGGCGCGGATGCGCTCGCGGTAGTACGCGGGCAGCGGGAAGACGAGCGAGGTGGCGTTGCGCGTGACCAGGCGCCGGGCCGAGGCCATGTCCGAGCCCGCGTACCAGGCCGCCACCACCGTCTGCAGCAGGCCGAAGGCGAGGATGGCCACCACCAGGCCCGCGAGCGTGAGCAGGCTGCGCAGCTTGTGGCGGAAGAGGTTCTTGAAGACCAGGCGCAGGAAGTACACGGCGCGCCCCTAGGCGCCCGGGGGGCGGCCGCCGTCGCCGTCCACCAGCTCGCCCTTCTCCAGGTGCACCACGCGCCGCGCGCTCTCCACGGCGTGCCAGTCGTGCGTGACCATCACGATGGTCTTGCCCAGGTCCTCGTTCAGGCGCCGCAGCAGCCCCAGGATCTCGGCGGCGCTCTTCCTGTCCAGGTCGCCGGTGGGCTCGTCGGCCACCACCAGCGTGGGATCGGTGATGATGGCCCGCGCGATGGCCACGCGCTGCTGCTGCCCGCCCGAGAGCTCGTTGGGGCGGTGGTCCATGCGGTCCGCGAGGCCCACGAGCGAGAGCGCCATCCGCACGCGCTCGCGCCGCTCGCGGCGGGAGAGCGAGGTGAGCAGCAGCGGCAGCTCCACGTTCTCGAAGGCGTCGAGCACGGGCATCAGGTTGTAGAACTGGAAGATGAAGCCCACGTGGGCCGCGCGCCAGTCCGCGAGCTCGGCTTCCGAAAGGCGCGTGATGTCCTCGCCGCCCACCCGGAGCGAGCCCGAGTCGGGCTTGTCGATGCCCGCCACCAGGTTCAGGAGCGTGGACTTGCCCGAGCCCGACGGGCCCATGAGCGCGAGGAACTCGCCCTCGGCGATCGAGAGCGAGATGTCGGAGAGCACGGGCACCACCTGGTCGCCGCGCCGGTAGGACTTGGCGAGGCGCGCGATCTCGACGAGGGGGCGCGTTCCCGCGCCGTCGGCGGGGCTCACTTCTTGAGGAGCGCCACCGCCGCGCCGTCGGCGAGCCGCTCCGGCGGCTGCAGCACCACCTTGTCGCCGGCCTTCACGCCGCTCACCTCCACGAGGTCGCCGAGCTTGCGGCCGGGCTTCACCGCCACCGCCTTCACGCGGTCCTTCTCGCCGAGCACGAAGAGCCGCGCGCCGTCGTCGCGCCTGGCGATGGCGTCGGCGCGCACGGCCGTCACGGCCTTGCGCTCGTCGGGGGCGGGCACGCGCTCCAGGAACCCCACCTTGGCGCTCATGTCGGGCAGCACGCGCGGGTCCTTCTCCTTGAAGGAGACCTTCACCAGGAGCGTGGCCTTGGCGCGGTCCACGGTGGGCACGATGCGCGAGACCTCGCCCAGCAGGCGCAGGTCCGGGAAGGCGTCGAGCTGGATCTCGGTGGGCATGCCCACCCTGATCTTCGCGATGGAGCCCTCGGAGACGTCGGCCTCGACCTCGAGCGTGGCCATGTCGGCCATGTTCACCACGGCGCCCTTGGAGTCGGTGGCCGAGGAGAAGGGCGTGATGATGTCGCCCACGTTGGCGTTCTTCGTGAGGACGATGCCGTCGAAGGGCGCGCGGATGAGGGTCTGCTCGACGGCCACGGCGGCCGAGCGCACGTTGGCCTCCGCCACGCCGATGGCGGCCTTCAGGCTCGCGACGGCGGCCGCGGCCTTCTCGGCGCGCGCGCGGGCGCTGTCGAGCGTGGCCTCGGAGATGAACTTGCGCGCGTAGAGGTCCTGCGCGCGGCGCCAGGCCGCGTCCGCGTCGCGCAGCTCCGCCTCGCCCTGCGCGAGGTTGGCCCTGGCCGCGGTGAGCCCGGCGGTGGCCGAGTCGCGCGCGGCGGTCACGTCCTGGCTCTCCAGGCGCGCGATCACCTCGCCCGCCTTCACGCGCGTGCCTTCCTCGACGCCCAGCCACTCGAGGCGACCGGTCGCCTTGGTGGAGACCGCGGCCTTGCGGAAGGCCACGACGCGGCCGGTGGCGTTGAGCAGCGTGAAGCCCTGCGTGGGATAGGCAGTGGTCACCGTCGCCACGTCCACGGTGGGCGGCGCGGTGGCCGAGCGCCACGCGCCCAGGGCGACGAGGACGGCGAGGACGCCCGCGCCGACGGCCCACTTGATCCAGCGCGGGCGGCGCCTCGGGCCGAAGGCCTTGGCGCCCCGGTCGATCTGCAGCTTGGAGAGATCCTGCTCGGCCACGCCGGCTGTCCTTTGCGAGAGGGGAAAAGCGCGAAATTATACGCGGCCCGAAAATCGGGGACGCTTCCCGGAAAATCGGAAAATCGGGGACGTTCCCCGATTTCGCCTGCCCGCCCCGCCTGTGTCTCGACCGTGCCACGAAATCGGGGAACGTCCCCGATTTTCCCGGCTTACGGGAAGAGCGCGGCGGTGGCGGCGTGCAGGGGCTGGCCGCGCTCGGCCAGCGCGTCGACGATGCTGAAGTGGTGCAGGCCGGGCGGCACCATGGCTTCGCGCGCCTGCGGGGCCCAGCGTTGCGCGAGCAGGCGCGACTGGCGGATGAACTCGGGGCTCTCTTCGCCGCCGACGGCCACCAGGAGCGGCGCGGTCACGACGGGCCGCCGCCCGTGCAGGTCCAGCGCGCGCACCTGGGTTTCGTCCAGGCGCAGGTCGGCGTTGCCGGAGAAGCGCGGCAGGGGAGAGAAGTCGTAGATGCCGCTGAGCGCCGCGCCGCCGGCGATGCGCGCCGGATCGAAATCGAGGCGCCCGCGCGCCGCCGCGAAGAGCGCGGCCACCAGGTGCCCGCCAGCGGAGTGGCCCGCGAGCACCATGCGCGAGGCACCCACGCCGTGTCCGGCCGCGTGGGCCGCGATCCAGTTCACGGCCGCGATCGTGTCGTCGACGATGTCGGCGATGCGCACTTCCGGGCACAGGCGGTAGCCCACGAGGGCCACGCTCACGCCCTCGGCGACCCACGGCGGCGCGAGGCAGGCGAACATGCGCCGGTCCAGGCCGCGCCAGTACCCGCCGTGCACGAAGACCAGCAGCCGCTCGCTGCCCGCGGCCGGGAAGAAGTCCACCTTCTGGCGCTCGTGCGGCCCGTAGGCGAGGTCGTGGGTGCCCGGGAGCGTGGCGCGCACGAAGTCGGAGTCGCGCGCCCAGCGCGCGAAGAAGTCCACGTGCTCCGGCACGCGGGTGCGGTTGTCGTACTCGCGCTCGACCCACGCGGGATCGAGGGCTTCGGGCGGGGCGAGGAGCGCATCCATGGTGCCGGGATTCTACCGCCGGCCCGCGGGGTGCATACTCGCCGCAGACCGCCGGAACCCCTCCCATGCCCGCCGACCCCGCCGAAACCGGCCGCGACATCCTCGCGCGCGCCGACGCCCTCGCCCGCCACAGCGACTCGCCCGACCACTACACGCGCACCTGGCTCTCGCCCGCGCACCGTGCCGCCGCCGCGCAGCTCGCCGCGTGGATGCGCGAGGCGGGCATGAGCGTTCGCACCGACGGCGCCGGCAGCGTGATCGGCCGCTACGAGGGCGCGACGCCCGGCGCGAAGGCCATCGTCACGGGCTCGCACTTCGACTCGGTGAGGAACGGCGGCCGGTACGACGGCGTGCTGGGGATCCTGGTGCCCCTCGCCTGCGTGGCCGGGCTCTCGCGCCGCGGCGAGCGGCTCGCGCATGCCGTCGAGGTCGTGGCCTTCGCCGACGAGGAGGGCGCTCGCTTCCAGACGAGCTTCCTCGCGAGCCGCGCGTTCCTCGGCCGCTTCGACCCGGCGCTGCGCGAGCGGCGCGACGCCGGGGGCGTGGGATTCGACGAGGCGATGCGCGAGGCGGGGCTGGACCCGGAGGCGATCGCCGCGAACCCGCGCGACCCCGCGACGATCGCCGCCTACGTGGAGGTGCACATCGAGCAGGGCCCGGTGCTGCTGGACGAGGGCCTCGCGCTCGGCGTGGTGACGGCCATCGCGGGCGGCACGCGGCACCGCGTGCGGGTGGCGGGCGCGGCGGGGCACGCGGGCACGGTTCCCATGGCGATGCGCCGCGACGCGCTGGCCGCGGCCGCGGAGATGGTGTCGGCCGTGGAGACGCGGGCGAAGGCGGCGGCGAACCTCGTGGGCACGGTGGGCCTCCTGGAGGTGAAGGACGGCACCGGCAACGTGATCCCGGGCGAGGCGAGCTTCACGGTGGACCTGCGCTCGGGCGAGGACGCGGTGCGCGAGGCGGCGGAGCGCGACGTGTTCGCGGCCTTCGACGCGATCGCGCGTCGCCGCGGGGTGGCGGTCGAGTCGCGGCGCACGCACGCGGTGCGGGCCACCGCCTGCTCGCCGCGCCTGCAGGAGGCGCTCGCCGCCGCGGTGGCCTCGCTGGGGCTGCCCGTGCGGCGCCTGCCGAGCGGCGCGGGCCACGACGCGATGGTGCTCGCGGAAGCGGTGGAGGCCGCGATGCTCTTCGTGCGCTGCGGCGCGGGCGGCGTGAGCCACCACCCGGCCGAGACGGTATCCGCCGGGGATGCCGGGCTTGCCGCGGCCGCGCTTGGCGCGTTCCTTCGGTCGCCGGGCGTGCCGGCGGCATAATGGAGACCGCTTCCCCGTCGCACGATCCTCGCGCCATGACTTCCGAGACCGCGGACGACCTGGGCCGCCCCCTGAGCGGCTGGCGCCTTCGCCTGTACACGATCATCTTCGAGGCGGACACGCGCGCCGGGCGGCTCTTCGACCAGGCGCTCATCGTCGCCATCGTCGCGAGCGTGGCGGTGGTGCTGGCCGACAGCGTGCACGCCGTGAGCGCGAGGTACGGCGGGGCATTCGACGTCCTCGAGTGGGCCTTCACGCTGGCCTTCACGGTGGAGTACCTGGCGCGCCTGGCGTGCGTGCGCCGCCCGTGGCGCTACGCGACGAGCTTCTTCGGCGTGGTGGACCTGCTCTCCATCCTGCCGACCTACTTCGCGGTGCTGTTCCCGGAGTGGCAGTCGCTGCTGGACGTGCGCATCCTGAGGCTGCTGCGCGTCTTCCGCGTGCTCAAGCTCGCGGCCTACCTGCAGGAGTACCAGGCGCTCGGGCGCGCGCTCGTCGCGAGCCGGCGCAAGGTGCTGGTGTTCCTGTCGGCCGTGATGATGATCGTGCTCGTGATGGGCACGCTCATGTACGTGGTCGAGGGCCCGGCCAACGGCTTCACCAGCATCCCGACGGCGGTGTACTGGGCCATCACCACGATGACCACGGTCGGCTTCGGCGACATCACCCCGAAGACCGACGTGGGCCGGCTCATCTCCTCGGTCATGATGCTGCTCGGCTGGGGCACGCTCGCGGTGCCCACGGGCATCGTCACCGCGGAGATGACCGCGCGCCGCATGCTGCGCCCGCCCACCACGCGCACCTGCCACGAGTGCCTCACCGAGGGGCACGCACCGGAGGCGGATTTCTGCATGCACTGCGGCGCCCGGCTGCACGCGTACCACGCCGACGAGCCGCCGCCGGGGCGCTAGCGCCCGTTACCATTCGATACACCTCCGCGCGGCCGGCGCCGGCACCCGCGCGCATAATCGGATGCGTCAGGAGGGCTGCGATTCCGCGGCCCGTCGCACGGCGCTTGCGGCGCCCGCGCAGCGAAAGGAGATCCCTCGATGAACGCGAAATTCACCACCGCGGCCCTGGTGGCCGCCTGCCTGTCCGCCGCCGCCGCGGCCCAGTCCACGCCCGCGCCGGATCCGAAGCCCGAGGCGCCGGCCGCCGTGCCGTGCCCGGCCGGCCAGGTGTGCCCCGGCATGATGGGGGGCCCGCGCGGCATGGGGCCCGGCATGATGGGCGGTCCGGGCAGGATGAGTGGCCCCGGCATGATGGGCGGCCCCGGCATGATGGGCGGGCAGGGCCCGATGCACGGTCCCGGAATGATGGGCGGCTGCGGTCCGATGCACGGCCAGATGCACGGCCCCGGCATGATGGGCGGGCAGGGCATGGCCGGGGGCATGGGCCGCCACGGGATGGGCGGCGGCGAGATGATGGGCGGGCTGCGGTCGCTGGCAGCCGCCGAGAGGCTGGATCTCTCCGACGAGCAGCGCACCAAGGTCACCGCGATCCGCCGCGACCTGCAGCGCACGCGCCACGCCGCCATGGGCTCGCTGCGCGAGCTGCGCTGGCAGGC
>JAKOWJ010000294.1 GCA_029781595.1 Pseudomonadota bacterium | reverse complement strand
CCACCGCGCCCGTCGAGCGCGTGCGCGCCGCCGACGGGCGCGAGGTCGCGCGCCACCTGGTGCCGCTGCCCGCGCTGGCGCCCGGCGCCTGGCGCGTGCGCCTGGACGACGGCGAGGAGGAGTGCCACCTCCTCGTCACGCCGCGCCACTGCCACCTGCCCGGCGCGATCGCCACCGGCGGCCGGCGCTTCGGGCTGGCCGCGCACCTCTACGGCCTGCGGCGGCCGGGCGACGGCGGCATCGGCGACTTCACGGCGCTCGCGCAGGCCGCGCGCGCCACGGCCGCCGCGGGCGGCGCGCTCGTGGGCCTGAATCCCCTGCACGCCCTCTTCGCCACCGACCGCACGCGCGCGAGCCCGTACTACCCGTCCGACCGCCGCTTCCTCGACCCGGTCTACCTCGACGTCGAGTCGGTCGCGCGCGAGGCCGGCACCGAGTCCGCGATGCGCGCGCTGCGCGCGCAGGCGCCGGCCTTCGCGCGGCTGGGCGCGGCGGGCGAGGTGGACTACCCGGCGGTGTGGGCCGCCAAGCGCGCGGTGCTGGAGGCCTGCTTCGACGCGTTCGCGGCGCGGCCGGCGGACGACCCCCTCGTCGCGGACTTCCACCGCTTCGTGGCGGCGGGAGGCGAGCGCCTGCGACGCTTCGCGGCCTTCGAGGCCCTGGCCGCGCGGCGCCCCGGCGTGCCGTGGCCGCGCTGGCCGGCGGAGGTGCGCAACCCCGAGGACGCCGGCGTGGGGCGCTTCGCGGCGCGGCACGCGCGCGAGCTCGACTTCGCGGCCTGCCTGCAGTGGCTGGCCGACCGCCAGCTCGCCGCGGCCGCCCGCGAGTCGGGCCTGTCCGTGGGCTTCTACCGCGACCTCGCCGTGGGGGCCGCGCCCGACGGGGCCGAGGCCTGGTCGCTGCAGTCCGCGCTCGCCCGCGGCGCCTCCATCGGCGCGCCGCCCGACCAGCTGTGTCCCGAGGGCCAGGTGTGGGGCCTGCCGCCGCCGCGCCCCGAGGCGATGGCCGCGGGCGGGTACGAGGCCTTCCGCGCGCTCTTCGCCGCCAACGCGCGGCACGCCGGGGCGCTTCGCATCGACCACGCCATGGCCCTGGAGCGGCTCTTCTGGGTGCCCGAGGGCGCGAGCGCGGCCGACGGCGCGTACGTCGCCTACCCGAGGGAGGACCTGCTGGGGGCGCTCGCGCTGGAGAGCGAGCGGGCGCGCTGCCTCGTCGTGGGCGAGGCGCTGGGCACGGTGCCCGAGGGCTTCCGCGAGCGCCTGGACGCCGCGGGCATCCTCTCCTACCGCGTGCTGTGGTTCGAGCGCGACGGCGCCGATTTCCTCCCGCCCGACCGCTATCCCCCGCGCGCCACGGCCTGCGCCTCCACGCACGACCTGCCCACCATCCGCGGCTGGTGGGAGGGCGCGGACATCGCCGAGCGAAGCGCCATCGGGCTGGACGACGAGGCCGCGGCGGCCCGCGCGCGCACCGGGCGCGAGACGGACCGCGCGGCCCTGGGCCGCGCCCTCGTGGCGGCCGGCGCGGCGCCGCAGCCGCCCGCGGACCCGCAGGCATTCGCGGTCGCGTTGCACCGCTTCGTGGCCGCCACGCCCTGCGCCCTCGCGCTGGCGCAGGCCGACGACCTCGCGGGCGAGGCCGTCGCGGTGAACCTGCCCGGCACGGACCGCGAGCGGCCCAACTGGCGGCGGCGCGTCGCGGTGGACGCCGAAGGCCTCTGGCGCACGCCGATCGGGGAAGCGGCCGCGCGCGACCTCTCGCGCGAGCGCGGCGACCAGCCGCTCACCCTCCCGCGCGCGGCGCCGGCGCCGTGAGCGCCGCGTGGTGGTGGCGCAGGTGGTCCGCGACGAAGGTCTGGATGAACCAGTAGCTGTGGTCGTAGCCCGCGTGCCGGCGCAGCCGCGGCTCGATGCCCGTGCCCGCGCAGGCCGCGACGAACTTCTCGGGCTGCAGCTGCGTGGCGAGGAACTTGTCCGCCTCGCCCTGGTCGATGAGCACCTTGCCGCGGAAGGCCGAGCGCGGCGCGAGCGCGGTGGCGTCGTACGCCGCCCAGGCCGCGCGGTCCTCGCCCAGGTAGCGCGAGAAGGCGTTCTCGCCCCACGGCACCTGCGAGGGCGCGGCGATGGGCGCGAGGGCCGAGACGGACCGGTAGCGCTCCGGGTGGCGCAGCGCGCACACCAGCGCGCCGTGCCCGCCCATGGAGTGCCCGAAGATGCCCTGCCGGGTCGTGTCCGCGGGGAAGTGGCGCGCGAGGAGTTCGGGCAGCTCCTGCGTCACCCACGCGTGCGTGCGGTAGTGGTCGCGCCAGGGCGCCTCGGTCGCGTCCAGCCAGAAGCCCGCGCCCAGGCCGAAGTCCCAGTCCTCGTCGTCGCCGGGCAGGCGCGCCTCGCGCGGGCTGGTGTCGGGCGCCACGAGCAGGAGCCCCAGCCGCGCGGCCAGTCGCTGCGCGCCCGCCTTCGCCATGAAGGTCTCCTCCGTGCAGGTGAGCCCGGCGAGGTAGACCAGCACCGGCACGGGCCCCCGCGCGGCCTGCGGCGGGCGGAACACCGAGAAGCGCATGCGCGTGGCGCAGGCCTCGGAATCGTGGCGGTAGAAGCCCTGCACGCCATCGTGGCAGGCCTGCTCGGAAAGGACCTCCAGGCCCGCCATCAGTACACCACGACGCTGCGGATGGACTCGCCCGCGTGCATCAGGTCGAAGCCGCGGTTGATGTCCTCGAGCGGCATCACGTGGGTGATGAGCGAATCGATGTCGATGCGCCCCTCCATGTACCAGTCGACGATCCTCGGCACGTCGGTGCGGCCGCGCGCGCCGCCGAAGGCCGTGCCCTTCCACACGCGGCCCGTGACGAGCTGGAAGGGGCGCGTGCGGATCTCCTGGCCCGCGCCGGCCACGCCGATGATCACCGACACGCCCCAGCCGCGGTGGCAGCACTCCAGCGCCTGGCGCATGAGGTCCACGTTGCCCACGCACTCGAAGCTGTAGTCGGCACCGCCGTCGGTGAGGGCCACGAGGTGCGCCACGAGGTCGCCGCCCGCCTCCTTCGGGTTCACGAAGTGCGTCATGCCGAACTTCTCGGCCAGGGGCTTGCGGGCGGGATTGACGTCCACGCCGATGATCTTCGCCGCGCCCACCATGCGCGCGCCCTGGATCACGTTCAGGCCGATGCCGCCCAGGCCGAAGACGACGACGCTGGCGCCGGCCTCCACCTTCGCCGTGTTGATGACGGCGCCGATTCCGGTGGTCACGCCGCAGCCGATGTAGCAGACCTTCTCGAAGGGCGCGTCCTCGCGGATCTTCGCCACGGCGATCTCTGGCAGCACCGTGAAGTTGGAGAAGGTCGAGCAGCCCATGTAGTGGTAGACGGGCTCGCCGGCGAGCGAGAAGCGGCTGGTGCCGTCCGGCATGAGGCCCTTGCCCTGCGTGGCGCGGATGGCGGTGCACAGGTTCGTCTTGCGCGACAGGCACGATTTGCACTGCCGGCACTCGGGCGTGTAGAGCGGGATCACGTGGTCGCCCTTCTTCACGCTGGTCACGCCGGGACCGACGTCCACGACGATGCCGGCGCCCTCGTGGCCGAGGATCGCGGGGAAGATCCCCTCGGGGTCGGCGCCCGATCGCGTGAACTCGTCGGTGTGGCAGATGCCGGTGGCCTTGATCTCCACCAGCACCTCGCCGGCGCGCGGGCCGTCGAGGTCGACGGTCTCGATCACCAGGGGGTCTCCCGCCTTGAGGGCGAGGGCGGCACGGGTCTTCATGGGGGCATCACTCCATCGGGAATTCGCGCGCCAGCAGCTCGTAGGAGCGGCGGCGCGCCTCGGGGTCGTGGGTCCAGGTGTTGACGACGATCTCGTCCAGCGCGAACTCCGCGGCCAGCGCGCGAAGGCGCCCGGCCACCTGCGCGCCGGTGCCGGCGATCGCCTTCTCGCGCAGCCTGGCGATGATCGCGCGCTCGGTGTCCGTGTACGGGTGCGCGGCGGCCTCCTCCGGCGAGACGAGCGGCGTGCGAAGGCCCTTCTCGAAGCCCACGCGCCAGTGCTCGCGCGTCATGAGCAGGCGCCGCGCCTCGGCCTCGGTGTCCGCCGCCAGCGCCCAGACGCAGATCGTGGCCTGCGGGGCGGGAAAGCGCGCGCTCGGCCGGTAGCCCTCCCGGTAGAGCGCGAGCGCCTCCGCGGTGCCGCGCCCGTCGGTGAAGAAGTACGCGTAGGCGTACGGGTAGCCGAGCGCGGCCGCCAGGCGCGCGCCGTAGTCGGAGCTGCCCAGGATCCAGATCTCCGGGCTCGTCGGACCTTGAGGGTGCGCGCGGATGGGGCGGAAGGGATGGCCCTCCGGCAGCGGCTCGCCCCGCAGCCAGAGGTCCAGCTCCTGCACCTGCGAGGGGAAGTGCTCGTGCGCGTGCGGGTCGGGGTTGAGCGCCATGGCCGTCAGGCGGTCCGAGCCCGGCGCGCGGCCCACGCCCAGGTCGATGCGCCCGGGCGCGAGCGCCTCGAGGACCCGGAACTGCTCGGCCACCTTGAGCGCCGAGTAGTGCGGCAGCATCACGCCCGCGCTGCCCAGGCGGATGCGCCGCGTGGTGGCGGCGATGGCCGCCAGGAGGATCTCGGGCGCGGTGCCCACGATGCTCTCGCTGTTGTGGTGCTCCGAGACCCAGTAGCGGTGGTAGCCCAGGGCCTCGCAGTGCGCGGCGAGCGCGACCGATTCGCGGATCGCGTGATCCTGCGACTTCTCGCGCGCCGCCGGCGACTGGTCGAGGACGGAGAGTCTCATCGCGCGGCCTGCGGCACGACGGCCAGCGTGCAGCGCGAGACGCAGACCGGGCGTCCGGCCTCGTCGGCGATGCGCACTTCCCACACCTGCGTGGTGCGCCCGACGTGCACGGGCGTCGCGGTTCCGGTCACCATGCCGTCGCGCTTCGCGCGCAGGTGGTTGGCGTTGATCTCGATGCCCACGACGGTGTGCACCGCCTGGTCGACGTTCATCCACGCGCCCGTCGAGGCGAGCGTCTCGGCGAGCGCGACGGAGGCGCCGCCGTGCAGCACGCCGAAGGGCTGGTGCACGCGCGGGCCCACGGGCATGGTGGCCACCACGCGCGACTTCGTCGCCTCGACGAACTCGATGCCGAGCGTGGTGAGGAGCGTCTCCTGCTGCTGCTGGGCGAAGGGGCTCATCGGGAAGTCCTTTCGGGAAGCCGGAGGATGCGATTGTCGCGCGTGGGCGGGCGGACGATCACCGGATCGGGCCCGGCCCGCTTGGCGCCCGCGGGGCAGGCCCCGGTGGCCAGGCGCGCGAGCGCGGCCGCGAGCCGTCCCTCGGCCGGGTCGCCGAGCGCGCGGGAGAAGTCGTCGTCCACCGCGCAGTCGGGCGCGAAGCCGTCGGGGTAGTCGCCGAAGCCCGCGTCGTTCACGCCCTCGAACTGGATGGCGAAGTAGGTCGTGCCGCAGTTGTCCTGCGGGAAGAAGCCGTAGGGCTTGCCGCAGGTGGCGCCGCCCACGAGGTTTACCGTGACGCCGATGCCGCGCAGCCCGTTGATCACCGACTCGGAGGCCGAGCAGGTGGCCGAGCTGGAGATGACCGTCACGCGCGGCAGGTCCAGCGCGGGCAGCGGCGTGCCCGGCGCGAGCGAGTAGCCCGCGCCCGCCAGGCGGAAGGGCGTGACGAGCCCGCCCGCGCCGTAGCCGAACGGGTCGCGGTCGTTGAAGCGCAGCCGCTCGAAGGCGCGCCCGGCGGTGCGCCCGGGGCCGGCGATCATGCCGGCGAGCTCCGCGGCGATGTCGAGGTAGCCGCCGCCGTTGTAGCGCATGTCCACCACGAGGTGGGCGATGCCCGCGTCGCGCAGCTGCGTCACCGCCTGCGCGAGGCCCGCCTCCGCGGTGGCGAGGTGGTCGTTGAAGAGGAAGTAGCCCACGCGCCCGGCGGGCGTGTCGATCGTGCGCGTGGCGAGCACGGGCGTGTGCGTGACCGCCACCGAGGTGAGCGTGACGGCGCGCTCCTGCGCCGCGCCCGGCTCGCGCAGCACGAAGGCCGTCGTCTTGCCGGGCGCCGCGGGAAAGGCCCCGGCGTTGAGCGTGGCGGTGTCGGCCCCGTTCACGAAGTCCACGCCGTCCACCGACACCACTTCGGCGCCGCGGCCGATGCCGGCCATCGCCGCCGGCGTGCCGGGATCGACGTAGGCCACCACCAGGCGCCGCGGCGGCGAGCGCGAGACGAGCGCCCAGGCGATGCCGTAGCCGGCCTCCACGCCCGCCTGCGAGAGCGCGTGCCAGGTGTCCGTGTCGTAGGTGAAGTGGAAGCGGTCGCGCGGGCTGCCCGAGGCGGTGACGGCCGGGGACTTGAGCACCGCGAAGTACTCGACGGGACCGGCGTAGGCGGCGGCCGGCAGGTCCGGCACGTCGCGGTACCAGAGGTAGCTCTCGTCGATCCAGGAGCGCACCCACGCCTTCTCGTCGCCCAGCGTGCCCTGCACGTCCGGCCAGGGGCGGCCGCTGGCCGGGTCCGTGCCCGATCGCGGCACGGCGCACCGCGCGGCGAGCGTCGTCGACGGCGGCAGCGTCGAGGACGGTGGCGGCGCGACCGCCGCCGTCCCGCCTCCCCCGCCGCCCCCACCGCAACCGGCGAGGCCGGTCGCGACGAGAAGCGCCGCGGCGAGCGACCGGGCCGGCATCACCATCCGATGCCGTAGTCTTCGCCGTGGTTGCTCGAGGCGCCCCAGAGCGTGCCGTGCTTGCGGTCCACCAGGATGGCGTTGACGGGGCCCGAGGTGCGCTCGCGGAGAATCGCCTCGTAGCCCATGCCCTTGAGCGCCTTGCGCACGTAGGGCGGCGTCACGTCGTTGAGCATGATGCGGCCCGGGCGGGACTCGTGCGCCTCGAAGGAGGCGCGCATCTGGTAGCTGTTGAAGCCCGGGGCCTCGGCGGCCTCCTGCGGCGTCATGCCCCACTCCACGAGGTTCAGGAAGAACTGCAGCAGGTCCTGGTCCTGGCCGTCGCCGCCCTGCACCGCGAAGGCGAGCCAGGGCGCGCCGTCCTTCACCGCGAGCGAGGGCGTGAGCGTGACGCGCGGCTGCCGGCCCGGCGCGACGACGTTGAACGGGTTCTCGGCCGGGTCGGTCACGAAGCTCTGCATGCGCTGCGACAGGCCGATGCCGGTCTCGCCGGCGATGACGGCCGGCACCCAGCCGCCGCTGGGCGTGACCGACACCACCCAGCCCTCCTTGTCCGCGGCCACCACCGAGGTGGTGCCCGCGTAGAACGCGCGCTCGAAGTCGGCGTCGTTGGCGGCCATGGGCGTGCCGCCCTTGCCGGGTGCCTTCTTCCGCGGCGCGTTCCACTTCTCGAGGAGGTCCAGGTAGGGGTTCTTCGTGCGCTGGAACGGGTACGGATCGCCGGGCGCGACCTTCGGGTCGTTGCGGTCCGGGTCGATGGTCTTCGCCCGGGCGCGCGCGTACTCCTTGGAGAGCAGCCCCAGGAGCGGCTCCTCCGGCGGCGCGTAGACGTCGCCGTAGTAGAAGTCGCGGTCCGCGTAGGCGAGGTTCATCGCCTGGTACACCGTGTGGATGTAGCGGGCGCTGTTGTA
>JAKOWJ010000289.1 GCA_029781595.1 Pseudomonadota bacterium | reverse complement strand
TACAACATGCCTGTTATGGACGCCGACGGCTACCTCGTGGACCCGCGCGAGTGGAACGAGGCCGTGGCCGAGGAGCTCGCGCGGCGCGAAGGCATCGCGCTGGGCCCCGACCACTGGGACGCGATCCGCTTCATGCGGCGCTTCTGGGAGGAGCACCAGGTCGCCGCCGACGCGCGCTTCGTGATCCGCCACCTCGTGGCGAGGCTGGGGCCGGAGGCGCGCAACCGCCTCTTCGAGCTCTTTCCCTACGGGTACCCCGGGCAGGCCTGCAAGATCGCGGGCATGAAGCGCCCGCGGGCCTGGAGCACCGGCTGAGCGGCGCTCGCGGGGGCGGGCGGCGCCCGCCCCCGCAGCGGTTCACACGGCGGTGATCACGTTGCGGATCACGCCGATCCCGCTGATCTCCGTCTCCATCACGTCGCCGGGCTTCATGTACTCCGGCGGCTTCCTCGCGTGGCCGATCCCGGGCGGCGTGCCCGTCGCGATGATGTCGCCCGGCTCCAGGGTGAGGCCCATCGACAGCTCGGCGAGGATCGTCGGCACCTTGAAGAACATCTGGGCGGTGTTCGCGTCCTGCTTCACCACGCCGTTGACCCGCGTCTGCAGCTTCAGGCGCTCGTGGTCCAGGGCCCCGCGCGTGACGATCCACGGGCCCATGGGGCCGTGCCCGTCCAGGCTCTTGCCCTTGAACCACTGCCCGCCGTGGCGCTTCTGCTGCAGGTCGCGCGCGGTCGTGTCGTTGATGATCGAGAAGCCGAACACGTGGTCCATCGCGTTCGCCTCGGTGAGGTTGCGGCCGCGCTTGCCGATGATCACGGCGAGCTCGCCCTCCCAGTCGATGAGCGTGGAGACCTTCGGGTCGTAGGGGATGGGCGAGAAGGGCCCGTTCATCGTGTGCTGGGCCTTCGAGAAGAACACCGGGTGCTCGGGGTACTTCTGGTTCGGGTCGCGCAGCGCCTTGCCCTCCTCGAAGTGCGCGAGGTAGTTCCAGCCCACCGCGTAGATGTTGCGCTGGGGCACGGGGATTGGCGAGGCGAAGTGCACGTCCGCCAGGCGCGGGTGCTCGCCCTTGGCGCCCTCGGCGAGGGCGCGCACCTGCTTGAGGGCCGCGTCGCCGCCGGCGATGAGCGAGATCATGCTGGCCGGGTCGAACGCGAGCTTCATGCCGCGGCGCCTGGCCTCGCGCCCGAGGTCCACGACGCGGCCGTCGTTCAGCACGACGGCCGTGCGCAGCGCCGGGTGCCCCGGCATCGAGTACGTGGCCAGCCGCAGGTCCGTCGTGGCCGCCAGGTTCTGGCGGGCGGTCTCGCCGTCTGCCGCCGCGGCGCCCGCCGTCGACGGCAGCATCGCGCCGGCCGCGAGCGTCGCGCCCATCGCGATGAAGTCTCTCCTAGACTCCTTCATTGCATCTCCTCCGGATGTGGGGTTGGGGTGAAGCGGCGGAGAGGATGCGCCGGGCGGACCGCGGCCGCAATGACCGCGGTCGTTCCGGCGGGCGGGGCGCTCAGCCCTTGAGGCAGCGGCTCATGAAGGCGCGGCGCTCGTCGCCCTTGAGCGACTTCTGCTTGGCGTCCGCGTTGCACTTGCGCATGCGGTCCTGCTGCGAGACGGGCGGCCCGGCCTTGGCGGGCGCGGCCTTGGGACGGGCCTCGCCCTCGGCGGCGGCGGGCAGGTGGACGAAGGCGATGAAGGCGGCGAACGCCAGGGCACGGACGAAGACGGTTCTCATGGTCACCTCTCTGGACGGTGGGTTGGCGGAAGGACGGCGCGGACGAAAGGGTCCGGGCCGGCAGGGCCATGAGAGCGCGCGCGGGGCCGCGGCGCGAGCGGAAATCGGCGCCGGGAAGCGGGGCAATTCGGGTTGCCCGCGGGGCGGGCGCGCGCCCGGGGCGCGCGGCCCCGGGGCGCGGCGGAGCGCTACTTCTTGAGCTTGGTGATGCCCAGCATGGACATCACCTGCTTCTCGTAGTACGGCTCGGAGGTGCCCTTCTTCATCTTGCGGATGAAGTACTTCTCGAAGGCGATCTTCGCCAGGTGCACCCACTTGCCCTCGGAGAACCAGTTCACGTTGCGCGGCGGGATCTGCGGCAGCGCCACGAAGGCGATGCCGGTGTCGCCCATGTCCGCGAGGCACACCGCGTTCCAGGTGGCCTTCTCGTCGCCGGACTTGCCGTCGAGCTCGGCGCGGATGTTGTGCGCGGTCGCGGTGACCATCGACTCGATCATGAAGCCCGTCTTGGGCGCGCCCGTGGGCACCGGCGTCGCCTCGACCGGCGGGATGGCCACGCACACGCCCACCGCGTAGATGTTGCGGTACTTGGGGTTCCTCTGGTTCGCGTCGATGAGGATGAAGCCGCGCGGGTTGGTCAGGCCCTCGATGCCGAACACGGCGTCGATGCCCTTGAAGGCCGGCAGCATCATCGAGTACTTGAAGGGCAGCTTGTGCTCCTTCCTCGGCTTGCCCTCCTCGTCGTGCTCCGTCACGTGCATCGTGCCCGCCTCGACCTTCGTCACCTTGGCGTTGCAGATCCACTTGACGTGCTTGTCGCGCAGCGCCGACTCGAGCATGGTCTTGGAGTCGCCCACGCCGCCCAGGCCCAGGTGCCCGATGTAGGGCTCGGCCGTCACGAAGGTCATGGGCACCTTGTCGCGGATCTTCCGGCGCCGCAGGTCCGTCTCCATGATGAAGGCGTACTCGTAGGCCGGCCCGAAGCACGAGGCGCCCTGCACGGCGCCCACGACGATGGGGCCGGGGTCCTTCACGAAGGCGTCCCAGGCCTCGGCCGACTTCTCCGCGTGGTCCACGTGGCACACGGAGTGGGTGTTGTTGGCCGGCCCCAGGCCCTCGATCTCGTCGAAGGCGAGCTTGGGGCCCGTGGCGATGATGAGGTAGTCGTAGTCGAGGAAGGACCCGTCGCCCAGTTCGAGCTGGTTCTTCTCGGGGTGCAGGCGCTTCACGCCGGCCGGGTTGAACTCGATGCCCTTCTTGGCGAGGTACTCGCCCGCCGAGAACTCGATCTCGCCGCGCTTGCGCCAGCGCACGGCCACCCACGGGTTGGACGGCACGAAGTGGAAGTTCGGCCCGTTGTTGACCACCGTCAGCCTGTCCCCGGGACGCAGCTGCTCCTTCATCTCGTAGGCCATGGGCATCCCCCCCAGGCCGGCTCCCATGATGACGACGTGTGCCATGCCGCTTCTCCTCTCGGAAACGAAAATCGTTCTTGATCCTGCTGACAGGTCCGAATGAAGACTGCGATTGCCCGGGTGGAGGCGTCAATCCCCCAAAAGAAATAGGGGCTCCGGAGAGCCCCCATTTCCCGAGGGACTGCCGAGCGCCCTAGTCGAGCTTGACCTTCGCCTCGACGTTCGGGCCCTTGAGCATCGTGTACTCGACCATGGAGCCGTCGTACACCCGCGCGTGCTTGTTGCCCAGGATCTCGCTGGAGACGAACCATCCCACCGAGGCCCAGTGGCCGGTGTTGCAGAAGTTGATCTGCTCGCCGGTCTCGGGCACGCCCGCGTACTTGTAGAGGGCCTCGAGCTGGGCCTTGGAGCGGAACTTGCCGCCGCCGTTGACGGTGGTCCACTGGTTGGGCAGGTTCTTCGCGCCCGCCAGCGTGCCGTAGGCCGTGGCCTTCGGGTGCTTGGCGATGCCGACGAACTGGTCCTCGGGGCGGTTGTCGACGAGCAGCACGCCCTGGCCGCCGGCCTTCTTCACGTCTTCCATGGAGGCGACGAGCTCCAGGCGCGGGTTCGCCTTGAAGGTCTTCGGCGTGGCCTTCACGAGGCCGGGCTGGACCGGGTTCTTCTCGTTGTCCGTGTAGGCGTTCATGCCGCCGTTGAGGATGGAGACGTTGTCGTGCCCGAGGACCTTGAAGGTCCAGTAGATGCGCGTGGCCTGCCCCACGTCGAGGGCATTGTTGCCCTGCGGGATGAGCACCACGTGCGTGGCGTTGTCGATGCCGAGCTTGGTGCCGATCATCGCCGCGAGCGGACCGAGGTCCTGCGGCAGCATGTCGGGCACCTTGTCGGCCTTGCGCTCGGCGCGCCACCCGTCCTTGCCGTAGTTCGAGTTCACCGCGCCGGGAACGTGCGCCTCGAGGTAGTCCTTGGAGGACTGCAGGTCCACGAAGACGATGCCGGGCTTGCCGAGGTTCGCGACGACCCACTTGTCGTCGACCAGCGGCTCGGCGCCGAAGGCCGTGCGGGCGAGCCCCAGCACCAGGGCGAGTCCGATTCCCAGGCCGGCGGCCAGGCGCTTCCACGATTTCATGTCGAGTCTCCTTGCGTGAGAAAGGGGGTATTCCGTGGCCGCGCGGGGTGCCGGCACGGCCTGCAGGGCGAGGATGGGGCAGGGTATCGGCGCCGGCTCTGAGTTTCGTCAAGGGCCGTGCCGGGACCGGCCCGCCCGTGGGACTTCAGTCCCACGAAAAGCATGGTATATAATACGCATTGCTTATTATCTACCGCCGCCCCCCCGTGCCCACCTACCGCGACACCCTCGGCTTCCTCGTCATCGACGTCTCGCGCCTGCTGCGCCGCGCCTTCGCGCGGCGGCTGGAGGGCACCGGCCTCACGCCGGCCCAGGCGCGCGCCCTCTTCTACCTGGCCCACGGCGGCGAGGGCGTGCGCCAGGTGGACCTGGCCGAGCGCCTGGAAGTGCAGCCCATCACGCTCGCGCGCCTGGTCGACCAGCTCGAGGCCGCGGGCCTGGTCGAGCGCCGGCCCGACCCCGCCGACCGCCGTGCCTACCTGCTGCACCTGCGGCCGGCCGCGGCGCCGCACCTGGCGGTGATCGAGCGGGTGACCGCGCGCATCCGCAGCGACGCGCTGCGCACGCTCGACGAGCGCGAGTCGCAGGCCCTCGTCGCCGCGCTCAAGACCCTTCGCGAGAACCTGTCGGCGCCCTAGCGCCCGGAGACCGGATCCATGCCCGACGCCACGCCTCCCGACCCCGCCGCCGTCGCCGCCCCCGCGCCGGCCGTGACGCCTTCCCCCTCCCGCTCCCGCCGCGGCCTGCTGCGCCTCGTCCTGCTGGTCGCCGTGCCCGCGGCGGCCCTGCTGACCGGCGCGGGCTTCTACCTGCACGGCGGCCGCTACGCCGAGACCGACAACGCCTACGTGAAGGCCGACAAGGTGCCCGTGGCCGCGGAGGTCGCCGGCACGGTGCGCGAGGTCCTCGTGGCGGAGAACGCGGCGGTGGCCGCCGGCCAGCCGCTCCTGCGCCTGGACCCGGCGCCCTTCGAGGTGGCCGTCTCGCGCGCCGAGGCGAAGCTCGCGCAGGCGCGCACGGACCTGGCCGCCCTCGAGGCGAGCTACCGCGAGAAGCAGGCCGAGATCGCCCTCGCGCGCACGCGGGTCGAGTTCGCGCGCAAGGACGAGGCCCGCCAGGCCGACCTCGTCGCCCGCCACTTCGTGCCCGTCTCCAAGTACGACGACGCCAAGCTCGCCACGCGCATCGCCGAGCAGCAGGAGGCCGCGCTCGAGCAGGACCTGCGCCGCATCGCGGAGTCCCTGGGCGGGGCGGCCGGCCTGCCCGTGGAGCGCCACCCGGCGTACCGCGCCGCCGAGGCCGAGCTGGCCCAGGCGCGGCTGGACCTCGCGCGCATCGTGGTGAAGGCGCCGGTCGCCGGCACCGTGAGCAAGCCGCCCAAGCCCGGCCAGTTCATCGCCGCCGGCGGCACGGCGCTCGCGCTCGTGGCGGGCGCCACGCCGTGGATCGAGGCGAACTTCACCGAGACGGACCTCACGTGGGTGCACCCCGGCCAGCCGGTGGCCATCCGCGTCGACACCTATCCCGGCGTCGCCTGGCGCGGCACGGTCGAGAGCCTGAGCCCGGCCACCGGCGCGGAGTTCTCCGTGATCCCGCCGCAGAACGCCTCGGGCAACTGGGTGAAGGTGGCGCAGCGCCTGCCCGTGCGCATCCGCATCGACGACGCGCAAGGCAAGCCGCGCCTGCGCGCGGGCCTCAGCGCCGAGGTGGAGATCGACACCGGGCACCGGCGAAGCCTCCTGGGCTTCTCGTTGTAGGCGCGCGTGTCCGCCCTGCCCGCCCCCGCCCGCGCGGCGCCGCACCCCGACGCGGCGCACCGCGGGCTCGTCACCGTCGCCGTCATGCTCGCGACGGTGATGCAGGCGCTGGACATGACGATCGCCAACGTGGCGCTGCCGCACATGCAGGGGACGATGGGCGCCACGCAGGACCAGATCTCGTGGGTGCTCACCTCGTACATCGTCTCGGCGGCCATCTTCATGCCGCTCACCGGGTTCCTCGCCGCGCGCCTGGGGCGCAAGCGCGTCTTCATGGCCTCGGTGGCGGGCTTCACGGTGGCCTCGATGCTCTGCGGCGCGGCGCAGACGCTGCCGGAGATCGTCGCCTTCCGCCTGCTGCAGGGCGTCTTCGGCGCGAGCCTCGTGCCGCTCTCGCAGGCGGTGCTCCTCGACACCTACCCGCGCGAGCGCCACGGCTCGGCCATGGCGCTGTGGGGCGTGGGCGTGATGGTGGGGCCGATCCTCGGGCCCACGCTGGGCGGCTGGCTCACGGAGTACTACAGCTGGCGCTGGGTGTTCTACATCAACCTGCCCTTCGGCCTGCTCGCCTGGTTCGGCATCGCCGCCTTCGTGCGCGAGTCGCCCACGGACCCGGGCCGGCGCTTCGACCTCTTCGGCTTCGCGCTGCTCTCGCTCGCCCTGGGCGCGCTGCAGATGCTGCTCGACCGCGGCGAGCTGCTCGACTGGTTCGCGAGCCGCGAGATCGTGCTGGAGGCCTGGCTCGCGGGGCTCGCCTTCTACCTCTTCGTGGCCCACACGCTCACGCACGAGCACCCCTTCCTCGACCCCGCCATCTTCCGCGACCGCAACTTCACCGTGGGCCTCGCCTTCATCTTCATCGTGGGCGTGATCCTGCTCACCACCATGGCCCTGCTGCCGCCCTTCCTGCAGTCGCTGCTGGGCTACCCCGTGCTGGACGTGGGCCTCGTCCTCGCGCCGCGCGGCGTGGGCACCATGATCTCGATGTTCCTCGTGGGCCGCGTGGCCGGGAAGGTGGACATGCGCGCCGCCATCGCCGTGGGCCTCGCGCTCATGTCGTATTCCCTGTACGAGATGACCCGCTTCACGGCGGACATCACGGCCTACGCCGTGGTGCGCACCGGCTTCATCCAGGGCCTGGGGCTGGGCCTGGTGTTCGTGCCGCTGTCCACCGTCACCTTCTCCACGCTCGCCGCGCGCTACCGCAACGAGGGCGCCGCGCTCTTCAGCCTCATGCGCTCCATCGGCAGCAGCCTGGGCATCTCGGTGGTCGTCGCCTACCTCTCGCAGCGCGTGCAGGCCAACCACGCCCTGTTCGCCGAGTCGATCAACCCGTTCAACCTCGCGCTGCGCGCCGCCGAGCAGGCCGGCGCCATCGACCTTGCCACGCCGCAGGGGCTCGCGATGGCCGACGCGCTGGTGGGCCGCGAGGCGGCGATGCTCGCCTACCTGCAGGACTTCCGGCTGATGATGTGGGTGACCCTGGCGGCCTTCCCCCTCGTGCTGCTGCTGCGCGGCGCGAAGCGCGGCGCGGCCGGGCCCGGCGCGGCGGCGGACTGAGCGCCGCTCAGATCTCCACGCGCGAGCCCAGCTCCACCACGCGGTTCGGCGGGATCTGGAAGAAGTCGGTGACCGAGCCGGCGTTCCTCGCCATGGCCGCGAACAGCGCCGCGCGCAGCCTCGCGAGGCGCCCCGGCTCCCGCGACGCCGCGACGATCTTCTCGCGCGACAGGAAGTAGGAGACCGCCATCGGGTCCACCACGAGACCGGCCGGGCCGCACAGCTCCAGCGCCCCGCCCACGTCGGGCCGGTTCATGAAGCCATAGCGCACGCGCACGCGCCAGCAGTCGTGTCCCAGCCGCTCGCACGAGACGCGCTCGCCGAAGGGCACCCACGGGGCGTCGGTGAACTCCACGGTGAGGAAGACGTTGCGCTCGTGCAGCGCGCCGTAGTGCTTGAGGCTGTGCAGGATCGCGTGGGGCGTCGAGTCGGGCGTCGCGGTGAGGAACACCGCCGTGCCCGGCACGCGCACCGGCGGGTCCGAGAAGAGCGAGGCCAGGAAGGCGTCCAGCGGCACCGACGTGGCCTGGAGCTGCGAGAGCAGCCGCTCCCGCCCGCGCTTCCAGTTCTTCATGACGGCGAAGACGACCGCGCCGATCGCGAGCGGGAACCAGCCGCCGTCCAGGACCTTGTGCAGCGCCGAGCCCAGGAAGGCGAGGTCCACCGCCGCGAAGGCGCCCGTGGCCGCCACGCACAGCCACAGGGGAAGGCCCCACGCGTGGCGGATCACGAAGAACGCGAGCAGCGTCGTGGCGAGCATCGTGCCCATCACCGCCACCCCGTAGGCGTTGGCCAGGCGGCTCGAGGAGCCGAAGCCGGCGACCGCCGCGGCCACGACCGCGAGCAGGATCCAGTTCATCGCCGGCACGTAGATCTGCCCCGCGGCCTTCGACGAGGTGTGCACGACGGCCATGCGCGGCAGGTAGCCGAGCTGGATCGCCTGGCGCGTGAGCGAGAAGGCGCCGGAGATCGTGGCCTGCGAGGCGATCACCGTCGCCGCGGTCGCGAGCGCCACCATCGGGTACAGGGCCCAGCCCGGGAAGGCGAGGTAGAAGGGGTTGGCGAGCGCCGCGCGCTCGCCCAGCAGCAGCGCGCCCTGCCCGAAGTAGTTGAGCACCAGCGCCGGCGCCACCAGCCCGAACCACGCGAGGCGGATGGCGCGGCGGCCGAAGTGCCCCATGTCCGCGTAGAGCGCCTCCGCGCCCGTGAAGGCGAGGAGGACCGATCCCAGCACCAGGAACGAGGCCGCGCCGTGCGAGGTGGCGAAGTCGAGCGCGTGGCGCGGGTCGAGCGCGGCGAGGATCTGCGGGTGCCGCGCGATGTTCCACACGCCCGCCGCGGCCAGCGCCGCGAACCACGCCGCGCACACCGGCCCGAAGAGGAGCCCCACGACGCCGGTGCCGTGGCGCTGGATCAGGAACAGCGCGACGAGGATGCCGGTGGAGATCGGCACGATGTAGGGACGGAACGCCGTGGTGCCCACCTCCAGCCCCTCGACGGCGGAGAGCACGGAGATCGCCGGGGTGAGCACCGCGTCGCCGTAGAAGAGCGCGGCCCCGAACAGGCCGGCCGCGAGGACGGCGGCGCGCGCGCGGCTGCGCGGTCCCGGCGCGGCCGAGGCCAGGGCGAGCAGCGCCAGGATGCCGCCCTCGCCGCGGTTGTCCGCGCGCAGCACGAGCGTCACGTACTTGAGGGAGACCACCACCATCAGCGCCCAGAAGATGCACGAAAGCCCTCCCAGGATGTTGGCGTCGGTGAAGGCGATGCCGTGGCGCGGGTCGAAGGTCTCCTTCACGGCGTAGAGCGGGCTCGTGCCGATGTCGCCGTAGACGACGCCGAGCGCGAGCAGGGCCAGCGCCGCGGTGGACTGGCGGGGCAGGTGGCAGGCGCCGGCTCCGGGCGGACCCTCGTCCCCGGCCGCCTGCGCCGGGGATCGCGGGAGAGGGGTCGAATCCATGGGCCCGCAGTCTGCGGGCGCGCGGGGCCCGGCGCACGCCGGCGGGGCCGAGTCTTGACGGGATCTTTACGCGCGCCTTGGCTACAGTATCGGAATGGATGCGCGCCGCCCCTGGATCGGGTACGCCAGCGCCGCGGCCCTGGCCGGGGCCTGCACCGTCGCGGGCCTGGCCATGCGCCCGCGCTTCGACATCGTGAACATCGCGATGGTCTACCTGCTGGCCGTGGTCGTGGTGGCGCTGAAGTTCTCCCGCGGCGCGGCCGTCGCCTGCGCGGCGCTGTGCGTGGCGGCCTTCGACTTCGTCTTCGTGCCGCCGCAGGGCACGTTCACCGTGGCCGACGTGCAGTACCTGCTCACCTTCTCGATCATGCTCGCCGTGGCCCTGGTGGTCTCCCACCTCCTGGCGCGCGGCCGCGAGGAGTCGGAGGCGCGCGCCGCGGCCGCCCTCGAGGCCGAGACCGAGCGCGTGCGCAGCACCCTGCTCGCGTCCATCTCGCACGACCTGCGCACGCCGCTCGCCGTGCTCACCGGCGCCTCCTCCACGCTCGCGGAGGAAGGCGCGCGACTGCCCGCCGCGGAGCGCGAGGCGCTGGCGCGAAGCATCTACGGTCAGGCGCGGGAACTCTCGGAGCAGGTCGACAAGGTCCTGCAGATGACGCGGCTGGAATCGGGCGCGATCGCGCTCGAGCGCGACTGGGCTAGCCTCGCCGAGATCGCGGGCACCGTGCTCCGCCGGCTGTCCGACCGCCTCGCGACGCACCGCGTGCTGGTCGAGGTGCCAGCGGACCTGCCGCTCGTGCGCGTGGACGCCGCGCTGGTGGACCAGGCGCTCGCGAACCTGCTCGACAACGCCGCGCGCCACACGCCCCCCGGCACGCTCGTTCGAGTGCGCGCCCGCGTGGAGGGCGACGGGATCGCCGTCTCCGTGGAGGACTTCGGCGGCGGCCTGGATGCGCGCGACCTCGAGCGCGTCTTCGCCAAGTTCCAGCGCGGCGGCCACGAGGCGCCGGGCTCCGGCATGGGCCTGGGCCTCGCGATCTGCCGCGCCATCGTCCGCCTGCACGGGGGACGCGCGTGGGCCGAGGCGGTGCCCGGCGGCGGCATCGCCTTCCGGTTCACCCTGCCGGTTGAGCCGCCGCCGCGCGCGCCCGCAGAAGACGAGGCCGCCTGACGTGACCGAGCCGCGCGCGACCATCCTGGTGGTGGAGGACGACCCGGACATCCGCCGGTTCGTGGCGGCCGCGCTGCGCGCGGAGGGACACCAGGTCGCCGAGAGCGCCGACGCGCGCCGCGGCGGCATCGATGCCGGCACGCACAAGCCGGACCTCGCCATCGTCGACCTCGGCCTGCCCGATTTCGACGGGCTGGAGCTCATCCGGCGCATCCGGGCGTGGTCGACGATGCCGATACTGGTCCTCTCGGCGCGCTCGCTGGAGCGCGCGAAGATCGACGCCCTGGACGCGGGAGCCGACGACTACGTCACCAAGCCCTTCGGCGTCGGCGAGCTGCTCGCCCGCGTGCGCGTGGCGCTGCGCCACCGCGCGCGCACCGCGGGCGGCGGGAGCGTCGTGCGCATGGGCGCGGCGGAGGTCGACCTCGCGCGCCGGGTGGCCACGCGCGAGGGCCGGCCCGTGCACCTCACGCCCATCGAGTTCCGGCTGCTCGAGTGCCTCGCCCGCCACGCCGGCCTGGTCGTCACCCACCGCGCGCTGCTCACCGAGGTGTGGGGGCCGACGCACGCTTCCGACACGCACTACCTGCGCATCTACCTCAAGCAGCTCCGCGACAAGCTCGAGGACGACCCTGTGCGCCCGCGCCACCTGCTCACGGAGACGGGCGTGGGCTACCGGCTCGTGCCCGACGAGTAGGGGCCGCCCCTCGCAGGGGAACTCCGGGCCGCACCGTGCGGTCCCTTTTCCGTGACCGGGAGGAAAGTGCCGCCGCCGGCCTCCCGTTCGGCGGCGAGGGTCCCGGCTTGTCGAAGGAGGCTCCATGAAGACACGCGTGCGCTGGATCGCCGGCCTGGCCGCCCTCGCCTCTGCCGGGCTCGCCCTGGCCGGGATGGGCATGGGCGGCGGGATGGGCGGGGGAATGGGCGGCGGCATGGGTCACCAGGCCATGATGGGCGGCGGCTCGATGCTGCGTCACCACTACGTCATGTCGAACGGCATCGACCCGGCCTACGTCTCGGCCCGCAACCCGCTGGCGGCGAGCGCGGCGAACGTCGCGGCCGGCAAGAAGCTCTTCGGCCAGTACTGCTCCTCGTGCCACGGCGCCACGGGCAGGGGCGATGGCCCGGCCGCCTCGGCGCTCAACCCGCCGCCGGCAAACCTCTCCGCCTCCGTGCACATGCCGATGACGACGGACGCCTACCTCGACTGGACGATCTCCGAGGGCGGCACCAGGCTCAAGACGGCCATGCCGCCCTTCAAGTCCGTCCTGAAGGGCGACGAGCTGTGGCAGCTCGTCACCTACCTGCGCACGCTCTGATCCGGCTCAGGCCGCCACGGGCCGGCAGTTCAGCGTGACGAAGTGCCTGGGCAGGATGACGGTCTCCGGCGCGGCGCGGTCCAGCAGGACCACCGCCACGTTGGGCTCGAAGAACTCCGTCATCATGGCGCCGACGCGAAGGTGGCAGCCTTCCGGGATGGTGCGGCCCGCGAATTCGATGGCTTGCCGCACTTCCAGCTCCTGGCCGATCTCGAGGTTCATGGCCTTCTCCGGTTCCGGGCCCCCGGTCCTCTCCGGGCCCCCTCGCAGGTTCGAGCCCCGCCGGCCCCGTTTGGTTCCTCGCCCGATCACCGGGGCCCGTCCGATATTCGGCATTGCGGCCGGCGCCCGGCGCGCGCAAAGTGCCCGCTCCACAGGCCCGGTCCGTGCCACCGGGTCGCCGAGATCCAGGCGCACACCCTGGACAGCCCCTCCGACGCTGTCTGCCTCCCCGACCCCCCGGAAAGGAGACGACCATGCACGACCTCATCGGACGCCCTGACTCCCGACCCTCGCGCGCCCGGCTCGCCGGTGCCCTCCTCGCGGCTTGCGCGCTTGCCTGGCTGCCCGCGCCGGCCGCGGCCGCGCCGCCCGCCGGCACGCCCGACGTGTACGGCGCCGGGCCCATCCGCCTGCAGGACGGCGAGAAGATCCTCATCGGGCTGCTCCTGCCCGCGGTGCAGAAGGTGCGCGCCAACGCGCAGCTCGTCCTCACCGACGCGCAGGGCAAGACGATCTTCTCGGCGGTGCCGGACACCGGCAAGCCGACGTACTACGACATCACCTTCCACGCGAAGCCCGTGGGCGGCGCGAACGGCGCCTCCATCGAGGTCGCCCACGGCTCGGCGCCGCCCGTCGTCATCAGCGTCGACCCGGCGGGCATCCTCATCGGGCTGCTGCTGCCGGCGGTGCAGAAGAGCGGCGCCACCGTCGCGCCGATGTCCGCCTCGATGCAGGCGTTCAACGCGAACGGCGCGACGATGGCCTTCTCGCCGCTGGTGGGATACGCCGGCGCCGTGGCTTCCGACTGAGCGCGATCGGCGTACCGGGGTCGCCGCCGCGCTCCTAGGCGGCCAGGGCGACCCCGCCCCGCAGCGAGGCGGCCAGCGCCCGCAGCAGCGCCGCCCCGTCGCCGCGCCACGCGCTGCCGTGCATGCACGCGAGCGTCGCCGGGCGCTCGCGCGCCAGCTTCTCGAGGATGGCGCCCATCGCCGGCGAGTGCGCGTAGTAGTCCATCTGCCCGCGGAAGGCCTCGCTGGGGCCGAGGATGTCGCCCTCGCTGAGCGGCACCTCGCCGGCGCCGCCCTGCGTGAAGAGGTCGCCGCACAGGAGCGTGCGCGTGGCGGTCTCCATCAGCAGGCCGGCCTCCCAGCCGTGGGGCACATGGGGCGTGTCCAACCAGCGCACCTCGTGCCGGCCGAGCTTCAGCGCATCCCCCTCCGCCAGCGCGCGCGCCGGCCGGTCGGCGAAGTCGTTCACCGACACCATCGCCGCGACCTGGCCGCAGACGGGCTCCGCCCGCGGCGCCGCGGCGAGGAAGGCGTTCATCGCGCCGCACTCGTCCGACTCGAAGTGCGACAGGCCCACGTAGCGCAGGCTCGCGAGCGGCACCAGGCGGGCGATGGCCTCGCTCACCACCGGGAAGAGCGCCTTCGGGCCGGTGTGGAAGAGCAGCGGCTCGTCGTCCACCACCAGGTACTGGTTGAAGTTGAACGGCGCCCCGCCGGGGATCGCCACCGGCGTGTTGATGCGGAAGATGCCGTCCGCGACTTCGTGCAGGTTGGTGCCGGACTGCGCGTTCGTGATCATCGGAGGTCCTTTCGGGAAGAGGGTGCGCTGGAGGTGTAACGACGGGGCGGCCCGTTACACCTCCTCAACGGGCGGGCGGGGCCCGGCTATCATCGGCCGATGGACGCCGATGCCACCGATCCCCTCCCCGCCGAGGCCGGGCTCGCCCGGCGGATCGCGTCGGCCGCCCCGGGGGTGGACCGCGCGGCGGAGGCCGAGCTCTGCCGCCGGCTGGCCCCGAGGATCCGGCGCTACGGATTGCGGCATCTTCGAGACGCGGAGGCGGCGGCGGACCTGGTGCAGATCGTGCTGATGAAACTCCTCGAGAAGCTGCGGGCCGGCGGGCTGCGCGACCCCGACCAGGTCGTCTCCTTCGTGTTCGGCACCTGCCGCCTGGTGGTGCTGGACCTTCGCCGCGGCGACATCCGGCGCGAGCGGCTGCTGGAGGCGTACGGCGAGGACCTCGCCATCGCCGACATCGCCCCGCCGCCGCGCCTCGACCAGGCGCGCGTCGAGCGGTGCCTGCAGGCGCTGCCCGAGCGCGAGCGCGCCGTGCTGGTCCTCACCTTCCACGAGGACCGCGACGCGGGCGAGGTGGCCGGCCAGCTCGGCCTCACCGCCGGCAACGTGCGCGTGATCCGGCACCGGGCGCTGGCGCGGCTGCGCGACTGCGTGCTGGGCGGGGAAGCGGCATGACGAACGCGGGCCACGCGGGCTTCGACACCCTGGTCGCCTACTGGCTCGACGAACTGGACGCCGAGGCCGAGTCCCGCCTCGACGGGCACCTGCTCGAATGCGAAGCGTGCGGACGCGCGCTGGACGAGGTGATGGCCCTGGCGGCGGGCGTGCGCGAGGCGTTCACGCGCGGCGCCGTGCACGCCTTCGTGCCGGAGTCGTTCGTGAAGCGGCTCGAGGCGGGCGGCGCGGCGCTGCGCGTGTACCGGCTGGCGCCGGGCGATTCGGTCCACTGCACGATCCTGCCCGCGGACCGTTTCGTGGTCTCCCGGCTCGAGGCGCCCCTCGCGGGCGTGCGCCGGGTCGACGCGACCGTGGAGGCGCAGGGACAGGAGCGGCAGTCGTTCCGCGACGTGCCGTTCGACGCGGCAAGCGGCACGGTGACCCTGCTGCCCGCCGCCGAGGCGCTGCGCGCGATGCCCACCCACACGGAGCGGGTGCGGCTGGTGGCGGTGGACGAAGGCGGCGAGCGCGAGCTGGGGACCTACACGTTCCACCACGCGCGGCACGGGGGTTGAAGGCGCCCGTGCGCCGGGCGGCTGCGCAATGAAAAGGGGCCAGTCTCTCGACTGGCCCCTCGGAACAACTGGCGCGCCCGGCAGGATTTGAACCCACGACCCCCTGGTTCGTAGCCAGGTACTCTATCCAACTGAGCTACGGGCGCGAAGCCGCGCATTATAGCGGCATTTCCCCCTCCCGGCGACTCCCCCGCGGGCGGGCCTAGCCCTGCCGCAGGGTCTCCACCGTGTCCAGGGCGCGGGTGCGCACCTCGCCGCGCTTGCCCTCGTGGGCGATGGGCTCGTCCGGCAGGATGAGCGCGCGCATCACGTCGCGCGCCGAGAGCACCCCCACGGGCTTGCCGCCGTCGGCCACCAGCATGTGGCGGTAGCCGTACTCGACCATGATGCGCAGCACCTCCACGGTCGATTCCGACGACGGCACGCTGCGCACCTCGGGCGTCATGACGGCCGAGACGGGCGTGGACTTCGGGTCGCGCCCCTGGCGCACCACGCGGCGCATGAGGTCGCGCTCGGTGAAGATGCCGGCCATGTTGCCGCCGGCGTCGCGCGCGAGCACCGAGCCCAGCCCCTTCTCGTCCATGAGGGCGACGGCCTCGGCGACGGTCGCGGTGGCGGCGATGGAAAGCAGCGTGGGCCCCTGCTTCGCCTTGAGGATCTCGCCCACCGGTTTGTCGATCATCTTGTTTTCTCCTCCTCGTTGCGGATGATGAATGCTACGCCTGCCGCCACCGTCCGGGGAGGACCCATGCAACGCAGCCGCCGCCGCGCCCTCGCCGCCCTGGCCACGCTGGCCGGCGCCCGCCTCGTCCGGGCCGCCGCCCCGGCATCCGCGCCCGGCCGCCTCGAAAGGGCCATTCCCGCCACGGGCGAGCGGATTCCCGCGATCGGCATGGGCACCTGGCTCACCTTCGACGTGCCGCCCGGCGCCACGCGCGATGCGCGCCTGGCGGTGCTGCGCGAGTTCTTCGCGGGGGGCGGGGCCGTCGTCGACTCGAGCCCCATGTACGGCTACGCGGAGGCGGCCCTGGGCGAGCTGGTGCCCAGGGCGCGGCCGCCGCGGTTCTTCGCCGCCACCAAGGTGTGGACGCCCACGCGCTTCCTGGGCGTGAAGCAGATGGAGGAGTCCTTCGACCTCTGGGGCGTGAAGCGCTTCGACCTGATGCAGGTCCACAACATGCTGGACTGGGAGACGCACCTGGCGACGCTGCGCACCTGGAAGGCCGCCGGGCGCATCCGCTACCTGGGCATCACGACCTCGCACGGCCGCCGGCACGAGGCCCTGGAGGCGGCGATGAAGCGCGAGCGCTTCGACTTCGTGCAATTCACCTACAACCTCGCCGAGCGCGAGGTCGAGCGGCGCCTCCTGCCGCTGGCGGCCGAGCGGGGCGCGGCGGTGATCGTGAACCGGCCCTTCGACGGGGGTGGCCTCTTCGACCGCGTGAAGGGCAAGGCGCTGCCGGGTTGGGCGCGCGAGATCGACTGCGCGAACTGGGCCCAGGCCTTCCTCAAGTTCGTCGTCTCGCACCCGGCCGTGACCTGCGCCATTCCCGCCACCACGAATCCTGCGCACATGCGCGAGAACATCGGCGCGCTGGCCGGGCGCCTGCCCGACGCGGCCCTGCGCCGGCGCATGGCGGCCGACTTCGACGCCCTCTGAACCGGCGCCGGAGAAGGCTCACTTCGTCAGGATGAGCTTGCCCAGCCGCGTGCGGCGCAGCGAGTAGGTTTCGCCTTCGTGGTCGATGAGGACCACCGATCCGCCGCCGAAAAGCGCCTCGCTCGCGACGCGCCTCGGCTGGCCCGGCCCGCGCACGGGGTCCGGCCGGGCCGGCGTGTCCCCGGGCGGGGTCCTGTCGATTTCGGTGGGCATCGCGGTCTGCGTTCCTTGCGGTGGGTCAGGGCTTGCCTTCCGGCGAACCCATGGGATACCATGCTATTGCGAATTGTTCGCATTTGCAAGAGAAAGCGCATGCGAACTTGCCAGCCCGCGGCGCGCCCGCCAGCCAGCCTCCTGAAAACCACCTGCAAAACAGGGAGCTGCCCATGCCGCGCCATCACGTGCTCGCCGCCGCCGTCTCGGCGGCCCTCGCCACCCAAGCCTGGGGGCAATCCGCCACGCCCCCCGCAAAACCCGACGCCGAGAAGGAGAAGGAGCTCAAGCCCGTCACCGTGACGGACCAGCGCGAGCGCCTGCCCGCCTACCAGCCCGGCATCACGTCCGTGGGCAAGGTCCCGCAACTCGTGCGCGACATCCCGCAGTCCGTGACCATCGTGCCCGAGGCGCTCATGCACGACCGCAACGCCGACACCTTCAAGGAGGCGCTGCGCAACGTGCCCGGCCTCACCTTCAACGCCGGCGAGGGCGGCCGCATCGGCGACAACATCACGCTGCGCGGCTACTCCGTGGTGGGCGACCTCTACCTCGACGGCATCCGCGACGTGGCGCAGTACAACCGCGAGACCTTCGACCTCGAGAGCATCGAGGTGCTGCGCGGCTCGGCCTCCATGCTCTACGGCCGCGGCTCGACGGGCGGCATCGTGAACCAGGTGAGCAAGGAGGCGGGCCTGGCGGACGAGGGCGTCCTCGCGGTGACGGGCGGAAACCACGACTACCGCCGCGCCACGCTCGACGTGAACCGCCGCGTCGGCGAGGACGCGGGCCTTCGCCTCAACGCGATGCGGACTAAGGCCGGGAGCTTTCGCGACGGCGTCTCCACCGACCGCCGGGGCGTGGCGCCCGCCGTGCGCTTCGGCATCGGCCGCCCGGACGAGTTCGCCGCGGCGTACTACTACCTGAAGTACGACGACGTGCCCGACTACGGGGTGCCCTACTTCCAGGGCCGCCCCGCGCCCGTGCCCGTCGAGCGCTTCTACGGCATGGCGAAGGCCGACTACCAGCGCGACCGCGCGGGCATCGCGACGGCGTCGTGGACCCACCGCTTCGACGCCACCACGTCGCTGCGCACGGTGCTGCGCTCCGGCGAGTACGAACGCAACCTCTGGGCCGTCGCGCCGCGCCTGGCCGGCGGCACCACCGCGATCGACGACGCGACGGTGGTCAACCGCCAGCGCCAGGCGCGCGGCGGCGAGGAGCACACCCTCACCAGCCAGACGGACTTCCTCGCCCGGGGCGAGGCCTGGGGCCTGAAGCACCAGCTCCTCGTGGGCCTGGAGCTCGCCCGCGAGAAGGCCGAGCGCTGGAGCACGATCGGCCAGGTGCCCAATCCGCCGACCACGCTCGGCAGCCCGGACCCCTTCGTGGACCTGCCGGCCGGGTTCTTCGATGGCATCACGCGCAGCAACGACGTCTCGTACACCGCGAACACGGTCGGCGTCTACGCGCAGGACACGGTCACACTCGCGCCCGCCTGGAAGCTCGTGCTGGGCGCGCGCCACGACCGTTTCGACGCCGACTACCGCCGCCCGGAGCCCGCGGGCCCGCTCTCGCGCCTGGACCAGGTGTGGAGCTGGCGCACGGGCCTGCTGTTCCAGCCCGACGACCGCCAGACGTGGTACGCGGCGTACGGCACGTCGTTCAATCCCTCGGGCGAGCTCTATTCGCTCGACGAGCGCGGCGCCAACACCCCGCCGGAGAAGAACCGCAACGTCGAGGTGGGCACCAAGTGGGACCTCGCCGACGGCGACCTCTCCTTCCGCGTCGCCGCCTACCGCTCGGAGAAGACCAACGAGCGCAACACCGACCTCGCGGTGAGCGTCGAGCAGAACCTGCTCTCGGGCAGGCGCCACACCGACGGCCTCGAGATCGAGGCCGCCGGGCGACTCACGCCGGGCTGGGAGATCTTCGCGGGCGCCGCCCGCCAGCGCGGCATCATCGACGAGGCCACGGGCTCGCAGGCCAACACGCTCGGCAGGATCCCCATCAACACGCCGAAGTACACCGCGAGCCTGTGGACGACCTACGCGATCGACGGGCACTGGAAGGTGGGCGGCGGCGTGGAGGCCGTGGCCGACCGCTACGGCAACACGACCAACACGAACCTCGTGCCCGGCTACCGGCGCTGGGACGCGATGGTCTCCTACACCGCGCCGGCGTACGAGGTGCGCCTGAACGCCCTGAACCTCCTGGACGAAGCCCTCTATGAAGGCGTCTACCAGGGCCACGTGGTGCCGGGCGCGAGGCGAAGCGTCCAGCTCACCGTCGAATACAAGTTCTGAACGCGGCGCGCCGCCGCCGAGAGGAAAAGCCATGCTGCTCGCCATTCCCGACCTGCTCTCTCCCGAGGAGCTCTCGCGCGTTCGCGCCACGCTGGAAGCCGCCGACTGGGCCGACGGCCGCCTCACCGCCGGCACCCAGTCGGCGGCGGTCAAGCACAACCTGCAGCTGCCCGAGGACGGGCAGGCGGCGCGGTCGGCCCGCGCGATCGTGCTGGGCGCGCTGGACCGCAGCGCGCTCTTCTTCTCGGCGGCGCTGCCGCGGCGCGTCTTCCCGCCCCTCTTCAACCGCTACGAGGGCGGCATGCGATTCGGCAACCACGTCGACAACGCCATCCGCACGCACGCGGCGAGCGGCGCGCGCCTGCGCACGGACCTCTCCGCCACGCTCTTCCTCGCGGACCCGGAGAGCTACGACGGCGGCGAGCTGGTGATCGACGATACCTACGGCGCGCACACCGTGAAGCTGCCGGCGGGCCACCTCGTCCTGTATCCCTCGACGAGCCTGCACCGCGTCGAGCCCGTGACGCGCGGCACGCGCCTCGCCTGCGTTTTCTGGCTGGAGAGCCTGGTGCGAGAGGACGCGCAGCGCGCCCTGCTCTTCGACCTCGATGCCGCCATCGGCTCGCTGCGGCAGGCGCACGGCGAGTCCGCGCCCGTGGTCTCGCTCACGGGCATCTACCACAACCTCCTGCGGCGCTGGGCGCAAGCGTGAGCTACCGCCCCGAACGCGGCGTCTCCGGCCTCGTCGTGGCGGGCCTGCACGCCGTCGCGCTGCTGGTGGCGCTGGACCAGGCGCCGATCCGCCGCGCCATCGCCGAGGCCGCGCCCCTGCAGGTGTCCATCGTTCCCGACACCGCGCCGCGGCCGCAGCTGCCCTCCCGCTCGCAGCCCGCGCCGCACCTGGCGCCGGTGGCCCGCGAGTCCGTGCCGCTGCCCGAGATCGCCGTCGCGCAGGCGGCGCCCTCGATCACCGCGCCTTCCGCCGCCGCGCCTGTGGCGAGCCCGGCGCCCGCGGCCGTGGCGCGAGCCGTGCCGCCCCCGGCGACCGCGCCCGTCTTCGACGCGAACTACCTGGACAATCCCGCCCCCGCCTACCCGTCGCTCTCGCGCCGGCTGAACGAGGAAGGCCAGGTGCTGCTGCGCGTGCGCGTCACCGCCGAGGGCCGCGCCGAGCGCGTCGAGGTGGCGCGCTCCAGCGGCTTCGAGCGACTGGACCGCTCCGCGCGGGCGGCCGTCGCGCGCTGGCGCTTCGTGCCCGCGCGCGAAGGCGAGCGCCCCGTGGCCGCGTGGGTGCTGGTGCCGGTGAGGTTCGTTCTGCGGGGCTGAGGACGGCCGCGCTTGCGGGCCGCGCCGGGCGGGATCATCCTTGTCCGCTCCCGCGAACGACCCTGCCGCCGCCATGAAACGCATCCTCGCCCTCCTCCTCCTCGCCGTCGCCACCGCCTGCGCGCAGCTGCCCGGCGCGTATCGCACCGACTACTCGCTCGACGAGCCCAAGGCGCGCCTCGCCGTCACCGCCAATCCGATGGCCTCCCGCGCCGCCATGGAGATGCTCGACATCGGCGGCTCGCCCATCGACGCCGCCATCGCCGCCCAGATGATGCTGGGCCTCGTCGAGCCCCAGTCCTCGGGCCTGGGCGGCGGCACACTCGTCATGCTGTGGGACGCCCCCACGGGCCGGCTGCACGCCTACGACGGGCTGGCCGCCGCGCCGGCGCACGTGACCGCGAGCCTTCGCACCGACACGGACGGGCGCATCCTTCCGGGCGAGCCCTCCCGCCGCGGCGGGCGCAGCGTCGGCGTGCCGGGCACGCTCCAGGTGCTGGCCAAGGTGCACGCGAAGTTCGGGCGCGTCGCCTGGAAGCAGCTCTTCGAGCCCGCCATCGTGGCCGCGGAGAAGGGCTTCCCGATCTCGCCGTACCTGCACGGGATCCTCGCGCAGCCGGGCGCCGCGAAGAGCCACCCGGACATGGCCGCGCTCTACTTCGACGCGCAGGGCCAGGCGCTGCCCGTGGGCACGATGGTGCGCAACCCCGAGTACGCCCGCACGCTGCGCGCCATCGCGACGCAGGGCGCCGAGGGCTGGCTGCGCGCCGAGGGCGCCCGCGAGATCGCGACGGCCTCGAAGCGCGGGTTCCGGCCCACGCTCATGACGGAGCAGGACGTCCTCGACTACCGCGCCGTCGAGCGCGATCCCGTCTGCGCCGTGTTCCTCGCGTATCGCGTCTGCACGGCGCCGCCGCCCTCGTTCGGCGGCATCACGGTGCTGCAGATCCTGCAGATGGTGCAGGACCGGGCCGGCGGCCGGTACGACTTCGCCGACCCCGCCTTCGCGCACCTCTACGCCGAAGCCGGGCGCCTCGCGCAGGCCGACCGGCGCCAGTACGTGGGCGACCCGGACTTCGTCGCGGTGCCCGTGGCGGGCCTCGTGGACGCCGGATACGTCCGCTCGCGCGCCGCCCTCATCGACCCGGCCCACGCCGCGAAGAACCCGAAGGCGGGCACGCCTCCCGCGAAGGTGGCCGCGCTCGCGCCAGACGCCGGCGACCCGCAGTCGATGACGAGCCAGATCACGATCGCGGACGCGAAGGGCAGCGTCGTGTCGATCACCACCACGATCAACCTCAACTTCGGCTCGCGCCTCATGGCCGGCGGCTTCGTGCTCAACGACGTCCTCACCAACTTCTCCGCGGCACCGCGCCCCGGCGAGAGGCTCGCCAACCAGATGGAGCCGCGCAAGCGGCCGGCCACCTCCATGGCACCCACGATCGTGTTCGACGCCGCCGGCCAGGCCGTGGTCGCGGGCGGCGCCGCCGGCGGCGGGCCCATCGTCGACTACGTCGCCTCCGCCCTCATCGACCTGCTGGCCAACGGCGCAACACCCGGCGAGGCGCTCTCGCACGGCCACCTGTCGACGGCCATCCCGGGCAAGGTGACGCTGGAAAAGGGCACCGCCGCCGCGGCCCTCGCGCCGGGCCTGCGCGAGCGGGGCCAGGCCGTGGAGGAAGGCACGCTGCTCAGCGGCCTCGGATTCATCAGGCGCCTGCCCGGCGGGTGGATCGGCGCCGCCGATCCGCGTCGCGACGGCGTGCCGGCGGGGCACTGACGGCCCATTGACGGCGGCAATCGGGGAGATAGCCAATTCCGATTTGATCCCCGCGCCCGATCGGCGTTGAATGTCCCGTGTGCGATTCTCCGGGGGGCTGCCATGGGACGAGCCGCCGAGGAACTCCCGCACGGGCAGGCCGGCACGGCGCCTCCCGCCGCGCTCGCCCGCCTGCTCGAGGCTGCGGGCATCCGCTTCAACGGGCCGTCGCCCTGGGACATCCAGGTGCGCGACCCGGCCACCTACCACGCCATGCTCGCCGCCGGCTCCCTGGGCCTGGGCGAGTCGTACGTGGCGGGCGCGTGGGAATGCGAGCGCCTGGACGCGCTCTTCCACCGCCTGATGAGCGTGGACCTGGACGTGAAGCTCGTCGGGACCGCGCGCCTGCGGCTCTGGCTCGCGGCCCTGCGCGCACGCCTCGTGAACCGCCAGTCCCGCGGCAGGGCGTTCGAGGTGGGCGAGCGTCACTACGACATCGGCAACGACGTCTTCGAGGCGATGCTCGACGGCGAGCTCGTGTACTCCTGCGCCTGGTGGCAGGACGCGCGCTCGCTCGACGAGGCGCAGCAGGCCAAGCTCGGGATGATCTGCCGCAAGCTGGAGCTCTCGCCCGGCGAGCGACTGCTGGACGTGGGCTGCGGGTTCGGGGGCCTCGCGGCCCACGCCGCGCGCCACCACGGCGTCGAGGTGACCGGCGTCACGGTCTCGCGCGAGCAGCAGCGCCTGGCCGAAGAGCGCTGCCGCGGCCTGCCGGTGCGCATCGAGCTCGCCGACTACCGCGACCTGCGCGGCCGGTACGACAAGGCCGTCTCGGTCGGGATGTTCGAGCACGTGGGCTCGCGCAACTACCGCGAGTTCTTCCGCGTGATGCGGCGCTGCCTGGACCCGCAGGGGCTTTTCCTGCTGCACACGATCGGCGGGCACGTCACGTCGCGCGCCATCGACGCGTGGATCGACCGCTACATCTTCCCGAACGGCCAGATCCCGTCGGCGGCCCAGGTCACGCGGGCGGCCGAGGGGCTCTTCCTCCTGGAGGACTGGCACAACTTCGGCCCCGACTACGACCGCACGCTCATGGCCTGGCACGCGAACTTCGAGCGCGCGTGGCCGCGCCTGGCGGGCAAGTACGGGGAGCGCTTCCACCGCATGTGGCGCTACTACCTGCTCGCCTGCGCGGGCTTCTTCCGCTCCCGCCAGGGGCAGCTGTGGCAGATCGTGCTGTCGACCCGGGAGCGCGCCGGCGGCTACCGGTCGTGGCGCCCTGCCGCGACCGGAGCCTGAGAGTGCGCCCCGGCTACTTCATCAGCTCGACGCGCCCGCCCGCCGCGCGCCGCGCCTGCGCCCGCGACTCGACGAAGCGCTGGAACTCCGGCTCCTTGCGGTAGGCGCCCGAGGCGACGTACTCCAGCGCCGAGGCGAGGTGGAAGGGCCGCACGTAGCCCTCCACGCGGAAGACCTCGCGGCCCTCGCCGTCCAGGAAGACCAGGCTCGGCGTGTAGGCGAGGCGCATCGCCTGCGCCCAGTCGCGCATGGCGAGGCTCTCGCCCGAGGGCGTGCGCACGGTCTCGCCCGAGCCGATGTCGATGCGCGAGGCGCGCAGCTTCGCGAGGAGCGCGGCCACCTCCGGCCGAGGAAAGCCCTCCGCGTGCATCTCGTCGCAGCCCGCGCACACCTTCTGCTCGAACAGCACGAGCTGCGGCCTTCCCTGCGCCGCGCGCGGGGTGAGATCCACGGGCGCGGCCGAAAGCCACGTCTCGGCGTGGAGCCTGCCGCTCGCGGGCGGCGGGGCGCGCCGGCGAAGGTACTCCGCGAAGGTGCCGGGCTGCGCGGCGCCCGCCCGCGCGTAGTCGAGCGCGGCGTCGAACTGGTTGGGCGGCAGGTAGCCGTTCAGCCGCAGCGCCGCGCCCCCGCGCTCGTCCAGCACCACCAGCGTGGGCGTGAACTGCACGCGCAGCGAGCGCGCGAAGGCCTTCTCGGTCGTGGC
>JAKOWJ010000276.1 GCA_029781595.1 Pseudomonadota bacterium | reverse complement strand
GGCCCGAGGCCCGCTGAACGGACCTCAGGCCGGCGTGAACTTGAGCGCCACCCCGTTGTTGCAGTAGCGCTTGCCCGTGGGCGGCGGCCCGTCGTCGAAGACGTGGCCCTGGTGGCCGCCGCAGCGGGCGCAGTGGTACTCCGTGCGCGGGTAGATGAGCTTGAAGTCGGTGCTCGTGCCCAGGTGGCCCGGGAGGAAGGTGAAGAAGCTGGGCCAGCCCGTGCCGCTGTCGAACTTCATGTCGGAGGTGAAGAGCGGCAGGTCGCAGCCGGCGCAGGCGTACGTGCCCTTGCGCTTCTCGCGGTCGAGCGGGCTCGAGCCCGCGTACTCCGTGCCCTCCTCGCGCAGGACCCGGTACTGCTCGGGCGTGAGCCGCTTCTTCCACTCGGCGGCGGTGAGGACGAGCTTCTCGACGGCCGGCGCCCCGGCGGGCGCGGCGGCGGCGCCGCGCGCGGCGAAGAGCGCGGCGAGCGTGGCGACGAAGGTGCGGCGTTGCATGGTGTCTCCTCGTGGCGGGATGTCGGGCCGCGAATTCGGCCCTCCCCTGCTAATACGCGGCGCGGGGCCCGCCGGATACACCCCGGCCGCTCAGCCGGTGCCGCCGACCGTGAGGCCCTCGATGCGGATCGTCGGCTGGCCCACGCCCACCGGCACGCTCTGGCCCTCCTTGCCGCAGGTGCCGATGCCGGGGTCCAGGGCCAGGTCGTTGCCGATCATCGACACGCGCGTGAGCGCGTCCGGCCCGTTGCCGATCAGCGTGGCGCCCTTCACGGGGTGCACGAGCCGGCCGTTCTCCACCCACCACGCCTCGGCGGCCGAGAAGACGAACTTGCCGCTGGTGATGTCGACCTCGCCGCCGCCGAAGTTCACGGCGTACAGGCCCCGCTCGACCGAGGCGAGGATCTCGGCCGGGTCCCTGTCCCCGCCCAGCATCACCGTGTTGGTCATGCGCGGCATCGGCAGGTGCGCGTAGCTCTCGCGGCGGCCGTTGCCGGTGACGCGGGCGCCCATGAGGCGGGCGTTGAGGCGGTCCTGCAGGTAGCCGCGCAGGATGCCGTCCTCGATGAGCACGTTGCGCGCCGTGGGCTCGCCTTCGTCGTCGATCGACAGGGAGCCGCGGCGGTCCGCGAGGGTGCCGTCGTCGACCACCGTCACGCCCGGGGCGGCCACCTTCTCGCCGATCCGGTTGGAGAACGCCGAGGTGCCCTTGCGGTTGAAGTCGCCCTCCAGGCCGTGGCCGATGGCCTCGTGCAGGAGGATGCCCGGCCAGCCCGGGCCCAGCACCACGGTCATGGGGCCCGCCGGCGCGGGGCGCGCCTCGAGGTTCACCAGGGCCTGGCGCACGGCCGTGCGGGCCGTCTCCTCGACGCGCGCGTCCGTGAAGTGGCCGTAGCCGTAGCGCCCGCCGCCGCCGCAGTAGCCCTGCTCGCGCCGGCCGTCCTGCTCGACGATCACGGTGACCGACAGGCTCACCAGCGGGCGCACGTCCGCGGCGCGCACGCCGTCGGCGCGCGCGACGTACACCACCTCGTACTCGCCGGACAGGCGGCCGATCACCTGGCGCACGCGCGGGTCGGCGGCGCGGGCGGCGCGCTCCAGGCGCTCGAGCAGGCGCACCTTCTCGGCGTCGTCCAGGCCCGACACCGGGTCCAGCGGCGCGTAGAGCGGCGGGGCCGGGCGCACGGCCGGGGCCGGCACGGCGCCCTCGCCCCCCTGCGCGGCGATGGCGCGCGTGACGCGCGCGGCGGCGGCCAGGGCCTCCTCGGAGATGTCGTCCGCATAGGCGAAGGCCGTCTTCTCGCCGGCGACCACGCGCACGCCCACGCCCTGGTCGATGGCGAAGCTGCCGCTCTTCACCTGGCCCTCCTCGAGCATCCAGCTCTCGGCGCGCGAGAGCTGGAAGTAGAGGTCGGCGTCGTCCGCGCGGTGCGCGCGCACCAGCCCGAAGACGCGCCCGATCGCGGCCTCGTCTAGCCCGTGGGGCGCGAGAAGCGCGGCGGTGGCGAGGTCGATGGCGGCGGGTTCGTCCTTCGTCATGGGGCGGGGCTCCTGGCGGGGCTAGCTGCGCAGCGTGCGGTGGCGAAGGGCCGGCAGGCTGCGGCGGATCTTGGCCTGGTAGGTGGGGTTCACGCCGGCCACCACGACGCCCGAGCCGCGCGGCAGGCGGTCGAGGACGACGCCCCACGGGTCCACGATCATCGTGTGGCCGTGGGTCTCGCGGCCGTTCACGTGGTAGCCGCCCTGCGCGGGCGCCACCACGTAGCACTGGTTCTCGATGGCGCGGGCGCGGATGAGCACGTCCCAGTGCGCCTTGCCCGTGGTCTCGGTGAAGGCCGAGGGCACGAAGATGAAGTCGACCTCGCCCATGGCGCGGTAGAGCTCCGGGAAGCGCAGGTCGTAGCACACCGAGATGCCGACGCGGCCGTAGGGCGTGTCGACGGTGACCACGGCCGAGCCCGGCTCGATGGTGCGCTCCTCGGTGTACTTCTCCTGGCCCATCTCGAAGCCGAAGAGGTGGATCTTGTCGTAGCGCGCCGCGCGGCGGCCGTCGGGGTCGTAGACCAGGCAGGCGTTGCGCACCTTGTCGGGCACCGTGGCCTCGAGCGGGACCGAGCCCCCCACGAGCCACACCTTGTGGCGGCTCGCCTCGGCGGCGAGGAAGTCCTGGATGGGGCCCTCGCCGTCCTTCTCGCGCGCGGCCACCTTGTCGGTGTCCTTCATGCCCATGATGCAGAAGTACTCCGGCAGCCCGATGAGGCGCGCGCCGGTGGCGGCCGCCAGCTCGATGAGCCGCGAGGCCTCCTGCAGGTTCGCCTGCACGTGCGGCCCCGAGGCCATCTGGATGGCCGCCACGCGGAACATGCTCTGCGTCGTGACGAGGGTCTCGCGCAGGACTTCCGGGGTGGAGGACGAGTTCTTGGTGATGATCATCGGGACGGTAGGCGGGCGCGGCGGGCCGCGCTCATCGGGCCGGGGCCGGCGGGGACGGAGCGGCCGGCTTTCGGCCCCGGGCCTCGCCGATCCGCGTGACCGAGGGATTATCCCACGAGCCCGTGACCAGGTACTCGTACGACACCACTTTCCCGAGCGGGTTCTGGAGCAGCTTCTGCACGAGCAGCGTCGTGAGCCCCATCACCGGCGTGCCCAGGACCGTGGCCGCGAGCGCGATGCCCTCGCCCACCTCCGGCACCACGGTCATCGTGAGGTTCTGCGTCTCGAGCGGCAGCGACACCTCGCCCGCCATGCGCACGAAGGCCGAGGGCCCCACCACCTCGAAGTCGCGCGTGAGCAGGATCCCGCGCGCGAGCTTGGCCTCGCCCGAGATGCGGTCGAAGGCGAAGCCCTCGCTGAAGATGTCGCGGAAGTCGAGCGTCACGCGCCTGGGCAGCGACTGCAGCGAGATGAGCCCCAGGAGCTTGCCGGCCCCCGGCTCGATCTTCGCGAACTGCCCCCGGGCCGCGCTCACCGCGAAGCGCCCCGAGAGCACGCCGGGCGAGAACTCGTAGGGGTAGCCCGGCCAGACCAGCGTGCCCTCGAGCTTCGCTTCGCCGCGGTTCACGAACCCGCCGTAGCCGAACTGGTCGAGCAGCGCATGCAGGTCGCCCGCGTCGAGCCTGAGGTCGAGCTGCGTGATGGGGCCCGCGGCCGTGCGCCGCCAGGCGCCCGAGGAGACGAGCTTGGCGTGGTCGTTGGCGATGTCGAGGCGGTCGATGCGCCAGTCGCGGCCGTCGGGACGCGCCGCGAGCGCGAGCCGTCCGAGCCAGTGGCCGTGGAACTCGAAGCGCTCGGCCTGGATGTCGAGGACGGGCAGGTCCTCCTGCTCCTGGGGCGGGGCCGGCTCCGGCCCCTCGGCGCCGGCGCTCGCCACGCCCAGGGAGAAGCGCGCCAGGCGCGCGCGCACGCTGCCGCGCCCGCGCGGGTCGTAGCCCACCACGCCCGAGACGGAGGGCCCGTCCAGGGAGCCGCGCCACTCGCCCGACTCCTTGCGCAGCTGCGCCGACAGGCGCGGGAAGTCGCGGCCCGCGTAGCGCAGGCGCGCGAAGCGCAGGTCCAGCCCCTCGAGCTCGAGCGCGGCGGGCACGGCGGTCGCCTGCGCCTCCTGCGGCGGCGGGGCCAGGGCCTCGCGCCACGCGTCGAGGTCGAAGCGCGCGAGCTCGCCGTAGAGCCACAGGCCGTCGCGCACCGGCTCGTCGGTCACCGGGCCGCCGAAGCGCAGGGCCGCGTTCCAGCGCGCGCCCGACTCCGCCTCGCGCCGGCCGATGCGCGCGAAGACGCCGCCGGCCATCTGCGCCACCGTCTCCTCGCTGGCCGAGCCCAGGCGCCGGATGGTGACCGCGAGCGAGCGCGACTCGTCCGCGCGCTTGGCGAAGGGCTCGGGCAGGCCGATGGCGAGGCCCCGAAGGTCCGACTCCACGCGCAGCGCCGTGCCGTCGGCGCCGGAGACCACGCGCGCCTTCCACTGCGTGCTGCCCGCCATGCGCCGCACGAAGGCCCGCGGGATGAAGGGCCCCAGCGCCGCGGCGTCCAGGCTTCCGTCGAGCTGCGTGAGCACCGAGCCGTCGGCCTGGGTGGAAAGGCGCAGCGTCGCCGGGCGGCCGAACATCGTCCCGGTGAGCTCGGGCGCCTTCACGCTGCGCTCGGTGAAGGCGAGGCTGCCGCGGATGCCCGCGAGGACGAGGCTGCGCCCGACGCTCGCCACGGCCCCGTCGAAGGCGTACTCGCCGGCCACGCGGAACGGCTCGTCGCCGTAGAGCGGCCAGCGCAGCCGCAGGTCCAGGCGCGCCGGCCCCTCGATGGCCACCGCCTGCGTGAAGGCGCCCGGGCCGTCCCTCAGCGGCGTCTCCCGCAGGAACCGGGTGCTGTCCCCGCCCGTGGTGTCGATGGTGGACTCGATCTCCAGCACGGGCGGCACGGCGCCGAAATCGGCGATGCGGGCCACGGCGCTGCGCACGCTGCTGCCGTAGACGCTCGCGCGGCTGGCGCGGATCTCCATGCCGGCGTTCTCGAAGCGCAGGTCCCCGGCGATGCCGTCGACCACGGGCCACGCCGGGTGGTACTGCAGGCGCCCGCCGTCGACGGCCGCCTGCACGAGGAAATGGCCGTGGGTCGCGTCGCGGAACGGGAACCACCACAGGTCGCCCTTGAGCTCGAAGCGCCCGCGGCTCACCCGGCCCCCGAGCACCGCGCGGTCCAGCCAGGCGCGGGTGTAGGAGACGCGGTTGGGCAGGTAGCCCGCGACGGCCGCCGCGTTCGCCCGGGCGACGGTGCCCTCGAGGTCCACCACGCCCGGCGAGCCCTGCGCGGCGTCCGGCGCCGGGCGCCAGGTGCCCGTCACCGCGATCTCGGCGTCGGCGTTGGCGAGGCGCGCCTCGTCGATCCGCACGACCAG
>JAKOWJ010000267.1 GCA_029781595.1 Pseudomonadota bacterium | reverse complement strand
ATCGTGCATTGCGCCATCACCGGATATGGCCAGACCGGTCCGCGACGCGATGCCGCCGGCCACGACATCAACTTCATGGCCGTCACGGGGGTACTTGACCAGACCGGCGAGGCCGGCGGTCCGCCAGTGCTGCCTGGCCTGCTCGTCTCGGACCTCATGGGTGGCACCCTCACCGCGGCCATGGGCATCCTCGCGGCGCTCGTGGAAGCGCGCGGGACGGGGCGGGGCCGATTCATCGACGTGAGCATGGCCGATGCCGTGCTCGCGCACTGCGTACTGCCTCTCGCCGAGTACAACGATATCGGCGAAGTGAGCCCGCGAGGGCTGGGCTCGCACACGGGAGGCGCTCCCCGCTACGACCTGTATCGCGCGCGCGACGGCCGGTACCTCGCCGTCGGCGCCCAGGAACGCAAGTTCTGGGAAGTGCTGTGCGATGCGCTGGGACTTCCCGAGCTCAAGGCGCGGCACGCCGACATGGGCGACTCGGCACGGGACGTGCGCGAGCAGATGCGGCGCGCCTTCGGGAGCCGCATGGCCGCCGAATGGCTGGAGATCCTCGTGCCGCTCGACTGCTGCGTGACGCCGGTGCTGAGGTTCGAGGAGGCCGTGGACGATCCCGCCCTGCTTGCCCGAGGCATCGTGCGCGAAGACCCGAAGGGTGGCACGCGCGTCCTGGCACTGCCCCTCGCCATGAGCGACTACGAGTGCCCGATCGGGCGTCTTTCGCCGGGTCGAGGCGCGCACACCGACGAAATCCTCGGGCGACTCGGTTACGCGCCCGGGGAAATCGAGACATTTCGCGCGGACGGCGTCGTCTAGGCGAACGGCAGGAACCCAATCCGTACGGCATCAGGGAGGCAGATCCGACATGGCAAGGAAGGAAATCAAGTCCGAGATCACCGGCTCGGTGTGGAAGATCCTCAAGCAGGCCGGCGAGGCCGTCGCGGAGGGCGACGAACTGGTGATCCTCGAGTCCATGAAGATGGAGATCCCCGTGCTCGCCGAGTGCTCGGGGACGCTGGCCGAGATCGTGGTCCGCGAAGGCGAGGCGATCGCGGAGGGTCAGGTGGTGGCCGTGGTGGAGGCCTAGCGGTCTCGCGCGGCCACGCGCTCGCCAATTGGTTCCGCGACGGAGGCCCGCCCGGCGCTACCGCATCCGGTAGGCCGCGTGGCAGGCCGCGCACTGCCGCGTCACGTCCGCCAGCGCCGCCAGCGCCGGCTTCACCTCGCCCGTCGCGCCCACGTTGGCCGCCTCGGTGGCGAAGCGGCTCGCCGCGCGGTGCATCCCGGTGCCGATCGCCTGCATGCCCTCCGGCATGAACTTCGCCACGTCGTGCGCCCCGTGCGCAGCGAGCGAGGTCATGCCCAGCCGCGTCTCGGCCGTGTGCGCCGCGCGGTCGTACGCGCCGTCGGCCAGGGCCTGCTGGATCTCGCCGAGGGCGAGCAGGTGGTCGCGCATGTTCGCGAGCGTGTGGGCGCGCAGCGGCTCCGGGAAGTCCACCGCCACGCGCCCGCCGGGCGCGGCGTGCGGGGCGTGGCCCGCGTGACCTTCGTGCAGGCCGGGCGCGGTCGTGCAGGAGGCGGCGAGGATGCCGAGCGTGGCCAGCAGCGGCGTGGCGAGGCGCATGGGGGAATCCGGGCAGGCGATGCGCCGATCATACCGGGCCGGGTCGCCCGTTTCCCGTCGATGCCCGCGCTCCGGTATAAATGACGCCCTCGCCCGCGCCGCGGGCCGGTCGCCCTCGCCAAGCCATGCCCAAGCCTTCCCCGCTCGACGTCGACACCCTCTGGCAACTCGAGCGCGTCGCAGGCGTCTCGCTCTCCCCCGACGCCTCGGCCGCCGTGTGCGCGGTCACGAAGTACTCGATGCAGGACAACAAGGGTGCGACGAGCCTGTGGCTGCTGCCCACGGGCGAATGCCGCCCGCGGCGCCTCACGCGCGGCGGCGAGAAGGACGGCAAGCCCGCGTGGTCGCCGCAGGGCGACCGCATCGCCTTCGTCGGCAGGCGCGACCAGGAGGGGCGCAAGGACGCGACGCCCCAGCTCTACCTGCTGGACGCCACCGGCGGCGAGGCCGAGCGCAGGACGAGCTTCGGCCCCGGGGTCGAGGACTTCCGCTGGCTGCCCGACGGCCGGCGCATCGCCTTCGTCTCGTGGGTGTGGCCGGGCCTGAAGGGCATCCGCGCGCAGGAGCGCGAGCACAAGGCGTTCACGGACCGCAAGGAGAGCGCCTACGTCACAGGCGAGGCGCAGTACCGCCACTTCGACCGCGGCCTGCCGCAGGGGCGCGTGCCGCACCTGCTGCTGCTGGACCTCGCGAGCGGGCGCATCACCGATCTCTTCGAGGGCACGGGCCTGGAGCTGCCGCGCGTGGAGCCGGGCGCGATCCACTTCGACGTCTCGCCCGACGGCCGGCGCATCGCCTTCGTGCACGACCCCGCGCCGCGAAAGCTCGCCACCAACCCCACCGCCCTGGCCGAGATCGACCTCGCCACGCGGCGCGTCACCGCGCTCACGACGAACGCCTCGTGGTCGTACGAGGCGCCGCGCTATGCACCCGACGGCTCGCAGCTCGCGTGCGTGGCCACCCACGTCGAGCGCCGTCACACGATGCCCGGCCGCCTCGCGCTCGTCCGCCGCGGCCGCCCGCCGCGCGTCTTCGGCAGCGACTGGCTGGTGGACGTGGAGGGCCCGCTGCGCTGGGCGCCGGACGGCTCGGCCGTGCTCTTCGCGGCGCAGGAGCGCGGGCGCTGCCACCTGTGGCGATTCGATGCGGCGAGCGCTTCGCTCGGGATCGCCGTCCCCGGCGGCTGGGTGCAGGGATTCGACCTCGCCGGCCCGCCCGGCGCCGCGACGATCGTGGTCGCGGTGGACTGCGCCGCGCACCCCGTGCAGGTGCACGCGGTGCGTTCCGGCCAGGCGCTTCGCCTCGAGCGGTTCAACGACGCGATCCTCGCCCGCGTGCAGCTCGGCGAGACGCGCGAGGCGACGGTGCGCGGCGCGCGGGGCGACCCCGTCCAGGTGTTCCTCACCTTCCCGCCGCGATTCGACGCGAGGCGCCGGCACCCGCTGCTGCACGTGATCCACGGCGGACCGTACGCCGCCTCGGGCGACACCTTCGGCTACCGCTGGAACACGCACCTCCTCGCCTCGCGCGGCTACGTGGTGGCGGCCGTCAACTACCACGGCTCCAGCGGCTTCGGCTTCGCCTTCCGCGACAGCATCATGGGCCGCCTGGGCCGGCTGGAGACCGAGGACATCGAGGCGGCCACGGACTGGCTGCTGCGCCAGCCGTGGGTGGACGGCTCGCGCCTGTTCGCCTCCGGCGGCAGCTACGGCGGGTTCCTCGTCGCGTGGATGAACGGCCACGTGCCCGCGGGCCGCTACCGCGCCTACGTGTGCCACGCCGGCGTCTTCGACCGCCTGCTCACCTTCAGCGCCGACTCCTACCTGCACCGGCCGAAGGACCTCGGCGCGTTCTACTGGGATCGCCCGGCGAAGGTGCGCGCGCAGAGCCCCAGCAGCTACGCGCACCGCATGGCCACGCCGACGCTGGTGATCCACGGCAACGACGACTACCGCGTGCCCGACGCCAACGGCCTCGCCTACTACAACACGCTGCAGGCGCGCGGCGTGCCCTCGCGGCTGGTGTGGTTCCCGGACGAGAACCACTGGGTGCTCAAGCCGCGCAACTCGCGGCTGTGGTACGGGGAGTTCTTCGACTGGCTGGCGGCGCACGACCCGGCCCGCAGGGCCCGCCGGCGCCGGTAGCGCCCGCCCGTTGACCGCACCGCCGGCGGTCGACAGAATGGCGCGCGTTTGCCCACCGTTCCGCGGCCCGCCCGCACGGATGGCGCCGCCCAGGGGAGGCTCTCGATGGGACGAATCGTCCGGCTCGTGCTCGCGATCGTGATCGGCATCGTGATCGGCAGCATCCTGAACATGTCGCTCATCGTCGCGGGCGGCAAGGCGATCGCACCGCCGCCCGGCGCGGACGTGACCACGGTCGAGGGCCTGAAGGCCTCGATCCACCTCTTCGAGCCGAAGCACTTCGTCTTCCCCTTCCTCGCCCACGCGCTCGGCACCTTCGTGGCCGCGCTCCTCGCGGTCTTCCTCGCGCCGGGCCGTCCTTCCTGGGTGCCCTGGGTGCCCGGCG
>JAKOWJ010000250.1 GCA_029781595.1 Pseudomonadota bacterium | reverse complement strand
AGGAGACGGCGGCCACGGCCGCGAGGGCGGCCAGGGCGCCGGCGACGGGAAGGAGTCTCATGTCGGGTAGCCGAAAAGCGCCGATTATGGGTCCCCGGCGGCGGGCGGACAAACGCCCGGGCCGCGGATCGGGGAAACGGGGGGTGAAGGGACCTTTCCGGACCTGGGCGACGGGCCGAGGCCGGGGCCGGCGGGGGGGCCGGGGAAGGACTTCAGGCGGGGATGTCGGGGACCAGCTGGCGCTGCAGCATGAAGATCTGGTCCTTGAGCATGAGCTTGCGTTTCTTGAGGCGTTTCAGCTGGAGTTCGTCGTGGAGGGGGTTGAGTTCGAGGGCTTCGATTGCGCGGTCGAGGTCACGGTGCTCGAGGTTCAGCTCGCCGATGCGCCGCTTGATCTCTTCGGCATTCTCCGCGATGGTCGGCATGGGTGTGTTTCCTCCGAAGATGTGCCTCGAACCTTACTCTTTAGGCGCCCGATTGGCTAGTCTTGACGGGGGGCAAGCCGCCCTTGAAAGGGGGCGCGAAACGACGCAGAATGCGCCGATTGCCCACCCCCCGGGGCATCCGCGGCCGGAACAACAACAACGCAGCCCCTGCGAGAGGAGCCGATGCAGCAGCGGCGCAACGAATTCGACGTGAGCAACCGCGTCAACACGACGGACCCGGCCAGCGTTCGCCGCGAGGTCGTGCGCATCTTCGGGCGGCTGCACGGGGGGCCGGCCGCGCCGGCGGTGGAATCGGCCATCGCGCACGTGACCGCCCTCTACCGGGGCGAGCACCCGGACTACCTGCCGTGCGACACGGCCTACCACGACCTGCAGCACGTGCTGGACGTCGCGCTCGCCATGGCGCGGCTGCTCGACGGCTACGAGCGCTCGCGCGGCGAGGCCCCCGCGCTCGGCCCGCGCCTCTTCCAGCTCGGCGTGACCTGCGCGCTGTTCCACGACGCGGGCTACCTGCGCCGGCGCGGCGACCGTCGCCACCGGCGCGGGGCGGAGTACACGCGCGTGCACGTCTCGCGCGGGGCGCGGATGCTGCGCGACTTCCTGCCCGGCGTGGGCCTCGGCGAATACGCGGCCGTGGCCGGCCCCATCCTGCACTTCACCGGCTACGAGCGCCCGGTGGGGTCGATCCGCCTGCCCAGCCCCGCCTTCCGCCTGCTCGGGAGCCTGCTGGGATCGGCGGACATCATCGCCCAGATGTCCGACCGCTGCTACCTGGAGAAGTGCCACGAGCGCCTGTACCCGGAGTTCGTGGACGGCGGCATCGCCCGGCGCGTGACGGGCGCGGGCGAGGAGACGGTCTTCGCCTCCGCCGACGACCTCATCCGCAAGACGCCGGGCTTCTTCACGACGGCCTCGCGGCGGCTGGACCACGAGCTGGGCGGCGCCTACCAGTACGCGCGCGAGCACTTCGGCGGCGCCAACCTGTACATGGAAGCGGTCCGGCGAAACATCCGCTTCGCCGAGGAGCTGCGCAGCTCGCCCTCGGTGGTGCTGCGCCGCGTGCCGCCCGTCACGCTGAACTGAAGGCCCGTCCCCCTCCCATTTCCCGGGCCCCGCCCCGCCCCGCGCGATGATCCGCCCCATCCTCCTCGTCGAGGACAACCCGATGGACGTGGACCTCACGCTGCGCGCGTTCAAGCGCCGCAACCTCGCCAATCCCATCGTGGTGGCGCGCGACGGCCAGGAGGCCCTGGACCTCATCCCGAAGTGGGAGGCGGGCGAGCCGCGGCCCGTGGTGATCCTGCTCGACGTGAACATGCCGCGCGTGGGCGGGCTGGAGGTGGCGCGCCGGCTGAAGGCGCACCCGGCGCTGCGCACCATCCCCATCGTGATGCTCACCACCTCGGACGTGGGCGAGGACATCCGCACGGCCTACGAGAACGGCGCCAACTCCTACATCGTGAAGCCGGTGGACTTCGAGAAGTTCATGGAGGTCGCCGAGCACATCAAGGTGTACTGGGCCGCGCTCAACGAGCCTTCGTCCTAGAACGCCTCGGGCGCGCCCCCCTCGCACCAGCGGCGCCACATGCGGCGGTAGGCTTCCTCCAGGCGGCGCGTCACCGTGGCCGCCGAGTTGTCCGCGTCGGCCAGGATGCGCCCGCGCAGCGAGCGGCGCAGCGCGTCCAGCGCGGGCAGGTCCGCCAGGGCCCGCACCGCGCGAGCCACGTAGTCGTCCACCGAGCCGGCCACCCAGTCCTGGAGCCCCGCGCGCGCCAGCACGCTCGCGCCGCTGCGGGCGGCCGTCCGGTCGCCGGCGAGCGTCACGAAGGGCACGCCCATCCACAGGCAGTGGAAGCTCGTCGTGCCGCCGTTGTACGGGAAGGGGTCCAGGGCGAGATCGACGCGCCGGTACAGCGCCAGGTACTCGGCGAACGGCCGGTGCGGCTCGAAGTCCAGGCGTGACGGGTCGGTGCCGCCCGCGGCGAAGAGGCCCCGCAGGCGCTCGCGCAGCTCGTTGTCCGGCACGCCGCCCAGGAGCAGGCGCGCGGCCGGCACCGCGGCGAGGATGCGCGACCAGGCGGCGGCCACGCCCGGCCCGATCTTGCGGGGATTGTTCAGGCACGCGACGACGGGGCCGCGGCCGTCGAGGGCCGGCAGCGCCTCGACCTGCGGCGCGCCGGCCGGCACGGGAAAGGGCACGTTGAACCCGGGCAGGCGCGCGAGCTTCTCGGTGTGCAGCGCCTCGGTGAGGCCCGGCGGGTCGATCCACGCGTCGGTGATGCGGTAGTCCATCGCGTCCAGGCCCGTGGTCCCGGGGTAGCCGATCCACGTGGCCTGCACGGGCGCGGGCTTGCGCGCGAGCGCGAGGATCTCGCCGGTGCCCACGTGCCCGGCCAGGTCCACCAGGATGTCGATGCGGTCGGCGCGGATGCGCGCGGCCAGGGCCTCGGCCGAATCGGCGTGGCACCGGACGAACCGGTCCACCTGCCCGGCGATGCCCTGCGTGAAGGCGTCGACCTGCGCGTGCGTGTAGTAGGCGATGGTCTCGAAGCGCTCGCGGTCGTGCGCCGCGAGCACCGGCGCCACGAACTGCGCCACCGGGTGGTTGCGCAGGTCGGGCGAGAGGTAGCCCACGCGAAGGCGCCGCCCCGGGTCGGGATCGTTGTCGTGCGCGGCCCAGCGGGCCTTCAGGGGCGCCTCGTGGCGCGCCGCGAACGCGCGGTGCTCGGCGAAGAGCGTGGCGGCGTCCACGTCCTCGTCGTTCTGCAGCGCGAAGAGCAGGTTGCAGTGCATCGTGGCGAAGCCCGGATCGAGCGCGAGCGCTTCGCGGAAGGCCGCCACGGCCTGCCCGTGCCGCCCCAGGCGAAGCAGCGTGCTGCCGCGGTTGCCCACGGCCTTGGCGTCGCGCGGATCGGCGGCGATGGCCGCGTCGTAGGCGGCGAGGGCCCCGTCGTAGTCGCCCTCGCGGTCGCGCAGCGCGCCCAGGTTCACCAGCGCGCTTCCCAGCGAAGGGGCCAGCGCGGTCGCGCGCTCGAGGTGCACCTGCGCGAGCGGGGCGTTGCCCTGGTCCAGGTGCAGCTTGCCCAGGTTGCAGTGCGCCTCCGCGAAGGCGGGGCGCAGGACCACGGCCTTCGTGTACATGAGCTCGGCGGCCACCAGATCGCCCGCCTCGCGAAGGGCGTTGCCGAAGTTGAAGTGCAGGTCCGCGTCGGCCGGCAGGAGCGCCACGGCCTCGCGGTACTGCCCGTGCGAGGCGGCGATCTCGCCGGCGCGGCCCAGCGCGAGCGCGAGCGCGTGGCGCAGCTCCCCGTCGGCCGGGGCGAGGGCGGCGGCCTCGGCGTAGCTCGTCGCGGCCTCGACGAAGCGCCCGGCGCGGTACTGGCAGTCGCCGCGGCGGCGGCGGGCCAGGGGGCTTCGCGGGCTCGCGCGGATGGCGCGCTCGAAGGCCCGGTCCGCGTCGGCGTGGCGCCCGCTCGCGGCCAGTGCGACGGCGGACTGCATCTCGCGTTGCGCGAAGGGGCTCATGTCCGGGGGGGCTTGCGGTCTGCGGGCGGCGCGCATGGGGCGGCGGGACGGGATGGGGGCGATGCGATTGTGGGCCCGCGCGCGCCAGGGCATGCGCGGAACTGCGGGCGAATGCGGGGCCTGTTCCCCGGATCGGCCGGGCGGGGCGGGCGATACGGTGTCGCCATCGCGGGAACTCCCCCGCCCGCGCGGAAAGGGCAGCGAGCATGAGGCAGGCGAGCGGTGTGGCATGGCCGGGCCGGGACGCAGGCCGTCCCGCCGTGGCGCCCGCCTGGCCGCCGGCCGCGGCGCAGGAACGGCCGGCGCCGCCGGCGCCCATCCCGGTCACGCAGCCCTACCTTCCCCCGCTCGAGGAGTTCATCCCCTACCTGCGCGAGATCTGGGACCGGCGCATCC
>JAKOWJ010000249.1 GCA_029781595.1 Pseudomonadota bacterium | reverse complement strand
CATCGCGGGCACCGGCCGCGACGGCCGCGTGACCAAGGGCGACGTCCTCGCCGCCGCCAAGCCCGCCCCGGCGCCCGCCGCCCCGGCCGCGGCCCGGCCCGCGCCGGCCGTCGTGCCCTCCGCGGGCGGCCGCCCCGAGCAGCGCGTGCCGATGTCGCGCCTGCGCGCGCGCGTGGCCGAGCGCCTCGTTCAGTCGCAGTCCACCGCGGCCATCCTCACGACCTTCAACGAGGTCAACATGGCGCCGGTGATGGAGCTGCGCGCCCGCTACAAGGACCGCTTCGAGAAGGAGCACGGCGTGAAGCTGGGCTTCATGTCCTTCTTCGTGAAGGCGGCGGTGGCGGCGCTGCGCAAGTACCCGGTGGTCAACGCCTCCATCGACGGCACCGACATCGTCTACCACGGCTACTTCGACATCGGCATCGCCGTCGGCAGCGAGCGGGGCCTGGTGGTGCCCATCCTGCGCAACGCCGACATCCTGTCGATCGCCGACATCGAGAAGGCCATCGCCGACTTCGGCAAGCGCGCCAAGGACGGCAAGATCACGCTCGAGGAACTCACGGGCGGCACCTTCTCCATCTCCAACGGCGGGGTGTTCGGCTCGATGCTCTCGACGCCCATCATCAACCCCCCGCAGAGCGCGATCCTGGGCATCCACGCCACCAGGGACCGCGCGGTGGTCGAGAACGGGCAGGTGGTGGTGCGGCCGATGAACTACCTCGCGCTCTCCTACGACCACCGCATCATCGACGGGCGCGAGGCCGTGCTCTCGCTCGTGGCCATCAAGGACGCGCTGGAGGACCCGGCGCGGCTTCTCCTGGACGTCTGAGGGCCGGCGGCTTGGCGCGCCGACGCCGGTTCCGGCCCGCGACGCTGCTGCGGCGGGCCTTCTTCTTCGTGCTGGGCTCGCTCCTGGTGGGGTTCCTCGCGGTCTTCTTCCAGCAGTCGCTCGGGATGGTGATGCCGCGGCACTTCGCCGTCTCGATCGCGGTGGGCCTCGCGGTGGCGCTCACCTTCTGGCTGCTGCGGCTGCTCAAGCACCCGCCGCTGCTGCTGAAGAACGTCCACCCCGTCGCCGCGGGCCTGTGCGCGGGCCTGGGCGTGCACATCGCGCGCTTCTGGC
>JAKOWJ010000203.1 GCA_029781595.1 Pseudomonadota bacterium | reverse complement strand
CTCGTGGACGCGGGCGTCGCCTCGCTCACCGTCGCCAACCGCACGCTCGAGCGTGCCCAAGACCTGGCGGCCGAGCTGGGCGCCAGGGCGATCCGCGTCGCCGAGTTTGGCCGGCACGTGGGGAAGATGGATATCGTCATCTGCTCGACGGCGGCGCCCCATCCGGTGGTCCGCGCGGAGACGCTTCGGCCCATGGTCGCGGCCCGGCGGGATCGGCCCCTCCTGCTCGTTGACATCGCGGTGCCGCGCGACGTAGAACCCGCCGTGGGCAATCTCGAAAACGTCCACCTCTTTACCATCGACGACCTGCAGTCGATCGTTCAGGAGAACCTGGCCGGGCGCGCTGCCGAGGTGGAGGCCGCAGAAGCGATCGTGGCGGAAGAGGCCGCGAAGCTGGTCGAATGGCTCCGATGTTTTCAGGTCGGCCCGGTGCTGGCCGCGCTCCAGCGCAAGGGTGAGTCGGTGGTCCAGGACGAGCTGGCGAAGATCGAAGGCCGGTTGCGCCACCTCTCGGATCGTGACCGCGAGTTGATCGGCGTGCTGGCACGCGGCGTGGCCCGGCGCCTCCTCCGCGAGCCGATCCTGGCTGTGAAGCGCCTCGCCGCCACGGAAGAGCCACGCCCGCCCCTGGAGACGGTTCAGGAGCTCTTCGGGCTTTCCGATGTCGGCGCGCCAACGCCGGACCCGGCAGGAGAACACTCCGACTGACCGACCGGCGTCCTCCCATCTGCGGCTGAACACCTGGGCAACCGCTCGCCCGCGGCGCGAAGGCGCTGGCAGGGCAGATTCTCTCTTCTCTCGCGCGACTCGAAGGAGCGCGCTCCACTTTGCCGAACAGGAGGGCGGCAGGACGCGCCGATTTGTGTGGCACGTAGAACCCCGGCGTGCCGCTTAGCGTCGTGATGGGTGGCCGCCCATGCGCCTGCACTTGCTTCCCCTGCTGGCGATCGCTTTCGCGGCCGGAATCGCCCTTTCCGGGCGTTGGATGCTGCCGCCAGTGCCGCCTGCCGTGGCGGCCGTGAGCGCGGTGCTCGTCGTCTGCGCCGCGCTCCGGTGGGCGCCGCGTCTCGCGCTCTTCGCGCTCCTTGCCCTGGGGCTTTCGGGGGGAGCCTTCTGGGAAGCCCTCGACCGTGCGCTCCATCCGAATCTGCTTCAGCCGTGGGTCGGGAAGCGCGTGGAGGTGATCGGCCAGGTGCTGGAAGAGCCGGTGGAGCGCGGCTTTGGGCGCGTCTGCCGGGTGCGCGTCGTGCAACTCCGCCGCGTCGAGACGGAGACTCGCGTCGATGCCCGGCTGCTGCTGCGGACGAGCGAGAAGATCCGCCTGGCGCCCGGCCAGCAGATCTATGCCGCCGGGATCCTACGCCCCATCCGCTCCTCGGGGAACTTCGGCGGCTTCAACTACGCGCGCTACATGGCGCGCGAGCACGTCCACGCCACCCTCACCGCGCGCGACGCCTTCGTGGAAGTCCTCAGTC
>JAKOWJ010000190.1 GCA_029781595.1 Pseudomonadota bacterium | reverse complement strand
CATCGCTTCCGGCACGGTCGAGATGACCCAGGTCGCGGTGAGCTCGAAGCTCTCCGGGCGCCTGGAACGCCTCCTCGCCGATGAGGGCGATGTCGTGAAGTGCGGCCAGCCACTCGCCCGGCTCGACGCGCGCGAGCTGGAGGCGAAGCAGGCCGAGCTGGAGGCGGCGGTCGCCGCCGCGGAGGCGCGGCTGCAAGAGCTGGAGAAAGGCGCCCGGCCCGAGGAGCTGGCGCGCGCTCGCGCCGCGCTCGCCCGGGCCGAAGCCGCGCACTCCGGCGCTCTGGACGCGGCACGAACAGCCCGGGAGGGCCATGAGACCAGCACTGAGCTCAAACGCCAGGTTGATACCGCCGAAGCAAACCTGCGCGCCGCGCGGGCCCAGGAGCAGCAGGCGCGGGCGCGGCTCTCCCTCCTGCGCGCCGGCCCCCGGCCCGAGGAGCTGGACCAGGCCCGCGCCGCCCTGGCCTCCGCGAAGGCACGCCTGGCGCTCGCGCGGAAAGGCCCCCGGGAGGAGGAGATCCAGGAGGCGGAGGCCGGCCTGGCCCAGGCCGAGGCGGTGTTGGAGAACGCTGAAGCCACGCTGAAGCGCACCCAGAAGCTGTTCCAGGAGGGCGCCGTGGCCCGCCAGCAACTGGATGACGCCCTCACCGCCCGAGACCGCGCCCGTGCCGCCGTGGATGCCGCTCGGGCCCGGGCGCGCGCCCTCCACGCTGGAACCCGGCCCGAGGAGAAGGAGCAGGCCGAGGCCGAAGTCCGCCGGCTCGAAGCGCAGGTCGCCCTCCTGGAAGCGGGAACGCGCGAAGAGGAGATCGCCGCCGCGGAAGCCGAACTGCGCCGGGCGCAGGCAAACGTTGAAGGGTGCGAGACGGCGCTCGCCAACGCGCGTCGGCTCTATCGCGAGCGGCTTCAGGCGCGCGGGCAACGCGAGACCGCGGAGGCACAGGTCCGCGTCACTGCGCACCAGGTGGAGGAAGCGCGCGCCCAGCTGGAGCTGCTTCGGGCCGGTGCAACTCCTGAGGCGGTTCAAGCCGCGCGCGCCGCCCGCGACCAGGCGAAGGCAGCCCTCGATCAGCTTCGCGCCCGCCTGGATGATGCCCGGATCATGGCGCCGATCGATGGCGTGGTCGCCGAGCAGATCGCCGAGGAGGGCGAAGTCATCTCCGCAGGGCAGAGCATCCTCACGCTGGTCAACCCGCGCGACACCTGGGTGAAGGTCTATCTCCCGGTCACGCTCCTCGGGCAGATCGGCGTGGGGACTCCGGCACGAGTGCGCGTCGATGCCTTTCCGGGAGAGGAGTTTCCGGGGCGCGTGGTCGAGCTGAGCCAGATCCCCGAGTTCACCCCGAAAAACGTGCAGACGCAGGAGCAGCGCACCCAGCTCGTCTTCTGGGTGAAGGTGGCGGTGGAGAACTCGAGCGGGAAGCTGAAGCCGGGGCTACCCGCCGACGCGCTCTTCGATGGCCAG
>JAKOWJ010000162.1 GCA_029781595.1 Pseudomonadota bacterium | reverse complement strand
GCGTGCTTTGGAGCGGGGGAAGTCCACGCCCATCGCGAGGGCGAAGGCCAGCGCGATGCCGAGCGAGGCGAGGGCGGCGCCTGGGGTGAAGGCCCAAGAACGTTGGAGCGGCGTGCCGGGGATGCAGGTGAGGGGTGCCCCCAGCAGGACGAGGCCGATGGCAAGCCATTGGTAGATGGGCAGGGCGAGGACGACCCGTGTCTGTGGCTCGCCCCGGAAATGTTCCTCGACAAAGCGCAGGAGCCCGGTGAGGACGAGGTGGGCGCCCACGATGAACGCCGGTGCCGCACCGATTGACCACAAGCGGAGGAGGAGCCCGAGGAGCATGAGGTTGCCGACGATGGAGTAGAGGGGGGTGGCGTGGACGGGAACGGCGCGGAGGTTGGCGAGCGCAACGGCCCGGGAGCGAGGGTCGGTGTAGGTGATCCCGCGCGCGGTGATACAGGGTCGCCCGTGGCAGCAGCCCTGCACGAGGCAGCGGAGGCGTCCGATCGCCTGGACGAGCGGGGCGCTCGTGGCGAGGGCGGCGGCCAGTGGCCACACGTCGACGGAGGCGATGGCGAGCGCGAGGAGCGTGGAGCCGGCGCCGAGCATGCAGCCGAAGTAGCCGAAGGGGCGTGCGAGTCGCCCGCCGCCTTCGAGGGCCTGTCCCCAGACGCCCGCGCCAAGGAGCCCGGCGCCGGCGACGAGGCAGAGGTGGAGGACCTCGCGATCCCCCGCGAGGGTGAGCGTGAGCAGGGCGCCGGCGCCGGCGGCAAGGAACGCGTAGACCGCGTGGATGAGCAGACGCACCGGTCCAAGGCGCCATTCTCGCCAGGTGTTGGCGCAGCGCTCGGCGAGGCGGAGCGAGGCGTGCCAGAGGCGTGGGGCGTGGCGGGCGAAGAGGAAGAGGAGAACACCCGTGCCCACGTCGGCGAGCGAGTGCATGCCGGTGGTGATGCAGGCGGCGTCGATGGCGATGGAGAGAAGCAGGCCCAGCGCGCCGGCGGCACGGGATCGGGCCGCGAGGGCGCTGGCGCCGGCGAGCGACCAGTAGACGTGGAACGATGGGAGCGCACAACGTCCGTCGAGCCCGTCGGCACGCTCCAGGCGCAGGAGGAAGGCAAGGGTGGCGCTGTCGTTCATCGGCTTGGGGGCGGCGATGAGGGGCAGGGC
>JAKOWJ010000118.1 GCA_029781595.1 Pseudomonadota bacterium | reverse complement strand
GTCGATGCGGCTCACGGCCGGCCCCGACAGCACGGGGTGGGTGCAGTACGCCACCACGCGCTCCGCGCCGTGCTCCTTGAGTGCGCGGGCGGCCTCGCAGAGCGTGTTCGCCGTGTCGACCATGTCGTCCATGATCACGCACGTGCGGCCCGAGACGTCGCCGATGATGTTCATCACCGTGGCCACGTTGGGCCGCGGGCGGCGCTTGTCGATGATCGCCAGGTCGCTCTCGAGGCGCTTGGCGATGGCCCGGGCCCGCACCACCCCGCCGACGTCCGGCGAGACCACGACGAGGTTGCCGTAGCTGTGCTTCCACAGGTCGCCCAGCAGGATCGGCGTGGCGTAGACGTTGTCCACGGGGATGTCGAAGAACCCCTGGATCTGGTCCGCGTGCAGGTCCATCGTCAGCACCCGGTTCACGCCCACCGAGGTGAGCATGTTGGCCACCACCTTCGCCGAGATGGCCACGCGCGCGCTGCGCGGGCGGCGGTCCTGGCGGGCGTAGCCGAAGTACGGCATCGCCGCGGTGATGCGCGCGGCGCTGGAGCGGCGCAGCGCGTCCACCATGATCAGCAGCTCCATCAGGTGGTCGTTGGTCGGCGCGCAGGTCGACTGGAGCACGAAGACGTCCTTGCCCCGCACGTTCTCCAGCAGCTCGACCATCACCTCGCCGTCGCTGAACTTGGAGACGCTCGCCTTGCCCAGCTGCACGTTGAGGTGCCGGGCCACCTTCTGCGCGAGCTTCGGGTTGGCGTTGCCCGTGAACACCATCAGGTTGTCGAAAGGCATCGCCCGTTCCGTCTAGTCTTGCGTGCGCCGCGCCGAAGGAGGTGGCAGGGGAGGAAGGATTCGAACCCTCGTATGCCGGAATCAAAATCCGGTGCCTTAACCAGCTTGGCGACTCCCCTTGCGCCCGGGTCGGTCTTCCCGCCCCGGGTGGAACCCGTCACATGCCGCGCAGGGGGTGCTCCCCGAGGCCCCGCGCGACGAAACCCCTCATCGGCGCCGGAAGGTCCCGGAGGACCCGCTCGGCCGACGCCCGGTCCTCGAACCGGGCGAATACGCACGCGCCGGACCCGGTGAGCCTTCCGCCCCCGCGCGCCGCGAGCCACTGCAGGTGCTCGCGAACCTCGGGGTATCGGGCGGCCACCACCGGCTCCAGGTCGTTCCGGAACCGGCTGGTCGATGCGTGCGCCGAAAAGTCTTCCATTTTAAGGGCTTCCGAATTTCGGGTCAATTCGGGCGCCGCGAAGACGGCCGCGGTGGGCACCGCCACCGGCGGCACCAGCACCAGGTACCAGGCGGGGGGCAGGTCCAGGGCCGAAAGGCGCTCGCCCACGCCCTCGACCCAGGCATTGCGGCCGAAGACGAAGAACGGCACGTCCGCGCCCAGCCGGGCCCCGAGCGCTCCCAGGGCCTCGCGGTCGAGCCCGGTCTCCCACAGGCGGTTGAGGACGATGAGGGTGGTGGCCGCGTCCGAGCTGCCGCCGCCCACCCCGCCTCCCATCGGCAGGACCTTGTCGACCTCCAGGTCCGCCCCCCAGGGCGTGCCGGTCTCGGCCTGCAGCAGGCGGGCGGCGCGCACGGCGAGGTCCGCCTCCTCGGGCACGCCCGGCAGGTCGCTCACGCGCCGGATGGCGCCACCCGCGCGCCGCTCGAAGCGCAGGCGGTCGCAGCGGTCGATGAGCGCGAAGACGCTCTGCAGCAGGTGATAGCCGTCGGGGCGCCGCCCCACCACGTGCAGGAAGAGGTTGAGCTTCGCCGGGGCGGGATAGTCCGGGCCGGCCAGGCGCGGCGGGCTCATGGCGAGGGCCGGTAGTCGTCCACCACGAGGCGAACGCGCGTGTCGTCCCGCCGGGCGCTGATGCGTCGGGCGACGTCGGCATCCCCGAGGCGGCGGGTGCCTTCGATGTCCACTTCCCAGCCTTCCGGACCGGCGAGCGGGCGGCCGTGCAGCCACGCGACGAGCAGCCGGTCGTCCAGCGCCGCGCCCAGCAGGCGCTCGGTGAGCGCCGCGAAGCTCTCCGCGGTGACCGGCGAGGCGCCGGGCCGGTGCACGGTGATCTCGCCCGACCGACCCTCCACGCGGGCCACTTCCGTGCCCACGGGAGTAGCCAGCACCCAGGTGTCGGACGAAGGCGCGTGCCGCCAGCGAAGCCGCAGGATCTCCCCGCGATCGCCCTGGGCCACGGAAAGGCGCCCGCTCATCTCGAAGGCGGCAGGCAGGCCGTCGAGCGGGATGGGCGCGGGCGGGACGGCGGCGCAGCCGGCGATGAGCAGCGCGGCGAGGAACCCGGGAAACCTCACGGTCGCGGCGGGCGGCCCGGCCGCCTCACGGCTGGAACTTCTGCATCACCGCGATGAGGGACTCGTGGCCGGGGTTTTCCGTGAGGGCCGACTTCCACACCTTGCTCGCCTCGTCCTTGCGCCCGAGCTTCCAGAGCACCTCGCCCAGGTGGGCGGCGATCTCCGGGTCGGGGCGCGCGGTGTAGGCCGCCTGCAGGTGGGCGAGCGCCTCGTCGAGCTTGCCGCGCCGGTACTGCACCCAGCCCAGGCTGTCGAGGATGAACGGGTCGTCGGGGGAGAGCTTCACCGCCTTCTGGATGAGCGCCAAGGCCTCGTCGAGGCGGTCGGTGCGGTCGGCGAGCGTGTAGCCGAGGGCGTTGTAGGCGTGGGCGTAGTCGGGCTTGAGCTCGATCACGCGGCGCAGGTCCGCCTCCAGCACGTCCAGGCGGTTCACGCGCTCGGCCGCCATGGCGCGGTCGTACAGCAGCTCGAAGGAATCCGGGAACTGCTGCACCGCCCGCGAGAGCACGTCGAAGGTGTCCTGCCAGGCCTTGGCGTCGCGCAGCAGCTGCGCCTCCACCTGCACCATCTGGATGCGTTCCTCCTGCGTGCGCGGATGGATGCCCTGCAGGTACTCGCGGCCCTTCGCGAGGCCGTCGCGCTTGGCGATGAGCGAGGCGATGCGCATCTGCGCGCGGATCCAGTCGCCCGCCTCCACCTTGCGGTACCAGTCGAGCGCCTCGTCGTAGCGCTTGGCCGACTCGGCCGTCTGTCCCAGCGCGAGGTAGACCGCGCCCGGGTCCGGGTGCCCCATCCCCAGCGCGCGCCGGAAGGCCACCTCGGCGTCCTCGTAGTCGTCGAGCTGCAGCGAGAGCAGGCCGATGGCGTAGGGGATCTGCGGGTCGCTCCCGGACAGGCGCTCCACCGCGCGGAACTGGTCCCGGGCCTCCGCGTTGCGCTTCGCGGCAGCGAGCTCGCGCGCGAGCTGGATGCGCACGTCCTTCTCCGCGGGGAAGCGCGCCACGAAGGACTGGTAGTAGCCGATGACCGCCTCCGGGGAGATCTTCTTGAGCGCCTGCGCGTGCAGGATGGCGGCCTGCGCCCAGCCGGGCCGCCGCTCGAGGGCGGCCGTCGACTCGGCCTTGGCCACCTCGGCCTTGCCCGCGACCAGCGCCGCCACGCCGATGGCGTACGGCGACTCCGGCAGGGACGGGTAGGCGCCGGCCAGCAGGCGCGTGGCCTCGAGCACGGCCGCCTTGTCCGGGTAGCGCGCGAAGAAGTGCGCCAGCTGGGTGAGCAGCAGCGGGCGATCGTTCGATTCGCGAAGGTACCCGGCCAGGACCTCGCGCGCCTGGTCGAGCTCGCCCCGGTTGGCCAGGAGCGAGGCCACGAGGTCGCGGCCCAGCGAGTTGTCGGGCTCCAGCTCGACGAGGAGCATCGCCATGTCGAGCGCCGGCTCCAGCGCCCGGCCCCGGATCGCAATCTCGGCCGCCCGGCGGGCGATCCGCGGGTCGCGCAGCTCGCGCGCGAGGCGGGCCATCGTGGCGAGCGCCTCGCCGGTCTCGCCGCGCTGCGCCGCCACCTCGGCGGCGAGGTACTCGAACATGGCCTCTTCCCGGCCCGGCGCCGGCTCCTCCTGCCCGGCCGCCGCCATCGGCGGCACGCATGCCGCCGCGAGGAACCACGCCACCGCCACCGCCGCCCTGCGACTGGCCATCGACTCGCGCTCCCGCTCTCCAGCCCGCCTGTCGCGGGCCCGACCATCATAGTGCTTTTCCGCGCCCGCTTTCGGCGCCGGGCGCTTCCACCGGCTTCGACCGCGCGGCGCGTCGGCCGTTTCAACCGGTGGCCTTATAATCGCTCCCAAAAGCCCCCACACCCCATGCCGGAACTTCCCGAAGTCGAGACGACGCGCCTCGGCCTCGTCCCCAAGGTCGTGGGACGGCGGATCCGCGACGTCCTCGTCCGCGATCCGCGACTGCGCTGGCCCGTGCCGGGCGACCTCGCCGCCCGCGTGAAGGGGGCTCGTGTGCAGGCCATCGGCCGGCGCGGCAAGTACCTCCTCCTCGACTGCGGCGAGGGTCACCTGCTGGTGCACTTGGGCATGTCCGGGACGTTCACGCTGGCCGCCGCCGACGCGACGACCCGGCGCCACGACCACGTGGAGCTCGTGCTGGAGGGCGGCGAGCGCCTGCGGCTCAACGACCCGCGCCGCTTCGGCGCCGTGCTCTGGGTGCGCGACCCCGCATCCCACCCGCTGCTGCGGGACCTGGGGCCGGAGCCCTTCGCCGAGGCCTTCGGCGGCGAGCACCTCTACCGCCGCTCCCGCGGGCGGCGCCAGCCCGTGAAGCCCTTCCTCATGGACGCGCGGATCGTGACCGGCGTGGGGAACATCTACGCCAACGAGGCGCTCTTCGCGGCCCGAATCCACCCCTCGCGCGAGGCCGGGCGCATCTCCCGGGCCCGCTACGAACGCCTGGCCGGCGAGGTCCGGCGCACGCTCTCGCGGGCCATCGCGGCGGGAGGAAGCACCCTGCGCGACTTCGTCGGCAGCGACGGGCAGCCCGGCCACTTCCAGCGGGAGTACGCGGTGTACGGCCGCGCCGGCGAGCCCTGCCCCTCGTGCGGCGCGCGCGTGCGCGCGGTGCGCCACGGCGGGCGCGCCACCTACCTCTGCCCGGCCTGCCAGCGATGAGCGGAACGACCACCGCCAAGGACCCGCGCGCGTTCGAGCCCAGCCTCGCCGCCTACCAGCACTGGCGCGAGGAGGTGGCCGCGGCCCTGGCCGACCTGCGCCGCTGGGCCCTCGTGAACCGGCTCACCGACGACCAGGCGGCCGCCCGCATCGCCTACCTGGAGCGGCGCCTCGCGGCCGACCGGCTGTCCATCGCCTTCGTGGCCGAGATGTCGCGTGGCAAGAGCGAGCTCATCAACGCCCTCTTCTTCGCCGACATCGGCGCGCGCCTGCTGCCCGCGGGCGTGGGACGCACGACGGTGTGCCCCACCGAGATCCTGCACGACCCGTCGCGCCCGCCCTCCATCCGGCTGCTGCCCATCGAGACGCGCGAGAGCCCGAGGGCCCTTCGCGAGTTCATCGCCGAGTCGGCGACGTGGAAGGAGATCGTCCTCGACCCGCCGCGCCCCGAGAGCCTGGCCGATGCCTTCGACGTGCTCTCCGAGACGCAGACGGTGAGCGCCGCGGAGGCGAACAACCTGGGCCTGGGCGGCGAGCCGGGCGCGCGCGTGGAGATCCCGCGCTGGCGCTACGCCATCGTGAACTTCCCGCACCCGCTGCTGCGCATGGGCCTCACCATCCTCGACACGCCCGGCCTCAACGCCCTGGGCACCGAGCCGGAGCTCACCCTGCACCGCCTGCAGGAGGCCGACGCCGTGGTGTTCATGCTGTCGGTCGATTCCGGGGCGACGCGCACGGACCTCGACCTGTGGCACGAGCACGTGGAGCCCATGGAGGGGCAGGGCCACACGCGCTACGTGGTGCTCAACAAGATCGACGGGCTGCGCGACGGCATGAAGCCGGAGTCGCAGGTGCTCTCCGAGATCGACCGCCAGGTGCGCGAGACGGCCGAGACCCTCGGCGTGGACCCCACCCAGGTCTTCCCGCTGTCGGCCCGCCAGGGGCTCGTCGCGCGCATCCAGGGCGACGGCGACGGCCTCGCCAAGAGCCGCCTGTACCGGCTCGAGCAGGCGCTGGCCCTCGGGCTGGTGCAGACGCGGCGCGAGGACCACGCCACGCAGGTTCGCGCGGAGGTCCGCGCCCTCCTCGCGGAGGCGCGCGCGCTCCTCGCCAGCCGGCGCACGTTCGTCGAGGAGCAGGTCGCCGAGCTCGGCCAGCTCCAGGGCCGCAACCAGAAGCTCGTCGAGTCCCTGGGCCGCAAGGCCGCCGACGAGCGCGCCCGCATCGAGGACGCGCGCACGGCGCTCACGGGCCTGCGGGCCGTCCACAACCGCCACGCCGACGAGCTCGCGCGGCTGCTCGACCCCAACAGCGCGCGCGAGGCCGGCATCCGCGCCCGCACGGGCGTGGTGAGCACGTCGTTCAGCGCCGGCATCGGCGACGCGGTGGACGCGTACTTCACCGAGGTCCGCGGCCGGATCGCCCGGGCCGTCGAGGTGCTGGGCGAGGTGAAGGCGATGATGGCCACCGTGAACCGCCGCTTCGCCGACTCGTGGGGACTGTCTCCGGTGGAAGTGGCGCCCTTCTCCACGGACCGCTTCCTCCTGGAGCTCGACCGCCTGGAGGAGCACTGCACGCGCGACTACCGCAGCGCCACGAGCCTGCTCACGCGCGGGCGGCGCACGCTCGCGGCGCTCTTCTTCGACACGGTGGCGCTCAAGGTGATCCACGTCTTCGAGATCGCCGACCGCGAGGCGCGCGCGTGGATGAACGCCTTCATCCGGCCGCTCGAGGCGCAGGTGAACGCCTTCCAGGACCAGGCCAACAACCGCATCGAGGGCATGGCGCGCATCCGCGACGCCGAGTCGGGACTGCTCGAGCGCGTCGGGGACCTGCAGTCGTTCCTCCAGGAGAGCGCCCGGCGCGCCGCCGAGTGGGAGGCGCACGACGAGCGCCTAGCCGCGCTGCTTCGGCCCGCGGACGCGGGGGCCTCCCGCGTGCGCCTGGCCGGCTAGGCCGGCGGCTTCGCGATTCCCTCGGCGAGCAGCCGCTCGTACTTCGCGCGCAGCGCCTCGGGCGACTCCGGCCACTGCGGGTCGAGCGGGATGCAGTCCACGGGGCACACCTCCCGGCACTGCGGCGCGTCGAAATGACCCACGCACTCCGTGCAGCGCCGTGGGTCGATCACGTAGATCTCGGGCCCCGCGGATATCGCGCCGTTGGGGCACTCGGGCTCGCAGACGTCGCAGTTAATGCACGCGTCGGTGATTCTCAGCGCCATCAATCGCTCCTTGCCCGGTACTCACCCCGCTGAAGCGGGGACCCCCGGCAATTGATGCACGCGTCCGTGATCATCAGGGCCATCGGCCGCTCCTCGTCGCCCCGCCGTCAGGACGCGCCGCCGCGCCCGATCTTGGCGCCGATGCGTTCGGCCGTGATGGGGTGCACGAAGGCCGCGATGTCGCCGCCCAGCACCGCGATCTCGCGCACGATGGTGGCCGACAGGAAGAGGTAGCGGTCCGAGGGCGTGAGGAAGAGCGTCTCGACGCCCGGCGCCAGCGTGCGGTTCATGCCCGCGAGCTGGAACTCGTACTCGAAGTCCGAGACCGCGCGAAGGCCCCGCAGGATGACTCCCGCCCCGTGCTCCCGGACGAATTCCGACAGGAGCCCCGCGAAGCCCAGGACCCTCACGTTGGGGTAGGAGGCCAGGACGTCCTTCGCGAGGCGCACGCGCTCCTCCAGCGAGAAGAAGGGCCGCTTGGCCTGGCTGTGGGCCACGCCCACGATCACCTCGTCGAACAGGCGCGAGGCGCGCTGCACGAGGTCCTCGTGGCCGTTGGTGATGGGGTCGAACGTGCCCGGGTAGACGGCGCGCTTGATGGTCATGGCTGCCCTTCCTGTGGATGCGTTTGCGCGGCCTCGCCCGCGAACTCGTAGAGCGAGAAGTGGACGGCGCCGGCGGTGCCTTCGCGCACGCGCCGCCAGGCGGCCGACGGCGCCTGCAGCGCTGCCGGTGCCTCGACGTACACGCGGGCCCCCGGCCGGAGGCGGGACGCCAGCGCGGCCATCGCCGGCGCCGCGAGCCCCGAATCGTACGGCGGGTCCACGAAGGCCACGTCGAAGCGCTCGGCGCCCCTCGCGAGCCAGCCCAGCGCGTCGTCGTGGACGATCTCGACGCCCTCGGCGCCCAGCTCGCGCGCCGACTCGCGAAGCTGGGCCACCACGCGCGCGTCCCGCTCCACGAGCACGGCCCGCGCGGCGCCGCGCGACTTCGCCTCGAAGCCCAGCGCCCCGCTGCCCGCGAAGAGATCCACGCAGTCGAGGCCGCCGAGGCGCTGGCCGAGCCAGTTGAAGAGGGTCTCGCGGACCCGGTCCGGCGTGGGGCGAAGGCCCTGCGCGTCGGGGAAGCGCAGCACGCGGCTTCGCCACAGGCCGCCGACGATGCGAAGACGGTTGGCCTTCGCGCCGGCCCGGCCCGGCTTGGGCCCGTTCGCGAAGCGGCGCGCGGCGGTCATCGCGGGCGATGATACCGTAAAATGTCGGCGATCCTTCCTCTCGCGGCGCCCCGGCGCGGCCCATGTTCTCCCTCGGATCCCCCAAACCGGAAGACGCCTCCGCGTCCGACTGGAAGTCCCGCCTGAAGCGCGGGCTCGCGCTCACGGGCCAGCGGCTCAAGCGCGTCGCGGGCCTCTTCCAGGGGCACCCGAAGATCGACGAGGCGCTCTACGAGGCGCTGGAATCGCGCCTGCTCGAGGCCGACGTGGGCGTGCGCGCCACCACGCACCTCATCGAGGCCCTGCGGAAGGCCGCGCGCGACAAGCGCCTGGAGGACGGCGCCCAGCTCGAGCAGGAACTGCGCGCCGCCCTCGCCGGCCTCCTGGGGCCGCTCGAGAAGCCGCTGCCGCAGGCGCTCCCGAAGCCCTTCGTGATCCTCCTGGCCGGCGTGAACGGCGCCGGCAAGACGACCACCATCGGCAAGCTCACGCGCCGCTTCCAGTCGCAGGGGCGCACCGTGCTGCTCGCCGCCGGCGACACCTTCCGCGCGGCCGCACGCGAGCAGCTCCAGAGCTGGGGAGCGCGCCACGGCGTCACGGTCGTCTCGCAGGAAAGCGGCGACTCCGCCGCCGTCATCTTCGACGCCATCCACTCGGCGCGCGCCAAGGGCATCGACGTCGTGCTCGCCGACACCGCGGGGCGGCTGCCCACGCAGCTCAACCTCATGGAGGAGATCCGCAAGGTGAAGCGCGTCATCGCCAAGGCCGACGCCTCGGCCCCGCACGAGACCTGGCTCGTGCTCGACGCCAACACCGGGCAGAACGCCGTCGCGCAGGTGAAGGCGTTCGACGCGGCGCTGGGCCTCACGGGCCTTGTGGTGACCAAGCTCGACGGCACGGCCAAGGGCGGGGCGCTCGCCGCCATCGCCCGCGAGCATCCCGTGCCCATCCGCTTCATCGGCATCGGCGAGAAGCCCGACGACCTGCGCCCGTTCGCCGCCGCCGAGTTCGTGGACGCCCTGTTCGGATGATCCGCTTCTCCGCCGTCACGAAGCGCTACCCCACCGGGTACGAGGCGCTGCGCGACGTGACGCTCGAGGTGGGCGCAGGCGAGCTCGTGGTGGTCACGGGGCACTCCGGGGCGGGCAAGTCCACGCTCCTCAAGCTCGCCTCGGGCATCGAGCGCGCCACGCGCGGCAGCGTCGTGGTGAACGGCCAGAACCTCTCCACGCTGGGCGAGACGGCGCTCGCGATCCTGCGCCGGCACGTGGGCTTCGTCTTCCAGGACCACAAGCTGCTCTTCGACCGCCCCGCCGGCGAGAACGTCGCGCTCCCGCTGCGCATCGCCGGGGCCGGCGCCGAGGAGACCGGCCGGCGCGTGCGCGCCGCGCTCGACAAGGTGGGGCTGCTGGACCGCGAGAAGGCGATGCCCATCACGCTCTCCGGCGGCGAGCAGCAGCGCCTGTGCATCGCGCGCGCCATCGTGAACCGGCCCGCCATCCTCGTGGCGGACGAGCCCACGGGCAACCTCGACGCCGAGGCGGCCCGGGCCATCGTCGACCTCTTCCTGTCGTTCCACCGCGTGGGCGTCACGGTGCTGCTCTCGACCCACGACGAGTCCTCGCTGCTGCACCTGGGCGGGCGGCGCGTGGCCCTGCGCGCGGGCCAGCTCGCCGCGCCCGCGGAGTCCGCCGCGTGACGGCGTGGATCCGGCTGCACCGCCTGGGGCTCGCCGACGCGGCCCGGCGCCTGGCCGCCCAGCCCCTCGCGAGCCTCTTCGCGGCCGCCGCCATCGCCGTGGCGGTGGCGCTGCCCGTCCTCGCCTTCACGCTGGTGGGCAGCGTCGCCCGGGCGGTGCTGGGCTTCGACACCGATCCGCACGTGAACGTCTTCCTCGCGCTCGACGCCACCGACGAAGACGTGCGGCGCGTGGAGGCGGCCCTGCGCGCGCACCCCGAGGCGGCCAGCGTGCGCTTCGTGCCGCGCGAGAAGGCCCTGGCGGAGCTCAAGGCCACCTCCCACCTGGCCGACCTGCTCGCGAACCTGGATCGCAATCCGCTGCCCCACGCCTTCTCCATCCGCACGCGCTCGAGCGACCCGGCCGCGCTCGCCGCCGCACGGGCCGCCTGGGAGAAGCTTCCCAAGGTGGACCAGGTTTCCGCGGAGTTCGAGTGGGCCGACAAGATCTCCCGCTGGGCGGCCTTCGCCCGCCGGGCCCTGGCCGGGTTCGCCGGGGTGCTGGGCGCGGCCGTGCTCTTCATCGTGGGGCACCTCATCCGCCTGCAGGTCGTCACCATGCGCGACGAGATCGAGGTGAGCCAGCTGATCGGCGCCACCGCCGCCGACGTCCGGCGGCCGTTCCTCTACCACGGCCTCCTCCAGGGCCTGGCGGCCGGGGCCGGGGCGGTGGGGATCGCCACCGCCGTGGTGGCCTGGCTCAATTCCGAGCTGTCAGCCCTTACTTCTTCATATGTATCTGATTTCAAGATACTTTATTTGGACGCCCCGACGGCGGCCGCGGTCGTGGCCGGGGTGGCCCTGCTCGGCGTGGTCGGCGCCTGGCTCTCGGTCTCCCGGGAACTGCGGCGCTTTTCGGAGGCCGGCTGAGGAACCCACGGCCGGATTAGCACTCCAATCCCGCGAGTGCTAAAATCGACCGCGAGGAGGATCCCTGAATGACCACTGCGACCCTGCCCATCCTTTCACCGGTTTCCAGCCTGGAGTCGTACATCCAGGCCGTGAACGCGGTCCCGCTGCTCAGCGCGGAGCGCGAGGTGGAGCTCGGCCGGCGTCTGCGCGAGCAGGAGGACCTGGCCGCCGCCCGCGATCTCGTCATGTCGCACCTGCGGCTGGTGGTCGCGGTCGCCCGAAACTACATGGGCTACGGCCTGCCCCAGGCCGACCTCATCCAGGAAGGCAACGTCGGCCTCATGAAGGCCGTGCGCCGGTTCGACCCGGGCCGGGGCGTGCGCCTGGCTTCCTTCGCCATCCACTGGATCAAGGCGGAGATCCACGAGTACATCCTGCGCAACTGGCGGCTGGTGAAGGTGGCCACCACCAAGGCCCAGCGCAAGCTCTTCTTCAACCTGCGCAGCATGAAGAGCTCGCCGGCCGCGCTCACGCGCGCCGAGGTGCGCACCATCGCGAAGACGCTCGACGTGAAGGAGAGCGACGTCGTGGAGATGGAGCAGCGCCTGCAGGGCCACGACATCACGATCGATCCCGCGCCGGAGGACGGCGAGGAGCGCGTCGGTCCCATCGCCTTCCTGGCCGAAGCCTCGGAGGGCCCGGCGGAGGCCGTCGAGCGCCGCCAGGCCGAGCGCCTGGAGTCCGAGGGCCTCGCGCGCGCGCTCGCCTCGCTGGACGAGCGCAGCCGCCGCATCGTCCAGGCGCGCTGGCTCGCGGAGGACGGGGCCATGACCCTGCACGAGCTCGCGGACGAGTTCGGCGTCTCTGCCGAGCGCATCCGCCAGATCGAGGCCAAGGCGCTCGTGAAGATGAAGGGCGCGCTCGCCGAGCTGCGCTGAGGGTCCGCGGGCAACGTCCCAAGGGGCCGCCGCGCGCGGCCCCTTTGCTTTGGCGGCTAGTTCAGGAGCAGGCGAAGGTCCGAGGCGACCTTGTCGCCCGGGGTGCCGTACGGGATCATGAGGCGCAGCCGCCCCTGCGGGTCGAAGGCGAACGACTGGGCCGAGTGATCCACCGTGTAGGAGCGGGGCGTGCGCCCCGGGCGCTTCTCGGCGTAGATCTTGAAGTCCTTCTTCACCTTCTGCGTGGCGGCCTCGTCGCCGTACAGTCCCAGGAAGGTCGGGTTGAACGCCGGCACGTAGTTGCGCAGCAGCTCGGGCGTGTCGCGCTCGGGGTCCACGGTGACGAACAGCACCTGCACGCGGCTCGCGTCGGGCCCCAGCGCGCGCAGCGCGTTGGCCATCTCCGAGAGCGTGGTGGGGCACACGTCCGGGCACTGCGTGTAGCCGAAGAAGAGCACCACGGCCTTGCCGCGGAAGTCGGCGAGGCTCCGGGGCTTGCCGTTGTGGTCCGTGAGCCGGAAGTCGGGGCCCAGGGGCGAGCCCGTGATGTCCACGCCGGTGAAGGGCGACTTCGGCAGGGACCCCGCCCGGTCGCAACCCGCGGCCGCCGCGGCGAGGAGCAGGAGGAAGGCGCGCCGCGAGCTCATCGCCAGCCCGCGAAGGGCAGGTAGTGGTCCACCATCAGCGCCGCGAAGATCGCCGCCAGGTAGAAGATGGAATAGCTGAACGTGCGCTTGGCCAGCGCGTCCGTGTACCGCAGGTAGATCGCCACGGCGTACACGAGGAACACCGCGTCGAGCACCAGCGCCGCGCCCACGTAGAAGAGCCCGGCCATGCCCGTGGCGAACGGCAGCAGCGTCGTCGCCGCGAGGACCACCGTGTAGAGCATGAGGTGCAGGCGCGTGTACGCCTCGCCGTGCGTGACGGGGAGCATGGGGATGCCCGCGCGCTCGTACTCGCGCCGACGGTAGAGCGCGAGCGCCCAGAAGTGCGGCGGCGTCCACGCGAAGATGATGAGGAAGAGCAGCAGCGGCTGGTAGGTGACGTCGCCGGTGACCGCCGCCCAGCCGAGCACGGGCGGCATCGCGCCCGAGGCGCCGCCGATCACGATGTTCTGCGGCGTGGCCGGCTTCAGGAGCACCGTGTAGATGATCGCGTAGCCCACGAAGGTCGCGAGCGTGAGCCACATCGTGAGCGGGTTCACGCCGTGCCAGAGGATGGCGAGCCCCAGCCCGCCCACCGCACCGGACATGAGGAGCACCTGCGCCGTGGTGATGGAGCCCATCACCGTGGGCCGCGCGCGCGTGCGGGCCATCACCGCGTCGAGCTTCTGCTCCACGAGGCAGTTGAACGCGGCGGCCGCGCCCGCGACCAGGGCGATGCCCGCCGTGCCCAGGACCAGCGGCCCGGCCGGCGGCAGCCCGGGCGCCGCGAGGAACATCCCGATCACCGCCGTGAAGACGATGAGCGAGACCACGCGCGGCTTCGTGAGGCGCCAGAACTGGCCGAGCACGTCCGCGGCGCCGTGGGCGGCGTGGGTCGTCATGGCAGGTCCTCCGGGAGGGGGGTCATCGCGCGTGTTCTCGTGCCCGCGGGCGGGTCGGTCATTATACCGTCGGCGAAGGGCCCCGGCTGCGCCTTCAGCCGATCTGCGAAGCCTTGAGCAGGCGCTCCAGGTCCTTGAGCATGCGCCGCGGCTCCGCCTGCGCCGGGAAGCGCATCATCACGTTGCCGTGGGGATCGACCACGTAGACGTGCGCCCGGTCGTTGACGGCCTCGAGGGGCAGCGCGAGGCCGCGCGGCGGGGTGATGGCCACCGTGCCCTCGAAGGGCGCGAGCGCCGCGGGGTCCAGGGGGTTGACGTCGTCGGCAACGAACACGCGCTCCAGGCGCGCGGCGTTGCGGCCCAGCATCAGGCGCACCTGGCGCATCAGCAGGAGCTTGTCGCGGCACGCCTCGGGGCAGGTGCCCGAGTCGGACGCCACGAGCAGCCACTTGCCGCGCAGCGCCTCGAATCGGAAGCGCCCGCCGCCCACGCGCTCGAACTCGGCCCCGCTCACCGTCGCCGGCGGCAGGAGGAGCTCGCCGTAGTTGGCCGTCGGCGCCGGCCGCAGGAAGTGGTAGGCGAGGAACGAGGCGACCACCGGCGCCGCGAAGAGGGCCATGATCGCCAGGAGCTTGGCCCGGGGGCTCGCCATCATCGCGGCGCCCGCCTGAGGTTGAGTCCCACCCACAGGGCACCGGCCGTCGCGGCGAGCGAGAACCAGGTGAGGTAGTACTCGCGGTGCTTCTCCACGCCGAGGTCCGGCTGCGCCGTCACCGCGACGAGGCCCGGCGCCGGCGGCGCGGCGAGCACCTCCACGGGCAGCACCTCGCGGCGCGCGCGGCTCGCGTAGCGCTCGATCGAGAGGTTCTGCCAGACCGGCCCGGAGATGGTGTCCTGCGAGAGTTCGAGGAAGCGCCTCGGCGGCAGCGCGGCCAGGCCCTCCACGACCTGGTCGCCCGCGGGCACGGGGATGGCGGGCGGGCCCGGGTAGGCCGCGGTGCGCGCCGTCCAGCCGCGGTTGACGAGCACGAGCGGGCCCGTGCCCCCGATCGCGAGCGGCGTCACCACGTGGAAGCCCGCGCGCCCGCCGACGATGCGGTTGTCGATGTAGATCTGCCCCTCGGGGACGAACCGGCCCTCGACTCGCACGCGCCGGAAGAGGATCTCGTCCGCGGCGCGCACGGGCCCGGCCAGGCGAAGGGGCGGCTGGGACTCGCGGGCCGCGAGCAGCGCCTGAAGCTGCGTCTTCTCCTCGGCCCGGCGCACCTGCCATCGGCCGAGCGAGACGGTGAGGGCGATCATCGCCACCGCGGCCACGGTGGGCACCGCGCGGGGCGAGAAGTCGAAGGCGCCCAGCCTCATCGGCCGGCGCTGCCGCGGCGGGCGTAAGATACGGCTTCGCGGGAGGGTCCCGCGCGCGTGCCCGCCATGAAGATCGTCGTCATCGTCCTGCTCCTCGCCGTCATCGCGAGCCTTTTCTCGGGGCTCTTCTTCGTCTACAAGGACAAGGGCGAGTCCAACCGCGCCGTCGTCTCGCTCACCATCCGCATCGTGCTCTCGCTGCTCGTGTTCCTCATCCTCATGGGATCGTACTTCTTCGGCCTCGTTCCCGGCGGGCGCCTGTAGGGCGCGCCGCGCAGAAGAAAAAGCCGCACCGAGGTGCGGCTTTTTTCGTCGGGGCCGGCGCCGGGCGCCGGCGCGCGGGATCTACACCCAGTAGACGAAGACGAAGAGCAGCAGCCAGACCACGTCCACGAAGTGCCAGTACCAGGCCACCGCCTCGAAGGCGAAGTGGTGGTCGGCCGTGAAGTGGCCCTTGATCGAGCGCAGCAGGATCACCGTGAGCATCACGGCGCCCAGGGTCACGTGGAAGCCGTGGAAGCCCGTCAGCATGAAGAACGTCGAGCCGAACACGCCCGTGGTGAGCTTGAGGTTGAGCTCGTGGTAGGCGTGCACGTACTCGTAGATCTGGAAGCCCAGGAAGGTGAAGCCCAGGGCCACCGTGGCGAGCAGGCCCAGGATGAGGCCCTTGCGGTTGCCCATCTTGAGCGCCCAGTGCGCGTAGGTCACCGTGACGCCCGAGGACAGCAGCAGGAAGGTGTTGAGCGCCGGGATGCCCCAGGCGTGCATCGGCGAGAACTGCGGCGGCAGGTACGGGCCCGCCGACGGCCACTGGGCGCGGAACTCCGGCCACAGGAGCTTGTTGTCCGCGTCGCCCAGCCACGGCAGCGAGTACACGCGCGCGTAGAAGAGCGCGCCGAAGAAGGCGGCGAAGAACATCACCTCCGAGAAGATGAACCAGCTCATGCTCCAGCGGAAGGAGAGGTCCACCTGCTTGTTGAACAGGCCCCCCTGGCTCTCGCGGATGACGGTGCCGAACCAGCCGAAGAGCATGAACACCAGGATCGCCACGCCCACGCCGAAGACGGGGCCGCCGCCGTCGATGGAGTTCATGAGCATCACGCCGCCCGAGGCCATGATGAGCAGCGCCGTCGAGCCCACGATGGGCCAGTGCGAGGGGGGTGCGTAGTAGTAGCCGCCAGGTTGTGCGTTGCCCACGTTGTGACTCCCTAGGTTCCCTGTTGTCCGTCTTGTCCCGTTACCGCGTCACGAGCTGCACCACGCCGTAGAGCGCCAGCACGAAGAGCGCCGCGGCCACCAGCCCCGCGGCGATCACCGCCTGCGGCGTGAGCCGGCGCGTGTCGGCCTCGTACTCGTCCTTGCGGCGCACGCCGAGGAAGCTCCACAGCACCGCCTTGAACGCGTGCATCACGACGCGGCCCCCTGCGGCAGCTCGAAGAAGGTGTAGGAGAGCGAGATCGTGTCGATGTCGCGCGGCGCGGTCGGGCTCACGAGGAAGACGACGGGCATCACCCGCTCCTCGCCGGCCGCCAGCACCTGGTTGGTGAAGCAGAAGCAGGCCTGCTTCTCGATGTAGCGCACGGCCCGGGCCGGGGCGGTGTTCATGGCCGCGTGCGCCACGACCGGGCGGCCCAGCGTGTTGCGCACGCGGTAGCGCACGGTCACGACCTGGCCGGGGTGCAGCTTCACCTCCCGGTCGAGCGCCTCGAACTGCCAGGGCAGCCCGCTCGAGGAGGCCAGCAGCTCCACCGTCACCGTCCGGCTCGTGTCCACCTGCGTGTTGGTGGCGCCCACCACCCGCGTCTGCGAGATGCCCAGCGCGTCGCAGATCTGCCGGTACAGCGGCACCATCGCGAACGCGAAGCCCAGCATCAGCCCCGTCACCACGAGCAGCTTCGCCAGCGTCTGGCGGTTGCGGGCGGCGAGGGCGGCGTCCATCAGCGGGCGAACTGCAGCACCGTGGTCGCGTAGATCGCCACCACCACGACGGCCAGGACGACCGCCGAGACGACCGCCCGGCGCTTCTGCTCCGGCGTGGGCTTGTGGCGGGCGTCCATGAGGGCCTCGCGCGTCACTTGATCACCGGGGCCGTCTCGAACGTGTGGTACGGCGCCGGCGTGGGCAGGTGCGTCCACTCGAGCGAGTCGGCGCCCTCCCAGGGCATCTGCTCCGACTTGCGGTTGGAGCGGATGCACTCGATCACGTTGTAGAGGAAGAGCAGCTGCGAGAAGCCGAAGATGAAGGCCCCGATGGAGGACCACATGTTCCACTCGGCAAACTGCAGCGCGTAGTCCGGGATGCGGCGCGGCATGCCCGCCAGGCCCAGGAAGTGCTGCGGGAAGAAGGCGAGGTTGAAGCCGATCACCGACAGCCAGAAGTGCAGCTTGCCCAGCTTCTCGTTGTACATGTTGCCCGTCCACTTCGGCAGCCAGAAGTACACGCCCGCGAAGATGGAGAAGAGCGCGCCCGAGACGAGCACGTAGTGGAAGTGCGCCACCACGTAGTAGGTGTTGTGCAGCGTGATGTCCACGGGGGTGATGGCGAGCACCAGCCCGGAGAAGCCGCCGATCGTGAACAGGCACAGGAACCCGATCGAGAAGAGCATCGGCGTCTCGAAGGTCATCGAGCCCTTCCACATCGTGGCGATCCAGTTGAAGATCTTCACGCCCGTGGGCACCGCGATGAGCATCGTCGCGTACATGAAGAAGAGGTTGCCGGCCGCGGGCATGCCCACCGTGAACATGTGGTGGCCCCAGACGATGAACGACAGGATGGCGATGGAGGCCGTGGCGTACACCATCGAGGCGTAGCCGAACAGGGGCTTGCGGGCGAAGGCCGGGATGATCGCCGAGACCACGCCGAAGGCCGGCAGGATCATGATGTACACCTCCGGGTGCCCGAAGAACCAGAAGATGTGCATGAACATCGTGGGGTCGCCGCCGCCGGCCGCGTTGAAGAACGAGGTGCCGAAGTGGCGGTCGGTGAGCAGCATCGTCACCGCGCCCGCGAGCACCGGCATCACGGCGATGAGCAGGTAGGCGGTGATGAGCCAGGTCCACACGAAGAGCGGCATCTTCATGAGGGTCATGCCCGGCGCGCGCAGGTTCAGGATCGTGGTGATGATGTTGATCGAGCCCATGATCGAGGAGGCGCCCAGGATGTGCACCGCCAGGATCGTCATGTCGACGGCGATCCCCTGCTGGATGATGAGCGGGGGGTAGAGCGTCCAGCCCGAGGCGGCGGCGCCGCCCGGCACGAAGAACGAGGCCACCAGCAGGATCGCGGCGGGCACGACCAGGTAGAAGCTCCAGTTGTTCATCCGCGGGAAGGCCATGTCGGCCGCGCCGATCTGCATCGGGATGAGCCAGTTCGCGAAGCCCACCCACGCCGGCATGATCGCGCCGAACACCATCACCAGGCCGTGCACCGTGGTGAGCGAGTTGAAGAACTCGGGGTTCAGGAACTGCAGGCCCGGCTTGAAGAGCTCGGCCCGGATGAGCAGGGCCATCGTGCCGCCCATGAAGAACATCGCGAGCGAGAACCACAGGTAGAGCGTGCCGATGTCCTTGTGGTTCGTCGTGAAGAGCCAGCGCTTGAGCCCCGTGGGGTGGGCGTGCGCGTGGTCGTCGTGGTGGCCGTGGCCGTGGTCGTGGGCGGGGGCAGCAGCGCTCATGTCGGGACTCCGCTTCTCTCGTGTTCGTCGGGGGCTACTTGCGGGCGGCCTTGACCTCGGCGGGCTGGATGGCCTCGCCGGTCTTGTTGCCCCAGTGGTTCCGGGTGTAGGTGATGACGGCGGCGAGCTCGCTGTCGCTCAGGCGCGCGAAGGAGGCCATCGCGGTGCCGGGCTTGCCGGAGAGCTCGAGCGCGATCTGGGCGGCCTTCGGGCCGTTGACCACCTTGGAGCCGTCCAGCGGCGGGAAGGCCGGCGGCAGGCCCTTGCCCGTGGGCTGGTGGCAGGCCGCGCAGTTGGCGGCATAGACCTCGCCGCCCTTGGCCTTGAGCTCGTCGAGCGTCCACTTCCTGTTCGGGTCCTCCGCGGCGGCGGGCGCGGCGGCCGCGCCGGCCGGGGCCGCGGCGGCCGTGTGCACGGGCGACTTCGCCTGCTGGTCCTTCACCCAGGCCGCGTACTCATCGGGGGCCTTGGCCACCACCACGATGGGCATGTAGCCGTGCTCCTTGCCGCAGATCTGGCTGCACTGGCCGCGGTAGGTGCCGGGCCGGTCCGCCTTGAACCAGGTGTCCTTCACGAAGCCGGGGATGCCGTACTGGTTCACGCCCAGCTGCGGCACGTACCAGCCGTGGATGACGTCGTTGGAGGTGACGAGCAGGCGCACCTTCTTGCCGGCCGGCACCACCAGGGGCTGCGTCACCTCGAGCAGGTAGTCGGGGTTCTTCTTCTCGCCCTGGCGCTCCCACTCCTCGATCTGGGCGCGGGGCGTGGCGAGGAACGAGGTGAGCTTCACGCCGTCCTGCAGGTAGTCATACTGCCAGGCCCACTGGAAGGCCGTGACCTTGATGGTGAGGTCGGGATTGGAGGTGTCCTTCATCTCCAGCACCGTGCGCGTGGCCGGGTAGGCCATGCCGATGAGGATCACGAAGGGGATGACGGTCCAGATCACCTCGACCGTCGTGTTCTCGTGGAAGTGCGCGGCCTTGGCGCCGGCGGCCTTCCGGTGCTTGAAGACCGAGTAGAACATCGCCCCGAAGACCACCACGAAGATGCCGACGCACACCCAGATGATGGCCCAGTGCAGGTCGTAGATCTGTCGCGCGATGGGCGAGCCCGGCGGCAGGATGTCCACGTCGTAGGCGGCGTGCGCCGTGGCGCTGCCGGCGAGGGCGGCGGCCGCCAGGACGGCGTTGCGGAGGTGATTGCGAAGCATGTCGGTGCCCATGTTGTCAGTCTTGTCCCTTCAGAGGCGGGTCACCGGCAGCCGGTGGCCCAGCTGCGCGGCCCACTCGCGCCGCGACCCTTCGGTGAGCAGCCGGCCGAACGCCACCGCCCTGCCCGCGTATCTCAACTCCAGTCCGCAGCTTCCGGACCAGTCCCGCACCACCAGCCGCGCCCACGGCGCGTGCCCCTCGAGGCCGTCGACCCGGGCCGCGCGCCGCGTGAGCAGCCGCACCCGCGCCCCGTCGATCTCCACGCGCTCGAAGTCCCCGTCGTGGCGCGCGAAGATCCCGAATGCCAGCGCGACGAGGGCGACCTCGAGCCCCGCGAGCGGCAGCACCGGCCACGCGCCGATCGCGGCCGCCCCGGCGCCGATCGCGAGCGTGGTGGCCGCGATGACCGCGAGGAAGGCCGTGCGCCCTTTCGGGCCCAACGATCGGTTGGGCACCGCGACCCAAATCTGCGGTGGCTGATCTGGCGGGAAGGACATCGGGAGGGCTTTCGGCTAGGCGCGGATTCTAGCCGATGCCCTTGACCCAGCGCAAAGAAAGTCTACTTTCCGGGCTCGCCCGGGTCGGGGGCGCCGGAGTCGCCGGGCTCGCCCGAATCCGCCTCGCGCAGGGGTATGCGGTAGGCCTCGGAGGCCCACGCCCCGAGGTCCAGTCGGCGGCAGCGTTCGGAGCAGAACGGCCGCCAAGGGCTCGCCGGGGAGTATGCCACGGGCGCGCCGCAGGAGGGACACGCCACCACGCGCGGCGGGCGGACGGGCTCGGCGCTCACAGGTTGCAGAAGCTCAGGTCGAAGGCCACGTCGTGCTCGAAGACGCGGCTCTTCTGCACGCCCTCGGGCACCAGGAAGCGGATGTTGAGCGCGTACTTGTTGGCGCTGATCTCGGGCACGCACGCGAGCGACTCCGGCAGCGCCAGGCGCAGCATCTGCGCGGGCTTGTCCCCCGGCCCCTGCTGGAAGACGCCCCGCGTGGCCACGAGCGAGACCGTGCGGCCGCTCTCGCGCAGCACCCGCAGCACGATGGCGAGCGCGGCGCGCACCGGGTCGATGGGGCGGATCCAGGCCTCGAGGTCGGCGCGGCGGGCCTCCACGGGGCGGTGCATCCAGTAGTGGTACGAGGGCAGGTCGAACTCGCTCGTGCCACCGGGGATGCCGGCGCGCTGCTTGATCGCCATGAGCCACTCGTTCTCGCGCAGGTTCTGGCCCGTCTTGCCGGAGAGCGAGTGCAGGTTGGTGAACGCGACGTCGATCTCCCCGAGCACCTGGTCGAGCTTGTCCTCGGAGATGGCGGGGTTGGCGCGCAGCGCGTCGAGGAAGGTGCGCTGGCGGTCCAGCTCCTGCAGCAGGTCGCTCTTCAGGTCCGCCCGGCTCGCCACCTCGAGGATCTCGAAGATGCCGGTGAGGCAGGCGTGGTGGTCGTGGGGCGTGTCGTGCTGCAGGAAGAAGTGGACGCGGTCGTAGAGATCCTCCAGCCGCAGCAGCGTTCGCACGCGCTCGTTCAGGGGATATTCGTAGATGATCACGGCCGCGCGGGTCCCCTGGGCGATGGGTCGACTCCGGGAATCCCGCGATTGTGGGGCATCGGGCGCGTCCTTGACAAATCGCCGCCCTAGGCGGGGCGCGCCAGGAGGCGCTCGTGCAGGCGCCGGCACTGCGCCTCGAGCTGCGCCGCCTCGCCCCCGTTCCACAGCACCTCGTCGGCGGCCTGCAGCCGCCGCCACCGCGGCCACTGCGCCGCCATGATCGCGCGCACCTCGGCCTGCGAGAGGCCGGAGCGCGCCATCGTGCGGGCCACCTGCAGCGCCTCGGCGAGGTCCATCACCACCACGCGGTCCAGCCGCCCGGCCCAGGCGCCGGACTCCAGGAGCAGCGGCACCACGAAGAGCGCGTAGGGCCCGGTCGCCGCGGAAAGGCGCCGCTCGCACTCGGCGCGGATGAGCGGGTGCAGGACGGCCTCCAGGCGCGCGCGCGCGGCCGGGTCGGCGAAGGCCAGGGCGCGCATCGCCGCCCGGTCCAGCCCCGTGTCGGGCACCCGCTCCGGCCCGAACGCCTCGCGCAGCGGCGCGAGCGCGGCGCCGCCCGCCCCCGAGAGCTCGCGCGAGACCTCGTCGGCATCGACGACCGAGGCGCCGAGCGCCGCCAGAAAGGCCGCGGCCGTGGACTTGCCCGAGCCGATGCCGCCCGTGAGCCCGACGCGCCGGATCACGCCGGGAAGCGGCCGAGGTAGGCGACCACGGCCTGGTGGCCCCAGAGCAGCGCCACCACGCCGCCCGCGGCGAGGTAGGGGCCGAAGGGGATGCGGGCGTCGCGCCCCTTGCCCGAGAGCCAGATGGCCGCCAGGCCCACCACCGCGCCGGCCGAGGCCGACACGAGCAGGATCAGCGGCAGGGTCTGCCAGCCCGTCCACGCTCCCAGCGCCGCCAGGAGCTTGAAGTCGCCGAAGCCCATGCCCTCCTTGCCCGCGAGCAGCTTGAAGCCCCAGTAGACGCTCCAGAGCAGCAGGTAGCCCCCGGCCGCGCCCAGCACCGCCGAGCGCAGGTCCACGAAGACCCCGCCGGTGTTGACGATCAGGCCCAGCCAGAGCAGCGGCAGCGTGATGCGGTCGGGCAGGAGCTGGCGGTCCAGGTCGATCACCGAGGCGGCGAGCAGCGCCCACGCGAACACGAGCGAGGCCGGCAGCGCCCAGCCCCAGCCGAACCGCCAGGCGAGGAGCGCGGCGGCCGCGCCGGCGGCGAGCTCCACCAGCGGGTAGCGCACGCCGATGGGCGCCCGGCACGCCGCGCACTTGCCGCCCAGCGCGATCCAGCTCGCCACCGGGATGTTCTGAAGCGCGGTGATGGGCGTGCCGCAGGACGGGCAGCGCGAGCGCGGGAAGAGCAGGTTCAGGGGCGCGGCCGGCGGGGGCTCGCGCCCGTCGAGCTCGGCGCAGTCCGCGCGCCACTCGGCCTCCATCATCAGCGGCAGGCGGTGGATCACCACGTTGAGGAAGGAGCCCACCGCCAGGCCGAAGACGCCGGCCACGGCCGCGAGGAAGGCGGGGGAGGACTGCAGGAGGGAGAGGTCCATTGCGGTCGGTCAAAAGAAAGCGGGCGCGGAATCCGACTTCCGCGCCCGCGGCACTGTGGCGGGACCCGTGCCTAGACGGCCTGGCCCATCTTGAAGATCGGCAGGTACATGGCGACCACCAGGCCGCCGATGAGGCCGCCGAGCACCACCATGATGATGGGCTCCATGAGGGAGGAGAGGGCCTCGACGGCCTCGTCCACCTCCGCCTCGAAGAAGTCGGCCACCTTGCCGAGCATCGAGTCCAGGGCGCCCGACTCCTCGCCGATGGCGGTCATCTGCAGCACCATGCTGGGGAAGACGTTGGAGTTCTGCATCGCCACCGTGAGGCCCGTGCCGGTGGAGACCTCGGACTGGACTTTCTTGGTGGCCTCGTAATAGACGAAGTTGCCGGCCGCCCCCGCCACGGAGTCCAGCGCCTCGACCAGCGGCACGCCGGCGGCGAACATCGTCGAGAGCGTGCGGCACCAGCGGGCGATCGAGGCCTTGCGGATCACGTCGCCGAACACGGGCAGGCGCAGCACCAGCCGGTCCACGCCGTTCTGCATCTTCGTCGAGCGCTTGTAGGTGAAGATCGTGAACCACACCGCCAGGCCGATCCCGCCGAAGATGATGTACCAGTTGGCCACGAAGAAGTCCGACAGGTTCATCACGACCTGCGTGGGCACCGGCAGGTCCGCCCCGAAGCCCTTGAACAGGTCCTTGAAGGTCGGGATCACGAAGATCATGATCACCGCCGTGATGACCAGCGCCACCACGATGATGGAGACGGGGTAGAAGAGCGCGCCCTTGATCTTGCCCTTGATGGCGAGGATCTTCTCCTTGTAGGTGGCCAGGCGGTCGAGCAGCGTGTCCAGGATGCCCGCCTGCTCGCCCGCGCCCACCAGGTTGCAGAAGAGCGCGTCGAAGTACTGCGGGTACTTGCGGAAGGCCTGGGAGAGCGAGGAGCCCGTCTCGACCTCGGTCTTGATGTCCAGCAGGAGCTTGCCCACCGAGGGGTTGGCGTGGCCCTTGCCGACGATGTCGAAGGCCTGCAGCAGGGGCACGCCCGCCTTCATCATCACCGCGAGCTGGCGGGTGAAGATGGTGATGTCCTTGTCGGTGATCTTCGAGCCGCCGCGCTGCGAGACCTTCTTGACGCTCGAGACCTGGATGCCCTGGCGGCGCAGCGTGGCCATGACGACGTGCTCGCCGCCCGCGCGCACCTCGCCCTTGACGACCTTGCCGGTCTTGTCCTTGCCGGTCCACGCGAAGTTGTAGAGCTTGACGTCCTTGGTGTCCTTCCTCGCGATCGCTGCCATCTGCGTCCCCCCTACTCGTTCGTGACGGCCTCGACCTCTTCGAGCGAGGTGAGTCCCTTCTTCACCTTGAGAAGCCCCGACTGGCGCAGGTTCCTCACGCCATCGCGCTGCGCCTGGTCGGCCACGTCGATGGCCGTCCCGTTCTTCATGATGATGCGCTCGATCTCCTCGGAGATGGGCATCACCTCGTAGATCCCGACCCGCCCCTTGTAGCCGGTATTCTTGCACACCTCGCACCCCACGGGCTCGTAGGTCTGCCAGGTGCCGTCTAGCTCGTCCTCGGCGAATCCGGCGCGGATCATCGCCTCCTCCGGGATGCTCACCGGGCGCTTGCAGCTGCACAGGCGCCGCGCCAGGCGCTGGGCCGTGATGAGGATCACCGACGAGGCGATGTTGAAGGGCGCGATGCCCATGTTCATCAGGCGCGTGAGCGTGGAGGGCGCGTCGTTGGTGTGCAGCGTGGAGAGCACCATGTGCCCCGTTTGCGCGGCCTTGATCGCGATCTCGCCGGTCTCCAGGTCGCGGATCTCGCCCACCATGATGATGTCCGGGTCCTGGCGCAGGAAGGCCTTGAGCGCCACCGCGAAGTTCAGGCCCGCCTTGTCGTTCACGTTGACCTGGTTGATGCCCGGCAGGTTGATCTCCGCCGGGTCCTCCGCCGTGGAGATGTTGATCCCCGGCTTGTTGAGGATGTTCAGGCACGTGTAGAGCGAGACGGTCTTGCCCGAGCCCGTCGGGCCCGTGACCAGCACCATGCCGTAGGGCCGCTCGATCGCGCGCAGCAGCGCCTCCTTCTGGTCGGGCTCGTAGCCCAGCGCCTCGATCCCGAGCGTGGCGCTCGAGGGGTCGAGGATGCGCATGCAGATCTTCTCGCCGAAGAGCGTGGGCAGGGTCGAGACGCGGAAGTCGATGGCGCGCGACTTCGACAGCACCATCTTCATGCGCCCGTCCTGCGGCACGCGCTTCTCGGAGATGTCCAGTCGCGAGACCACCTTGATGCGCGAGGCGATCTTCTCCTTGATGGCCAGCGGCGGCTGGGCCACGTCGTAGAGCACCCCGTCCATGCGGTAGCGCACGCGGTAGAACTTCTCGTAGGGCTCGAAGTGGATGTCCGAGGCGCCCCCGTTGATGGCGTCGAGCAGGATCTTCTGCACGTACTTCACCACCGGCGCGTCGTCGATCTCCTCGGTGACCACCTCGGGCTGCGTCTCGCCGTCGGTCACCTCCACGCCGGAGAGGTCCACGTCCTCGGTCACCGACTCGAGCGTCTTGCCGGCGCTCTCGGCCAGGCGCCGCACCACCGCCGAGAGCTTGTCGTCCTCCACCACCACCGGCTCCATGGTCATGCCGGTGGCGAACTTCACCTCCTGGATCACCTGCTCGTTGGTGGGATCGCTCATCCCCACGAAGAGCCGGTTGCCGCGCTTGCCCAGCGCGATCACGCGGTGGTTGGCGACGATCTTCGCGTCGATGAGGTTGAGCGGCAGCTGGTCGGTGTCCACGCTCGCCAGGTCGAGCAGGGGATAGCCGAAGGCGTTGGCCGCGAACTGCGAGACGTCGCGCGCGCTGAGCTTGCGCGAGGCGATGAGCTGCTGGACGAAGCTCACCCCGGCCTTCGTGGCCTCGAGCTGGATGGCGGTGGCGTCGGCCTGCACGAGCCGGCCCTGCTGGACGAGGGCGCGGCCGAGCGGGCTGAACGTGCCGGGGGCAGCGGACATGTCAAAAGATTAAGTTAAATCAAAGCAATAGTGCGCCTTTTTCGTTCTTCTTGTAAAGAATGCCGCGGCGGGGCCGCCGGGCGGGCCCTTCAGGGTGCGGCCAGCGCCTTTTCCACGGCGCCCACGAGGCGCGGATCCTCGGGCGCCACGGAGCTCGGGTAGCTCGCCACGGCGCGGCCGTCGCGGCCCACCAGGTACTTGTGGAAGTTCCACTTCGGGGCCTCCCCCGTCGCGCCCGCGAGGCCCCGGTACAGGGGCGCGGCCTGCGGCCCGCTCACCACGGCCTTGGAGAGCATGGGGAAGCGGACCTTGTAGGTGCGCTCGCAGAACTCCGCCACCTGGGCGTCGCTGCCCGGCTCCTGCGAGCCGAAGTCGTTCGAGGGCACGCCCAGCACCACGAGGCCGCGGTCGCGGAAGCGCTCGTAGAGGCTCTCGAGGCCCTTGTACTGGCCCGTGTAGCCGCAGTAGCTGGCCGTGTTGACCACCAGCACCACCTTGCCGGCGTAGCCGCACAGGTCGGCGCTCGCCCCCTTGAGGGTGGTCACGCGGTGGTCCAGGAGCGCGGGGCAGGCGGCGGTGGCCGGCAGGGCGGCGAGCGCGAGGGCGGTGGCGAGGAGGCGGCGCACGGGACTCTCCGGTAGGGGCTCGGGTCCCATGATACGCACCCCCGCCCGGCCCGGATGGCCCCCGGCGGGCCCGGCCGCCCGGGCCGGACCCACCCCGAATCGCGCAAAGGGGGGGCCGGGAGGCCGCCTGTATAATCCGCCCTCTCCCAAGCCCCGCCGCGCAACAGGCGGGGCCGATCGGCCCATGCCCCTGCACGTTCTCGGCATCAACCATCACAGCGCCCCGATCGAGGTCCGCGAGAAGCTCGCCTTCCCGACCGAGACCCAGTCGCAGGCGCTCACCTCGCTCGCCGGCTGCCCCGGCGTGGCCGAGGCCGTGCTGGTGTCCACGTGCAACCGCACCGAGATCTACTGCCGCGCCGACGACCTGGGCGCGGTTCGCCGCTGGCTGGAGGACGAGGCCCGGCGCACCGGCGTGGACATCGGCGATCACGTGTACGCCCACAGCGAGGCGCAGGCCATCCGCCACGCCTTCCGCGTCGCCTCGGGCCTGGATTCCATGGTCCTGGGCGAGCCGCAGATCCTGGGCCAGGTCAAGCAGTCGGTGCGCACGGCCGAGCACAGCGGCACGCTGGGCTCGACGCTGGGACGGCTCTTCCAGCACACCTTCTCGGTGGCCAAGGAGGTGCGCACCCAGACGGCCATCGGCGCGCAGTCGATCTCGATGTCGGCGGCGGCCCTGAAGCTCGCCCAGAACCTCTTCGGCGACATCTCGCGCACCCGCATGCTGCTCATCGGCGTGGGCGAGATGGTCGAGCTCGCGGCCACCTATTTCGTGGCCCAGGCCCCGCAGCAGGTGGTGGTGGCCAACCGCACCCTCGCCCGCGGCGAGGCCTTCGCCGAGCGCTTTTCCGGCACCGCCATCGCCCTGGAGCAGCTGCCCGAGCGGCTGCACGAGTTCGACATCGTCATCACGGGCACGGCCTCGACGCTGCCCATCCTCTCGCGCGGGGCCTTCGAGCGCGCGCTCAAGGCGCGGCGCTTCCGCCCGATGTTCGTCGTCGACTTCGCCGTGCCCCGCGACGTGGAGCCCGACGCGGCCGAGCTCGAGGACCTCTTCCTCTACACGATCGACGACCTCGGCACCATCGTCCAGGAGGGCGCGGGCCAGCGCCAGGCCGCCGTGGCCGAGGCCGAGACCATCGTCGAGCGCCAGGTCGAGGCCTTCCAGGCCTGGCTCAAGGCGCGCGGCGCCGTGCCCGCCATCGTGCAGCTGCGCGCCAAGGCCGACGAGTACCGCACCGCCGAGCTCGCCAAGGCGAAGGTGCGCCTCTCCAGGGGCGACGACCCCGCGAAGGTGCTCGAGGGCCTGGCCGCCGGGCTCGTCAACAAGATCCTGCACCACCCGACGCAGGCCCTGAACCGCGCCGCCGACGGCGAGCGCGACTCCCTGGTGCGCGCCGTGGAGATCCTCTTCCCCGACAACGCGGCCGGGCGCGACGAGACGGGCGAGCCATGAAGGCGAGCGTGGCCTCGCGGCTCGCGGGCCTGGTCTCGCGCGCAAGGGAGCTCGACGCCCTGCTCGCGGACCCGGCCGTGACGGCCGACCTGGACAACTACCGGCGCCTGGCCAAGGAGCACGCCGAGATCGCCCCCGTGGTGGAGCGCTACGGCGAGTACCGCGGCACCGAGGCCGACATCGCCGCCGCCGAGGAGATGGCGCGCGACCCGCAGATGCGGGAGTTCGCGGAGGAGGAGCTGCGGGCGGGCCGCGCGCGCCTGGAGGCGATCGGCGAGGACATCCAGCGCATGCTCCTGCCGAAGGACCCCAACGACGAGAGGAACCTCTTCCTCGAGATCCGCGCCGGCACCGGCGGCGACGAGAGCGCGCTCTTCGCGGGCGACCTCTTCCGCATGTACGCGCGCTACGCCGAGAGGAACCGCTGGCAGGTCGAGGTGGTCTCGGAGAGCCCGGGCGAGGCCGGCGGCTTCAAGGAGGTGATCGCGCGCATCGTCGGCCAGGGCGCGTACTCGCGCCTGAAGTTCGAGTCGGGCGGCCACCGCGTGCAGCGCGTGCCGGCCACCGAGACGCAGGGCCGCATCCACACCTCGGCGGCCACCGTCGCGGTGATGCCCGAGGCGGACGACACCTCGGTCGAGATCAACCCCGCCGACGTGCGCGTAGACACCTACCGCGCGAGCGGCGCCGGCGGCCAGCACGTGAACAAGACCGACTCGGCGGTGCGCCTGACGCACCTGCCCACCGGCATCGTCGTGGAGTGCCAGGACGCGCGCAGCCAGCACAAGAACCGCGAGCAGGCCTGGCGCGTGCTCGCCGCGCGCATCCGCGACAAGCAGGCGCGCGAGCAGCAGGCGAAGGAGGCGAGCGAGAGGAAGAGCCTCATCGGCTCGGGCGACCGCTCCGACCGCATCCGCACCTACAACTTCCCGCAGGGGCGCGTGACGGACCACCGCATCAACCTCACGCTCTACAAGATCGACCAGATCATGGACGGCGACCTCGCGGAGCTCACCGGGGCGCTGATGGCCGAGCACCAGGCGGAGCTGCTCGCGGGCCTCGCGGAAGCCCCGTGAACCGCGCCTCCGCGCTCGAGGCGCGCCTCGCGGGCACGCGCGCCGGCGCCGTGCGCGAGGAGTTCCTCTCCAACAGCGCCTACTTCCCGCTCGCCAACGCCCTCTTCGAGTGGATGCGGGAGGGCTGGCGCGGGTTCGTCTCCTCGCCCGACCCCTACACGCTCATCGCCACGGGCCTGGTGCAGGCCTGGTTCCTCGGCACGTGGAAGCACGCGGGCCGCCCGCGCCCCTTCCTGGGCAACCTCATCGGGCCGGCGGCCTACACGGCCATCGAGGGGCTGGTGGAGGGGCCGGCCTTCTTCGCCGCGCCGCACCACCTGGCCTACTGGGCCTTCTCGCTCGCCATCGGGGCGGTGCAGGCGCTGCGCCTTCGCACGGCCTCGGTGCGCGTCGCCCACGCCGCCACGCTCGCCGAGAGCGTGCTGCACGCGGCCATCGTCGTCGTGATGTACGCGATCTTCGAGGCGCTGGCCAACCCGGCCGACGCCTCGGTCGCGGGCTTCTTCGCCGACGCGAGCCACGGCTACGTCACCGCGGCCCTGCTCGCGCTGGGCCTGGTGATCGGCTTCGCGCAGGTCACGGCCGACGGCTACCTCGC
>JAKOWJ010000093.1 GCA_029781595.1 Pseudomonadota bacterium | reverse complement strand
GACGATCCTCGACTTCCTGACCCACCGGAAAAGGCGCCGGAAGGCGGCGTTGTACTCCTCGACATGGATGATCAGCGTCTCGCCGGGGAAAGTGACCTGGGACTGGATCGCGGCGACGATGTCGGCCCGGCGCTGCTCGGAATAGTTCTGGAAGAACCCCGTGGCCGTGAACGCGAGGACGTAGCAGGGCTCATCCGGGAGGTGCTTCACGCGCTTCCTGGCGAGATACGCCTTCCTCAGCCCGGGAATCGCCTTGAGCACGCGGCGAAGATCCGCGACCTGCGCATCGGTGAGCCCGTGCGGAAGCATCTTGTCGTTGGACCGGACTTCGCTTCGCTCGAGCGAAATCGCCTCCAGCTCCTCGAGGCGTCTCTTCAGGCGATCGTCCCATTCGCGGGCCTGCGCGGGTCGCCCGCCGCGCAGGTGGAAATCCCGCAGGCATTCGCAGGACCGCGCGATGACACCGTCGTCCTGGCGCATCGCCGTCTCGAGCATCGCCACGCCGGCCGCGTCGTCGCGATCGAGCAGGCGCGTGCCCAGCAGGAAGCACGCGAGGGGATGGTCCGGCCAGCGGGCCTGGATCTCCGTCAACTGGGCGAGGGCGCGCCCGGCGTCGGCACCCGTCGACTCGGTGAGCATGGCGCGCTGGCAGCCCTCGTCCGCGGAAAGCGACTCGCCCCGGGCCACCCTTTCCTCCAGGGCCTGCAGTTCTCGGCGCTGGCCTTGCACGGCGTGGTGGCGCGCCATCCAGGCCTCGCGGATTCCCCCGGCCCAGCGTCGGTCGAGGACATCGACGACCGGGCCGAGTACTGAGCCCAGCAACTGGTCCGCGGCCTCGCCCGCGGGCGGAAATTCCAGGGCCGGCGCCTGTCCCATGGCGGCCAGGCGGTCCTTCAGCACGGGGTGCGTGTCGATGACGTTCGGCGGCTGGCCCATGGCCCGCTCGACGTAGTGCGCGGCGGCGGACGGGTCGAGATCCTCGGCCAGGCGATCGCTCATCTCGCGGAAGGGCGCGCCGACGGGCTCGGGGTGATCATCCGCCTGGCCGTGGACCGAGGGCCAGAAGCGCTCCTGCAGGTAGGCCCCCGCGGTCTCGCACATCGTCAGCGCGGCCGCCGCCTCCTGCGGCGAGGTGAGCTGGACCGACGTGGCATCCGCCTCGTACTCGTTGGCCCGGGCCATCGGAAAGGAATACGCGTTGAAGTAGGGCACGAACCGGACGAGCGCCGGCTTGAAAAGGAAGAGCCCGGTAACGCGGGTCAGTTCCAGCCGCTCGACCAGCTGGCTCCACCGCAGGCGCTGGCGGTACACCCAGTTGGAGAGGCGGCCGTGGCCGCGCGACAAGTGCCCGAATTCATGCGCCAGCACGGCCTTGAACTGGCCGGGCGTGAGCGCCTTCATGAGTGGCACGCCGATCACCAGGTAGTTTCGGGGCCAGCCGAGGAGGCCGAGCCTCGGGGACTGGAGGACGCCCGCGTTGAATTCGTCGGTGAGCAGGACGTGGTGGAGGGCCGGCGCGTCCAGCCTGGCGCGCAGTTCCTCGATCATGGCGTGGAGAGCCGGCGCCTGGTCCGCCGGGATCTCGATGCCCTCGGGGGGTGGCACCTTCACCATGAGCGCCCGCAGGCTGATCGCCAGCAGCGCCAGGATGCCCAGGGCGACGTGCCCCCCCACGGGCGAGTGCTTGTGGAGCATGTTGACGACGATCGCGACGAGCAGCGCGACCAGCAGGAGGAGCACGCCCGCCACGTAGAGGTTGCCCAGCACCGCCAGCACCAGGACCTTGCGGCGGTAGCCCTGCGGATCACGCTGGGCCACCGGGTCGAGTCGGGCGACCAGGGCCTCGAATTCCTCGTCCTTCACGTGCGGGCTTCCGGTTCGTTTCCGGGCACGTGCCGCGCGAATGGAATCGATGCGGGCCCGGCGCTCACCGCGCCTGCTCTGGCGGCCGCCGGCAGCTGGCCCACGGCTCGTAGAGCGCCTCGTCGTTCACGCGCCGGCGGATCTCGCCGAGCGCCGCGGGCTCCGCGAGCCCCTTGAGCGCCTCGTCCTTCACGACCGACAGGGAGAGCTCGCCGCGCGCGGGCGAGAGCGCGCGCAGGAAGACCCACTTCGTCGCGCGCCCGTCTGGCTTGAGCTCGCGCACGTTGTAGAGGAGCCCGCCGCCGACGATGGACGAGTGCGCGGCCCAGTGCGTGGTTTCGTCCCCCTCGCGCCAGCGCAGGACGAAACGCCTGTCGTCGTACGCGAGCACGGCGAGGCTCGCGTCCTTGGGATCCTTGCCGGCGGAGCGGCAGGCCCACTCGCCGAGCAGCTCGGGGTCGACCTGCCCGCGATCGGCCGGGCCCAGCGGGCGGGAGGACTCGTAGCAGCCGGAAAGGAACGCGAGCGCGGCGACCAGCGCGAGGGCGAGGCGGCGCGGCGGGCGGGTGGCGGTCGGCGTCATGGGATGTCCTCGGCCAACGGAGTGTAGCGCAGCGCGCGCGGCGGCGTTCCGGCGGACCGCAGGCCGCCGTTACACCGCGGCCGCGGCCGGTTTCACTTCGGCCCGAAGCGCGCCGCGAGCCCCACGAGGAGCACGGTGTCCGTGGTGTCCAGGCCCGGCAGGGGGTTGCTGAGGTACCGGTTGGAGAGCGTCACCTTGAGGCTCCACGTGGCGTCGATGGCGGTGGCCACGCTCGCGTCGAACTCGGCGCGATACTCGCCGGATTCCTCCAGGTTGGGGTAGACCGCCAGCCGCTGCCGGAGCGTGGTGGTGTCCGTGAGGCGGTGCGAGGATTCCTCGCCCAGCACCAACTCGCCGAAGTCGCGCGTGAGCTCCTCGAAGCGTTCGTCCGTGGCGCCCGCGCCCCCGAACACGTCGAGGGAGTGGGCGTCCGTCTTCACGACGTGATTGCCGAGGCCCGCGTTGAGTGCCGTGCGCAGGTCCAGGCGCTGCAGGCGGTCGTGCTCCAGGCCCAGGCTCCCGAAGGCGAACCAGTCGCCATCGAGGTTCCTGTCGTAGCGGCCGCTCGCCTTGGCGAAGTCGGCGGTGGTCGTGGTGACGCCGTCCTTGCGCGAGCGGCCGCGCAGGGCCGCGGCGGAGAACGCGAGCTTGTCCTCGGGCGTGGCGCGCACGGCGTCGGCGGCGAGGCTCGCGCTGCCGGCGTCCGTGTTGCCGGCGCTGTAGCTCAGGCCGAAGCCGAGGTTGCCGCGCCACGCGCCGTCGGCAGGGTCGTCGGCGAGCGCGGGGGCGGGAAGGGCGAGGGCGGAAAGGAGGCAGGCGGCGAGGCGGGCGTGTCGCATGGGGGATCCTTCTCGGGGACGGGAACGGGACGCCGGCGGGACCGGCTCCCTTTGCGATGCCCTGCCGGGGCGGAGGTTCCCCGCCGCGTTCGGGGCTGCGGCGCCGGCGCCTGCGCGCGGTGGCTTCGCGCGTCGCGGGGATAACGCCTGTATGCTTTTCGGCAGTGGCGCAGCCGCGCGATCCCCGCGCAAGACGCCCACACGCTCCGCGCACCCGGCCACGCCGCCGGCCCGTCCGATGCCCACGCCTCGACAAGGAGCCGCCATGCCCGCCCCGAAACGCCGAACCCGCGCCGCGGCCGCCGAACCCGCGCCGAAGCGCCCGGTGCGCAACGTCACTCCCGACAAGATCGACCTGCGCGACCGCCCCTACCAGCCCTCCGTCGCGATCATCCCGCCGCCGGCCTTCCGCGCGAAGACCAGGCTGCCCGTCCTCCACCAAGGCGACACCAACGCCTGCACGGGCTTCTCGCTCGCCGTGGTCGTCGACCACCTGCTGCAGCAGGCCGGGCGCAAGGCGGAAGCCGACGTCTCGCCCTGGATGCTCTACTCCATGGCGCGGCGCTACGACGAGTTCCCGGGCGCCGGGGACGCGGGCTCCAGCGTTCGCGGCGCGCTCAAGGGCTGGTTCAAGCACGGCGCCTGCGCGCGCAGCCTGTGGCGCGAGATCGACATGCCGGTGGCCACCAACGTGCCCGGCGAGGACTGGTGGCTGGACGCGGTGAACCGGCCGCTGGGCGCCTACTACCGCGTCGACACGCGCTCGGTGACGGACATGCACGTGGCCCTCAACGAGGCGGGCATCCTCTACGCGAGCGCCGTGTGCCACGACGGCTGGCTCGAGGACCGCAAGGCCGCGGACCGCCGCGGCTGGGTGATCCCGTTCCGCAAGGCGAAGCCCACGGACGGCGGCCACGCGTTCGCCATCGTCGGCTACGACGCGCGCGGCTTCCTGGTGCACAACTCCTGGGGCGAGGGCTGGGGCGACGGCGGATTCGCGACGCTCACCTACGAGGACTGGACCGAGCACGCCATGGACTGCTGGGTGGCGCAGCTCGGCGTGGTGACCGAGGAGCACCGGCGCGTGGCGGCCTCGCCCACGCCCGCCGCGGGCGGCCGCGGCGCCCGTCTCTCGGGCGACGGGGTGCTCGCGCGCCACCAGCTCGCGCCCTACGTGATCGACATGGAGAACAACGGGCGGCTCTCGACCTCGGGCGACTTCCGCACGGGCGAGGACGACGTGCGCGCCCTCGTCACGGAGTACCTCGACGCCGCGCGCCGCGACTGGGGCGTGAAGCCCGGCCGGCCGCTGGACATCTGCCTGTACGCGCACGGCGGGCTCGTGGGCGAGAAGGGCGCGGCGGAGACGTTCGCGAAGTGGTTCCCGGCCCTCTACCGCGCGAGGCGCTTCCCCGTGTTCGTGATGTGGGAGTCGGACCTGTGGTCGACGCTCAAGGGGCGCCTGGAGGACGCGGTGAAGGCGGCGCCGCGGCCCACGGGCGGGCCACTCGAGTCGCTGGGCAAGTGGTGGGACGCGCGGCTGGAGTCGCTCCTCGCGCCCGGCGGGGCCGCGCTGTGGGGCGAGATGAAGCAGAACGCGCAGGCGCTCTCGGGCGAGCCCGACGCGGGCCTTCGCCTGCTCTTCAAGCACCTGAACGAGTCGCCCGTGGCGCGGGAGCACCCCCTGCGCCTTCACCTCGTCGGGCACTCGGCGGGCTCCATCGTCCACGCCTTCCTCGTCGACCGGCTGGCGGCGCAGGAGTGGGAGTTCGAGACCGTCACCTTCCTGGCGCCGGCGGTGCGCGTGGACGTGTTCGACGAGCGCCTGCGGCCGTGGCTCGAGCGCGGGCAGGTCAAGCGCCTGCGCGAGTTCCACCTCACGGACGCCGCCGAGCGCCAGGACCCCACCTGCCGCCCCATCCTCGGCTACGGCCGCTCGCTGCTCTACCTCGTCTCGCAGTCCTTCGAGGGCGGGCGCGAGGTGCCGATCCTGGGCATGGAGAAGTTCTTCCCGCGCGAGCTCGCGCGCAAGCGCGCGGTGGAGGTCGTCGCCGCGCCGGGCGGGGCGAGCGAGAGCACCACGCACGGCGGCTTCGACGACGACGCGGCCACGATGGCGAGCGTGATCGCCGGCATGTAAGAATGGCGGCCTTTCGCAAGGCGGACCGTCATGGATCTTTACATCGTCACCGGCCACACGAAGGGGCTGGGCCGCGCGCTGGTCGAGCAGCTGGGCCGGGAAACCGAGGTCGAGCTCATCGCCCTGGGCCGCGCGCCCGACGGGCCCATCCCCGGCGGCGCGCAGCTCTTCGTGGATCTCGCCGATCCGCGCGCCGTGGACGTGGTGTGCGACCGCCTCGAGGCGCGCCTGCGCGGCAAGCGCTTCGGCAAGGCCGTGCTCTTCAACAACGCGGGCGTCATCTCGCCCGTGGGCATGCTGGACCGCGTGGACGCCGCCGAGCTCGAGCGCAACCTCGTGGTGAACTTCGTGGCGCCCATCCTGCTCATGCGCCGCTTCCTCGCGGCGATGGAGACGCAGGCGAAGCAGCGCCGCGTCGTGAACATCTCCTCCGGCGCGGGCCGCCGGCCCATCTTCGGCTGGGGCGCCTACTGCGCGGCCAAGGCCGGCCTGGACATGGTCTCGCGCGTGGCCGCCCTGGAGGCGCAGACCGCGCACACGGGCGTGCTCGTGGCGAGCGTGGCGCCCGGCGTCATCGACACGCCGATGCAGGGCGTGGTGAGGAGTGCCAGCCCCGAGGAGTTCGTCGACGTCGAGCACTTCCGGAGGATGAAGGCGGCCGGGGAGCTGCGCGACCCGGCGGACGTCGCCGCCGACCTGCTGCGCCACGAGCGCTCCGGCAAGCTCTTCGCGGAACCACTGGCCGATCTTCGCACCCTCGGCGAGTGATCGACGACCCGTTCTTCTACGCGGTGGCGCTGCCCGCCGTGCTCATCATGGGCGTGTCCAAGGGCGGCTTCGGCAGCGGCCTGGGCATCATGGCCACGCCCCTGGTGGCGCTGGCGGTGCCCACGCCGCAGGCTGCCGCCATCATGCTGCCCATCCTCGTGGTGATGGACGTGACGGGGCTCATCGCCTACCGCGGCACCTACCACCGCGCGAACCTGGGCGTGCTGCTCGCCGGCGGCGTGGCCGGCATCGTGCTGGGCACGCTCACCTTCCGCTACTTCAGCGAGGCGCTCCTGCGCGCCCTGCTGGGCGCGATGGCGCTCGCGTTCGTGGCGCACCGCCTGCACGCGGCGGCCCGCGAGGCGCCGCCGGCCGCGCCCTCGCGCGCCAGGGGCCTCTTCTGGTCCACGCTGTCGGGGCTGGCGAGCACGGTCGCGCACGCGGGCGGCCCGCCGCTCAGCGTCTACCTCCTGCCGCTCAGGCTCGACAAGGCGGTGCTCGTGGGCACCACGGTCGTCTTCTTCGCCGTGATCAACGCGGCCAAGCTCGTGCCTTACGTCTGGCTGGGTCTCTTCGACACCCGCAACCTCCTCACCTCGCTCGCGCTCATGCCGCTCGCGCCGCTGGGGATCCTGCTGGGGGTGTGGATGATGCGGCGCCTGTCGCAGGCGCTCTTCTACCGCATCGCCTACGGGATGCTCGCGCTGGTGGGCGTGAAGCTGCTCTGGGACGGGGCGCGGGGCCTGGCGGCCTGACCGCCCGGGGGCCGGTGCGCGGCGCGGCGCCGTGCGCTAGACTCGGCGCGCCGTACCCCCCCAACTCCACGCGAAGGAGCCACCATGAAACGCACGATCGCCGCCGTGGCCGCGACGCTTTTCGCGGGCTCGGCCCTCGCCTTCCACTGCCCGTCGGACATGAAGAAGATCGACGAGGCGCTCGCCAAGCACCCCAAGCTCAGCGCGGAGCAGCTGAAGGAAGTGAAGAAATTCCGCGCCGAGGGCGAAGCGCTGCACAAGGCCGGCAAGCACCAGGCGTCCATCGACACGCTCGCGAAGGCGATGAAGATCCTCGCCATCGAATAGGCGGCGGGAAGCACGACGGGGAAGCGCCGCGGCACCGCCGCGGCGTTTTTTTTTCAGCCCGCGATCCCGGGGCGTCCGGCCTCGACGTGGAAGGTGGCGGCGGTGGAGACGGGCGAGTCGGGCTGGTGCACGGAGTCCACCACGCGCAGGCGCGCTTCCAGCCGGTCGCGGCCCGCGTCGATCGCGACGTAGCCGCGGCGCGAGGCGTCGGCGAAGTGGATGTGCGGGTTGGCGGCGCGGATGGCGGCGACGCGCTTGGCGGAGGTGCCCTCGGAGGTGATCGAGGTGCCGCAGAACTCCGCCGCCACGATGGGCGAGGCGGGATCTTCCGGGTCGGCGTGCACGTCGGCGACGTAGTTCGCGTGCACGTCGCCGCCGAGCACCACGGGGTTGGCGGCGCGGCTGCGCGCGAGCGAATCCAGGAGCCTGCGGCGCGCCCACGGGTAGCCGTCCCAGCCGTCGGTCCAGTGCTTCAGGCCCTCGGGCGAGGGCGTGCCCGCCGGCACCAGCAGCGTCTGCTGGACCAGGAGGTTCCACCGCGCCTTCGAGCCGGCGAGCGCCCCGTCCAGCCACCGCTCCTGCGCCTCGCCGAGCAGCGTGCGGCCGGGCCGCGCGAGCTCCGTGCAGGAGGGCCCCACGACGTTGCTGCCGCCGCGCCCGGCCCGGGGGCACGCCTGGTGGGCGCGGTACTGCCGGTCGTCCAGCACGAGGAGGTTCACGAGGCTCCCCCAGGCGTGGGCGCCGTACAGGCGGTATTCGCCGCCCTCGCGCAGCACCGAGGGTCGAAGCGGCAGGTGCTCGAAGTAGGCGCGGTAGGCCGCGGCCCGGCGCTCGAGGAACGCGGGGTCGAGGTCCTGCCCGCGGTCGTTGGCGTAGTCGTTGGCCACCTCGTGGTCGTCCCAGGTGCACAGCCACGGCGCGCAGGCGTGCGCGGCCTGCAGGTCCGGGTCCGTCTTGTACTGGGCGTAGTGCAGGCGGTAGCCGACGAGGGTGCGGGGGTTGTCCAGGCGGTGCGTGCGCACGCGCCCGCCCTTGCGGCTGCGCTCGTAGATGTAGTCGCCCACGAAGGCGACGAGGTCCGGCGACTCGGCGGCGAGGTGGCGGTGCGCGACGAACCAGCCCTGCTCGTAGTGCTGGCAGGAGGCGAGCGCGAGCCTCAGTCGGTCGTCGTCCCGGCCCGGCGCGGGCGCCGTGCGCGTGCGGCCGGTGGCGCTCGCCTCGCCGCCCGCGAGGAAGCGGTAGTGGTACCAGCGGCCGGGCTCCAGGCCGTCCACCTCCGCGTGCACCGCGTGCGCCCGGTCGGCCACCGCGAGCGCCGTGCCGCGGCGCACGATGCGCGAGAACTTCTCGTCCTGCGCCACTTCCCACCGCACCTCGATGTCGTCGCGCCCCGGGCCCTCGGCGTCGAACGGGTCGGGCGCGAGGCGCGTCCAGAGCAGGATGCCGTCCGCCACGGGGCTGCCGGAGGCCACGCCCAGCGTGAACGGGTAGGCGGAGAACTTCGCGGGGGCGGCGGCGCGCGCCAGGCGCGGGAAGACGAACGCGGTCGCCGCGACGGCGAAGGCGCGCTGCAGGAAGACGCGGCGGTCAGGCAACGGCGGCGGCCGGGCGGCGGCGGAAGAACGCGAGCCAGGCGGTGGTCGCGACGATGAGCACGAACCACACGAGGGCCCACTCCGCGATCGACAGGCCGAAGAGGCTCCACTCGACCTTGGCGCAGTCGCCGGTGCCCTGGAAGATGCGGGGCAGGGCCTGCGCGAGGGGGAAGTTGGAGAGCAGGAAGTCGAGGTCGCCCGTCATGCACTTGGCCGGCTCGGGCGCGGGGAAGCGCTGCAGCATCGACTGGCGCACCGAGACGCTGCCGCCGGCGATGGCGATCGCCGCGATGAGCACCGAGTAGACCTTCACGCCCACGCGCACCGGCCCGTGGATGGCGGCGATGAGCGCCACCAGGCCGATCGAGACGAAGGCGTAGCGCTGCAGGATGCACATCGGGCAGGGCTCGAGCTCCTCCACGTGCTGCAGGAAGAGGCCGAAGCCGATGAGCGAGGCGCACGCCACGAACAGGGCGGCGAAGAAGGCGCGGGGAGGCAGGCGGTTCAGCATGTCGGGCACGGGTTCTGGGACGCGCAATTCTCCCACAGGTTCCCGGGCCGGCCGTTCGAGGAACGTCAAGGCCGGGGTGACACTTTGGGGCAATGCGCGGCGCGCGGGTCGCCCCGCGGAGACGGGCGGCCGCGCCCGCGGCGGGTCCTGCCACGATACCCTCGGCCGGGCAGAAGATTTCCCTTTGGCGTCAGTGGCTTGCAGTGCGGAATCTTCCGCGGCGGCGCGGCCGCGTCGGGCACCCTTCTTGCAAGGGAAACGGCAGGGCGCAATCGGAGTCCAACGCGCATGCGAATCCGCCTGGCCGTGCTCGTGATCGCCACCTTGTCCGCCCCCGCGCTGGCGGCGGAAGACGGGGCATTCCGCGGCGGCTGGCAGCCCTACGGATTGCCGGCCGCGTAATCGGGCGCCAAGGTGGCCCGCGACCCGCTGGCGACCCCCGCCCTGCCGCCGCGCGAGTCGATGCTGCAGCTCAAGCCCGGCGGGGCCTGCGGCCGCAGCGACCTGGAGGTCTGCCTCGACAGCTCGGGCCGGCTCACGGTGCCGGGCGCCAGGCGGTTCCTGCCGCAACTGCCGGGCCTCACGCCCGAGCGGCTCACCCTGAAGCGCCGCGAGCTGGTCTTCCGCTACAGCTTCTAGCCCGTCCGGCCCGTCAGTCCTCGGCGGCGAGGACGAGCAGCGCCATGCCGATGCCGAGCGGGATCGCCACGCGCTCGAAGGCGGGCGCGCGCGCGGCCGGCACCACGCGCACCGGCACGCTCGCCGACTCCAGAAGCCGCGCGCTCACGCTGTTGTGCAGGAAGCTCGCGAAGGGCCCGCGCCTCGTGGCCCCCAGCACGATCTCGGAGGCGCGCAGGCGCCGCGCGCACTCGTCGATGACGCGCACCGTGGGGCCCACGAAGGCGTGCGTGCCGCAGTCGATGCCGGCTCCTTCCACGAGGCGGCGCGCGGGCGCGAGCGCCCGGGCCGCGCGCTCGCGCCGCCACTCGTCGCGCGACCGGCGCGGGGCGAAGCGCGCGGCGTGGCGCGGCAGGCCCGGCTGCACGTGCACGAGCTCGATGCGGTCCACCGCGGGCCGGCTCTCCGCGATGGCGGCGCGCACGGCCTGCAGGCCCTTCTCGGAGCCGTCGACGGGTACGAGGATTCGCTTCATGGGGCCTCCGGGGCGCTCGGGGAATCGGGGTTCACGCGGCCTGCGTGGCGCCGGCCGGCCGCCGCCGCAGGGCGAGGAGGGCGGGCGCGAAGGCGAGCGCGAAGACGAGGGCGGTCAGGCCGCCGCGGGCGTACGCGTGGTCGGCGAAGAACGCGGCGAAGAGCGGCTCGGAGGCGATCATCTTGGCCGCCGTCCAGGCGAGCACGGCCACGCCCACGTGCACGATCCAGGGCGCGCGCGCCACCAATTTCAGGATGAAGGTGGAGCCCCACACGAC